>CAYGNN010000018.1:17799-26345 GCA_964351165.1 uncultured Phycisphaeraceae bacterium
TCTTCGACTGCCCGCCATCCTGATCGACAGCGCTCTTCAGGTGCTTCCGGTGCGCGCCCATAGTCTCCGGCGCCCGCAGCGTGCGCAGGCCCCGCAGCAGCACACGCGGCGAAGGCGTCCCCCGGCCGAAGGGGCCAAGGGCCTTCAAGCCTGTCACCACCTGCGGCGTCAATTCGCGCAGCGTGGATTCGCAGTCGATCGTCACCATCGCTGTGAGGTCTTCTGGCGAAAGCTGCGCACAGGCGACGTCGTTCATCGCCTCCGAGAACGCCTTAAGATTGCCGGATTCCAGCCGCAGCCCCGCCGCCATGTCGTGACCGCCGAAGGTCTCCAGATGGCCGCTGCACGCCTCCAGCGCCGCGTGCAGGTTGAACCCATCGATGCTCCGGCCGGACCCCCGGCAGAACTCGCCCTCGTCCTGGAGCAGCACCGTGGGGCGCCCGAACCGCTCGACCAATCGCGAGCAGACGATCCCGATCACCCCAGGGTGCCACGAGGGATCCGCCAGCACGATCGACCGGCGCGAATCGCTGTCGAGCCCATCGCGCTCGATCCGCTCGACCGCCTCATCGAGGATCCGATCGCACATCGCCCGCCGCTCGTCGTTGACACGCGTCAGCTCCTTCGCGATCACCTCGCACCGCTCGGCGTCCTCGCTCAGCAGCAGCTCCACTGTCTCGTGCGCATGGCCCAGGCGACCGGACGCGTTCATCCGCGGCGCCAGCTTGAACCCGACACTCTCTTCCTCCACCTTCGCGCCGCCCAACCCGGATTCGTTGATCAGCGTCGTGAGCCCGATCACGTTCGTGTGCCGCATCCGCGTCAGACCGGCGCGGACGATCGCGCGGTTCTCATCAACGAGGGGCACGACGTCCGCGATCGTCCCCAGCGTCGCCAGCGCCAGCAGGTCCATCAGCGTCTCGCGCATCGCCTCGCCCACCCGGTCCGACCCCTGATGCATCGTCGCCAGCCGCCACGCCAGCTTGAACGCGACGCCTGCGCCGCAGAGCTCGCCGAAGGGGTACGAAGAATCAGGCCGCCTGGGGTGCACGACCGCCATCGCCTCCGGCATGTCGTCGAGCGAAGTGGGAGGGTTGTGATGGTCGGTGATGATCAGGTCCGCGCCGAGCGATCGCGCCAATAGCGCCTCCTCGATCGCGGTGATGCCGCAATCCACCGAGACGATGACCTGGGCGCCCTCCCGGACGAGCCGCTCGAGCGCCTCTGCGTTGATCCCGTACCCCTCATCGAGGCGGTGGGGGACGTACACCCCGACATCCGCATCGCGCCGCAGCGCCCGGATCGTCCGGACCAGGATCGCAGCACCGGTGCAGCCATCGACGTCGTAATCCCCGTAGATGACGATCCGCTCGCGATCCTTGATCGCCGCGAGGATCCGCTCCGCCGCCGCGTCGAGGTCCGGGATCAGCGAGGGGTCGTGGAGCATGTGGAGGGTGGGGTTGAGGAAGCGATCGACCTCCTCGCGGTCCACCAGACCCCTCGCCGCGAGGATCCGCTCCAGGACAGTCCCAGCGTCCGCAGGGGCCCCTGTGGACGGGCTTCCAGCCCGGAATTGCCACCTCCGTGTGATTCCTCGCATGGCCGAGAATATAGGGATTTTTCGGCCGCCAGCACGATTGGAGCGCACAGAACGACGTTCCAGACGCTTCAGGGCTTGCCCCCTGTCAAGCGGTGGCTAGTCTGTGCCGACAGTCCTGCACGGGACTCCCCATGGGTGGTGGCCCCAAGCCAACAGTCACCCGCCCCAACCCCCGGCCGAACCAAGGTCGATACGAAGGAACGCAATGGCCGAACAGCCATACAGAGCGGTGCTGCTTTTTGGAGCGCCCGGAGTCGGCAAAGGCACCCAGGGCAAGATCCTGGGCCACATCCCCGGCTTCCATCACCTGTCGATGGGCGACGTTTTCCGCGCGCTCGACAAGGAGTCGGACCTGGGCAAGCGGGTCGCCTCGTTCTCCAGCAGAGGTGAGCTCGTCCCGGACGACATCACCCTGCAGGTCTGGGCCGAGCACATGGCCGCCCAGGTGGACGCCGGGAAGTACAACCCGGAGAAGGACATCCTCCTCCTCGATGGGCTCCCCCGGAACCTCGATCAGGCGAAGCTGCTCGACGCCCACATCCAGCCGCTCAGGGTGATCCACCTCGCCGCCTCCGATCAGGACGCGATGGTCGAGCGCCTCCGCCGCAGGGCGATCAAGGAGAAGCGCGCCGACGACGCGAACGAGGACCTCATCCGCCGCCGGTGGGACATCTACCGCGACGAGACGCAGCATGTCCTCGATCACTACGACCGCGAGGTCATCGCGGAGATCGACGCGATCGGCACCCCCGCCGAGGTCCTCTTCCGGATCCTCAGCGACCTCGTCCCGATGCTGACGAGCCAGTTCGGCAACGTCTTCGAGACCGAGGCCGCCTGAGCGACAGCTCGAAAACCCAAAACCAACAACACCCCACACCGATGCCGGTGCGGGGTGTTTTCGTTGAAGTACGCGCGAAGGGATTCGAACCCCCAACCTTCGGCTCCGGAGGCCGACGCTCTATCCAATTGAGCTACGCGCGCAGCGTGCGGGCCGCCGAAACAGCCCGGTCCTCCATGCTACGATCGCACCAGCACCGAGGCAACGACCGGATTGAAACAGCCACCGATGAAGAAACCCCTGGCCGCAGTCCTGGCCATCGTCGCGCTCAACAGCCTGGGCACCGGCGCTGTCATGAACGGGGTCTTCTTCCTCGCCAGGGACCAGCACGGCTTCAACGAGCGGCAGAACCTCCTGCTGGGCCTCCTGCTGGGCGCGACGTACATCCTGGGCGCCATCGGGGCTGGCCCGCTGATCCGGCGCCTGACCGCCTCCACCAGGCTCCAGGCGCGCGCCGTCCTCGTCGTGCTCCACCTCGCGATGGGGGGGCTCTGCTTCCTGCCGCAATTCGCAGGGAACGCCTGGGGCGTGTGGGTCTTCGCGTTCGCGTACAGCCCGCTCACCGGCGCGCTCTGGCCCATCGTCGAGAGTTACCTCTCCGGAGGCCGCCGGGGACAGCCGCTCCGCCACGCTGTGGGGCTCTTCAATCTGACGTGGGCCTCGGCGGTCATCGTCGCGTACTGGGCGATGTCCCTGGTCCTGGGTGACGAGCCGCCACGCTGGCTCGAATCCATCGGCGCTACAGGCAACGCGATGATCGTCCTCAGCGCGCTGGGAGTCATCCACCTGCTGACGATCGGCGTCGTCCTGCGGCTCACGCCCTCACCAGCGAAGCACCTCGACGACGAGCACGAGCCGCACCCGGCGGTGTACACCGACCTGCTCCGCGCCACGCGCTGGCTGCTGGTGCTCAGCTACATCCTCGTCTGTGCGCTCAACCCGATACTCCCGACCAGGCTCGAAGCGATCGGCGCCAGCGCCGATGCCGGCGCCAGGATCGCCTCCGCCTGGGCCGTCAGCAGGCTGGCTGTCTTCCTGCTCATGCAACGCTGGCACGGCTGGCATGGCCGCTGGCGCACCACCATCTGGGCCGGAGGCGCCCTCGCTGGTGGCTTTGCGCTGACAGTCCTCGCGCCGAGCATCCCCATGATGATCGCGGGGCTCGCCATCTTCGGCATCGGAGTCGGCGGCATCTACTGCGCCGCGCTGTACTACGCGATGGAGGTCGGCGGCGCGGAAGTCGAAGCAGGCGGCAAGCACGAGGCGCTCATCGGGATGGGCTACACCGCAGGCCCATTCATCGGGATCCTCCCCTGGTGGGCGCACAGCGCCGGCATGGTCGAGCGCGAGCAGATCCCAGCGTGGATCGTTGCGCTCGCCATCCTCGCAGGCGTCATCACGCTGGGCGGCGCGCTCTGGCCCCTGCGGCGCCGCAGAAATCAGCAGGCGTCGCGATCGCAGACACAATGAAAAAACCCCAGACCAGCATTGCTGCGGGCCTGGGGCGTTGAGTAAGAGGGAAGCCTGGGTTGGGTGGGCGAGCGCGATGGCTCGCCACAGTGCGATACGCACGCCGGACGGCGCGGATCCGCTGGGGTTCGAAAACTGTTGCTCTGGTTACCCCACCGTCGCGACCGGAGGATACTTCCCCTCGCACGTCCGATCAAGAGAAAACGCTGTCGGCATCGCGGATTCGAGCGAGCCGAGAACCTCCAAAACCCCGGATTTGTGAAGGCAGAACGCGAAGTTCTCGGACGTCAGGAGCCTGCTCCATCACGGCGTGTAACGTGTCCCGGCGCCCCTGGGCCAAGTTAACATTCCGCGCCGCCGCTCAGCGTCCAACGCGCCAGCGGCGTGTATATCGGACCATCTCCGGTCAGTTCCGAGCGCATCAACCGCACTTCCTCGCAGGGCACGACAGCCTCGAATGGCGGCGCCGAATCGAACGCCGCACGCCGGGAACCGCCAGATCTTTTTTTTCGAGCGACCGTGATATGCGCTCGCTGCGGGCGGTCCTCCGCATCCAGGAGCCGCTCACAGGCTGGCGATCGCAGCAGCGCATCGCGCACGTCAGCAGCGAGCGCGTCGAAGCCTGAGGTCCCATCAAGCCCGATCGCGATGACACGCTGCCGGTGCATGCTCGGGATCGGGAGCAATCCGGTCGGCCGTATCCGGAACGCGCCGTGCCGCTGCATGACAGCGCCGAGCGCTTGCGCGATCGCATCGGTACTCGCTGCCGGCGCGTCACCAATAAACGCAACCGTCACGTGCCGATTGTTGGGCGGGATCTTGCGGAACCCATCCTGGTGATCGATCCACCAATCCAGCGGGCGCATCGCCTTGCGCAGCGCATCATCCAGATCGATCGAAACAAAGAGCCGGACAGTCTCGTCAGCCACCACAGCGCCTCACCCCTCGGCGCTGTCCGGCCTGCGGTACAGGTCGAGGTAGAACTCGAGGCACTCGTGCCCCTGGCTCTCCTTCTTCCGGCTGAGCTGGAACCCCACGCGTTCGAAGAGGTGGATCGCCCGCTTCTGATCGGTGAGGGTGTCGAGCGTGACTTTGATCATCCCGTTGTCGCCGCAGAAGCGGAGGGACTCGTTCACCAGCTTCGCGCCGATGCCCTGGCCCCGCAGCGATGGCTCGACGCGGAGCCCGCTCATCTGCGCGGCGCTCTGCTCCATCCGGTGCAGCGTGACCGAACCGGCGAGTGGGCCGGTCTCCTGCCCCTGCTCGCGCGCGACCCAGACCCAGCGGCCGAGCTCTTCCGAAAAGAGCGGGTTCTCCGGAGGGTCGATCGTCGCAGGGACATCCAGCGCCGGCGCCGCCATCGGTTCAGCATCGGCGAGGAATGCGGCCAGATCTGCGTCATCCGCAGCGATCGCAGGGCGGACCACGAACACCTGGCCGGTCGATTTGTTGGGGGCGTCCTGGTCGCTCATCGGGAGGCCATCATAGAGCATCCGCACCGAGGCGGCCTCGGCATGACTCAGCGGCTGACCTCGATCACGCGGAACGTATCGGCGACCGGATCGAGCAACGCGACCGTCAATTGCTCGGCGCGGTGCAGGGCGCCAGGGTTGCAGATCCGTGTGGTCGCAACCAGCTCATCGCGGACCTTGTGCGTGTGGCCGTGCAGGAAGTAATCAGCGCCGGTGCGCACCGCGGATTCTTCGAACCCATGCAGGTGGCCGTGCGTAGCGACGATCGACTTGCCAGCGCAGAGGTACACGCCGCAGGGGTGATCCACGCCGACCCCGATCGAATCGGCGTACCTGGATGATGGTCCTGTGTCGAAGTCCATGTTGCCGAAGACGAGCCGGGCTGGGACCGCTGCGCCGTCCTGTGCTGTGACACCCGCGAGCGCATCGATAACGCCATCGCCGCAGACATCACCCAGGTAGATGAGGGAGCACGCGCCAGCCTCGACCAGCGCCGCGACGCCGGCACGGGTCATGGCGTCATCGCCGTGCGCATCGGAGAGGAGACCGATCGGGCCATCGGGCAGCGTGATCGGCTCAGTCGGTTGCATCATGGTCTGTCCTCCGGCGCGAGGCGTTGGTCAGTCCAGCGGCGAGCGTCCGGCGGTGATCCGATTCCGGGCGCCCGAGCGGACGATCGATTCCACGAAGCGATCGTACCCGACACCGATCGTGACGAGGTCGGTGTCGCAGTACAGCTCGAGCATCGCAGCGCCCCGGCGTTCGGAGAGGATCCGGATCGTCTCCTCGCGGCCGAACCGGTTCGCCAGCGCGTTCCTCGCGCGGCCCGCCGCGGCGTCGGACAACAGAGACCGCATGCCGGGGCGGTAGACGCGGTTGTCCCCGCTCTGGATGTAATGGATGAGCGCCCAGACCTGCGCGTAGTAGATCAGCTCGCTGCCGTCGCCGCGTTTGGCGTAGTCCTGCGGCGAGGACTCGATCAACTCCGGGAATGGGATCAGCTCGCCCCTGCTGTGCGCCAGTCGCAGGCGGTCGAAGCGTTCGATGTTCGCCCAGGGCTGGAAGACTGCGCGGTCGCCATCCCACTTGTGCCCCTCCATGTACGTCGCGAGGCCCTCTTCCATCCAGACCGGGAGGGGGTCCTTGAACGTGCGCTGCGTGAACTGGTGCCACCCCTCGTGCGCTGCGATGGCGAGCGTGTCGTACAGACCGATGTCGTAGAAGACGCCGATCCCGCGCGAGGCGTACCCGCCGCGGCCGATCAGGTCGTGCGGCCCCTCGTTGCTGCCGGTCAGGCGTTTGGAGAGCGCAACCCACTGGGGGCGCGAATCCATGAGGTAGGTATCGAGCCGGATCGTCGGCGCAGGAAGCGAGCCGAGCGCGGTTCGGTAGTGGGCGAGCGCGCGCTCAAGAAACTCTGGGAGCCGGTCGCGCAGCGCCTGGGATCGCTCGGTCGTGTAGATGCGGTAGTTGGGCGTGCGGATGACCATCCCGGTGCTGGCGCCGAAGGACCAGGGCTCCCTTGAGAGCACCACGTCGATGGGGGGCTCTTCGAAGGTCGGTCTGGGTGTGGGATCTGGCTTTGCTGCGGCTGCGCGCGGCGGCGCAGGAGTCGCAGCTTTGGGCGCAGTCTCGCACGACGCCAGCGCGCCGAGCGCGAGCAACACAACCAGGAACCGGGAGGCGTTGATCACCCCAGGCCTTCCAGCGACTTCGCCGCGGCGTCGCGCTCGGATTGCTTTGCAGCAAGCTGGGCGCGCGTCTCGTTGACCATGTGCTCTGGGGCCTTCTCGACGTAGCCTGGGTTGTTCAGGCGGCCTTCGAGGGCCTTGATGTCCTTGTCCAGACCGGCGATCTGCTCGGTGAGGCGCTCGCGCTCCACGCTCGCGTCCACGGCGTCCGCGAGGTCGCTCAGGCGGTGCTCCGTCGCGTCGAAAACAAAGGCAACGCTCTCGCCATCAGGCGCGTCGGTGGTGACGCGCTCCAGGCCGGCGCTCGTCTCGACGAGGCCCTCGCCGCTGGTGATCTCGCCAGCCAACGCCGCATCGACGTGCAGCGTGATCTTCCGCCTGGGATGGACCTGCTGACCGGAGCGCGCATCGCGGATCGCCTCGATCAGGCTGCGGAGACGATCGAACTCGGTCTCTGCCGCCTCGTCGCGCAGGTCGCCTGCGATGTCTGGCCACGCGGCGATGCAGAGCAGGTCCGCCTTGGGGAGCGACACGCCTGGCGTCTCGCCGGTCTCGACCTCGTTGACGTACTCACTGATGGCTTGCGTCACGAAGGGGCAGACAGGCTGGAGCAGGCGCAGGATGCAATCGAGCGTCGACCGCAGCACCGCGCGCTGCCTGGGGTCGCGCTTGACGGTCGGCTTCACCGCTTCGAGGTACCAGTCGCAGAAGTCGCGCCAGACGAGGTCGTACATCGCCTGCGCGTAGACGCTGAACTGGTACGTCCTGAGCGCCTCCTCGCACTGGCGGACGCAGCTCTCGACGCGCGAGAGCATCCAGCGGTCGATGAGCCGAGGCTCGTCGGGGGATTCGTCCACGCCCTGCTCCGCTTCGTCGATCATCATCAGCGTGAAGCGTGCGGCGTTCCAGAGCTTGTTGCAGAACCGCTTGCCCAGGTCGAACTTGGGCGAGGTGTTCTTGCCGACCTTCTCGTCGAACTCCACCGGCATCCGCACGTCCTGCGTCTGCGTGGTCATCTGGCAGAGCGTGAAGCGCATCGCGTCGGAGCCGTGCGTGTGGAGGATGTCAAGCGGATCGACGCCGTTGCCGAGCGACTTGGACATCTGCCGCCCTTCGCCGTCCTGGATCATCGCGTGGATGTAGACGTCGTGGAAGGGATTGTGGCCGGGCATGAACGTTTCCGGGTCGTGCTGATTCTGCCCGAGGAAGAATCGGTTGAACATGACCATGCGCGAGACCCAGAGCGTGATGATCTCGCGCGCGGTGCAGAGGACGTTGGTCGGGTTGAAGGCGTCGAGGAGGCCGTCGAAGGAGGCGTCCTGCGATACGTCCGGCCAGCCCATCGTCGAGAGCGGCCACAGCGCCGAGGAGAACCAGGTGTCGAGGACGTCGGGGTCGCGCTTGTAACCGTACTGCTCAATGAATTTGATGACTTCCAAATCATCTTCACTTCGGATGCAAATGAAGCTATCTGG
>CAYGNN010000019.1:0-19803 GCA_964351165.1 uncultured Phycisphaeraceae bacterium
TCGGTTGGGACGAGGGGCGCGAGGGCGACCCGCTCGATCTCGACCGGCTGACGTTTGATGATCCGAAGGTGTTCGAGCTCTTCCGCAACGGCGATACGACGGGCGTGTTCCAGTTTGAATCGGGCGGGATGCGGCGGCTGCTGACGGAGATGAAGCCGGACCGGCTGGAGGACCTGATCGCGGCCAACGCGCTCTTCCGCCCTGGCCCCATGGACCTCATCCCGGATTACAACGAGCGCAAGCACGGGACGAAGCAGGTCCCCAAGGTGCACGAGATCGTCGATCGCTTCACCGAAGAGACGTACGGCGTGATGGTGTACCAGGAGCAGGTGATGCAGATCGTCCACGAGCTGGGCGACATCCCGCTGCGCAGCGCGTACACGCTCATCAAGGCGATCAGCAAGAAGAAGAAGGACGTCATCGATTCCAACCGGCCGCTGTTCGTCGAGAACGCGGGGAAGAAGGGGCTCGACAAGAAGCAGGCGAACGACCTGTTCGAACTTATTTTGAAGTTCGCCGGTTACGGCTTCAACAAGAGCCACTCGACCGGGTACGCGATCGTCGCGTACCAGACGGCGTTCCTGAAGCGGTACTTCCCGAACCAGTACATGGCGGCGTTCCTGTCGTTCGAGTCGCAGGCGCAGAAGGTGTCGGACTGGATCCCTTACCTGGACGACTGCCGGCGGACGGTCTTCCCCAACGGGAAGGTGGGCGTGGAGGTTCGTCCTCCGGACGTGAACCTGTCGGAGTCTGCGTTCAGCGTGGTCTTCGATGAGGACGAGCCGCGGGACAACCTGCACGGGCACGTGCGGTTCGGGATGGCGGCGATCAAGGGCGTGGGCGTGCGCGCGATCGACGCGATCGTCGAGGCGCGCAAGGGCGGCGGGGAGTTCACGTCGCTGCACGAGTTCTGCGAGCAGGCGCCCCCCGGCGTGGTGAACAAGGCTGCGATCGAGGCGCTGGTCAAGTGCGGGGCGTTCGATTCGGTGCACGGGCGTGACGCGCGCGCCTCGATGTGCGCGACGATCGACAACGCGGTCTCGGCGGGCGCCGCGATCGCCAAGGACAAGGCGGCTGGGCAGTCGTCGCTCTTTGGCGGCGGTGGCGAGGAGGATGCGCCGGTCGAGGCAGCGCCGGTCCCGCCTTTGGTTCGCGCGGACGCCTGGACGGAGAAGCAGACGCTGGCGCACGAGAAGGACGCGCTGGGATTCTACGTCTCGAGCCACCCACTCGATGAGTGCAAAGATGTGATCGATGCGTTCGCGACGGCGACGACGAAGACGATGAAAGCGATGCGGCAGGATCAGGTGATCGCGCTGGGGGCGCTCGTGCAGTCGGTGCGGCCGATCGTGATCCGCAACGGCAGGCAGGCGGGCTCGCGGATGGCGATCGTGACGGTCGAAGACCTGCACGGCTCGGCGGAGGCGGTGCTCTTCTCTGATGTCTTCCGCGATCACGGCGAGCGGGTGCGGTCGGATTCGATCGTCTTCCTGATCGGCAAGGTGGACCACAAGCGGGGCGAGGCGCAATTGATCGTTGACCGGGTGGTCCCGATCGAGGAGGCGCCCAGCGCGATGGCGGGGCGTGTGGACGTCACGGTGGATGTTGCGGCGCACAACGGGAGCACGTCCAACGCGCTGGAGATGCTCTCGGGCGTGCTGCGCTCGCAGGGCGGCGTCAGCGGCGGGGATCCTGCGCCGATGCGGCTGCTTATCAAGACGGACGGCTGCACGGTGATGATGGACACGAAGCAGAAGGTGTGCCCCACGCCTGGGATGATCCGGTCGATCGAGGGCGCGCTCTCGGATGGGTGCGTCAGCGTTGTTGGTGGGGCGCCGAAGCTGTCGAGGGCGGAGCGTCCGGTGTACCAGCGCCGTCAACCATCATCTGCGGAGTGAGCTGCGGCGGGTGGACCTCGTCCTCGTCGCGCTCACGCTCGGCGCTGGCCGGTTCATCGAGTTTGTCCGGCTCGCGCTCGGTGACCGCTTCGATCAGCAGGCGGTTGTCCTTGGATGAGATCCTGAGCATGCGCACGATGCGGCCATCGCCGAGCTTGAGGCGGGCTTCGTCGAAGAGGGGGCCATCGCCTGCGAGGGCGACGAGCACGCGGTCCATCGCTTCGGAGTCTTCGAGTTCCGGCGGGAGCCACTCGCGGAGTTTGCCGACGGTCCAGCCGCTTGGGAGGTCGAGGCGGCCGGCGCGCGCGCGGGGTTGCTTGATCCAGAGGGCGCCGTCGTCGCGGACTTCGAGTTGGAAACTCGCGGCAACGATCTGTGACGCGGCGTCCTTGTTGAGCTTTGCTCCCAGGGTGATCGTGCCGTCGTTGAAGTCGGCCTGCACCTGATCGACCTTCTCGGGCCATTCGAGTTCGCGGCTCTCGACCCAGCTTGGGAGTTTGGCGTTGAGCCAGGCGTTGGCCTGATCGACATCGACGGCGACGCGCCAGATGTTCGATTCGGTGCGCGGCTTGTGGACGTGCTCGACGATCGCGATCTCGACGCGGCGGGCGAGGTCTTCGACCTGGGCGGTGTTGAACTCGGCGTCGCGCCACCAGGTGGGGGTGTCGCGGGCGAGGGTGATCGCGGTCAGCACGGCGACCGTGATCGAGGCGACGAGCAGCAGACTGACGGTGATGAGCGCGGTGCGCAGCGAGATCTGGTTGAGCAGTTCGAGCGCGCGCTGCGCGGTGGACTGCGGCGTGTGGACGCGGAAGTGCCTGCGGATCAGCAGCGTCTGGCGTTGCCAGAACGACCGCTGCTTGGCGCGTTTTTTGGTGGTGTGCTCGGGCATCGGGTGGCCCCGAGGTTACCCGGTGTAGCGTCGGAGGACGAGTGTGTCGTTCTGGCCGCCGAAGCCGAAGCTGTTGGAGAGGGCGACCTCGACGCCGCCCTGGGGGTTGGTGTCGCGTGCTTCGTTGGGTACGTAGTCCAGATCGCAGTTGGGGTCCGGCGTGTTGCAGCGCATCGTGGGGGGGAGCATCCCGGTGCGGATGGTCTGGAGGCAGGTGATGCACTCGACAGCGCCTGCGGCGGCGATGAGGTGGCCCATCATTGATTTGATGGAGCTCATCGGGATGTTGGGCGCGTTGTCCTTGAACATGCCTTTGACGGCGCGGGTCTCGATGGAGTCGTTTTCTTTGGTCCCTGTGCCGTGGGCAGAGATGTAGTGGATGGGGGGCCTGCCGCTGGCGTCGGTGGAGAGCGGGTCGATCCCTGCGTCTTCGAGGGCCTCGGTCATCGCTGCGACAGCGCCCTCGCCGTCCGGTTGGATGTCGGTGATGCGGAAGGCGTCGGCGCTGGAGCCGAAGCCGACGATCTCTGCGAGGGGTGTGGCGCCTCTGGCGAGCGCGTGCTCGAGCGATTCGATGATGATGATGCCGGCGCCCTCGCCCATCGTGAACCCATCACGCGTGAGGGAGAAGGGGCCTCCTGCGTTGCGGTCGGAGGAGAGCGCGGTGAGGCGGATGAAGCCTGTGATGCCCAGCGGGTGGACCATCGTGTGGGCGCCCCCTGTGATCATGACGTCGGCTTCGCCTCGGCGGATGATCTCGGTGGCCTCGCCGATGGCCTGCGTGGAGGCGGCGCAGGCGGTGAGGCAGTTGAAGGCAGGGCCACGGGCGCCGAAAGCCTCGGCGATGTGGCTGATGGGCATGTTGGGTTCCTGCTCGACCTCGCGCGCGGCGCTGAGGTTCTCGTAGGCGGCCTTCGCCCAGGCCTGCATGTCCATCTCGCGCTGTTCGCTGTTCCACGCGGCGATGTTGGTTGCGAAGAAGTTCTCGGAGTCGAGCAGGCCTTCGCCTGAGCCGAGGTAGAGCCCCACGCGGCGGGGGTTGAGGCCTGGGAAGCCTGCGTTGAGCTGGCCTTCCTTCGAGGGATCACCGAGGCCTGCCTGTTTCCAGGCCTGCGCGGTGGCGCTCAGGGCGAATCTGGTGTTGGGGCCTGCGTCCTCGTGGTGCTCGTGATCGGCGAGGATGGCGCTGAGGTCCGGCTCTTTGGCCTGCGCGACAAAGTTGGAGACGAAGGTGGAGGCGTCGAAGCGCTGGATATCGCCGACGCCGGAGTCGCCTTTGAGCAGGCGATCCCAGACGCCGTCGATGGTGTCGCCGAGGGGGGTGACCCAGCCTGAGCCGGTGATGACGACGCGGGTGTTGTTGTCGGCGTTGGTGGTCACAGTCGCGTTCTCAGTGGTCGTCGTTGTCGTGGCTGCTGTCGTGGTCGTCGCGCATCGCGTTGAGCTTGTCGGGGTTGAGGACACGGACGAGCCCATCCTTCAGGCGGCGCTCGCCGAAGTTGACGATGAGACCCAGCTCGAGGTCAGCGGCGCGGAGGCTGGCGCGGAGGCTCGTGCGGTCGAGGCCATCGATCTCGCGGTGCTCTGCGAGGACCTGCAGGGCGAAGCGCTCGTTGATGTAGTAATCGAACTTGAGCTCGCCGACGTTGGCGCCGTCGTAGGTGATCGGGAAGGCGTGATCGCGCTGGAACGCGACGCCGATCTTGCTGAGCTCTTTCTCGAGGGCGTTGCCGTAGACGTCGGCGGTGAATCCCGGTCCCAGCGCCTTGTGGACCTCGATGGCGGCGCCGATGACCTCGCGGCTGACGCTGGTGAGTTCGGGGTCGAGTTCTTCGGTGGGGATGGCCCTGCGTTGTTGGGTGGGCATGTTGTTCGCTCCGTGCGTCGTAGGGTGTTGTTGACCGTCGTGGCTGCTCAAGTTGCTGCGGATAGGACGAGTGCGGCGTTCTGACCGCCGAGCGCGTTCGAACAGACGAGGACGCGGTCGAGCCTGGCGTCCTGTTGTTGGGATGCGCCGGCCATCATGTTGTTCGCAGGAGAACCGGGGTGGATGCGTCCGGGCAGGGATTGGTGGCGGAGACACAGGGCTGCGACGCTGACAGCGGCGCCCCCGGCGCCGGCCAGGCCGTCGCCGATCGAGGGTGTGAGGGTCACCAGGGGGATTTCCGGGAGTCTTGAGCCGAAGAGCTCCTCGAAGGCGGCGATCTCTTCCTCGTCGAGGTGGGGGATCCCGGAGGCGTGGGGGACGATGGCGTCGATGTCGCTGGGGGTCGCCTTGGCCTGGTGCAGGGCGGCCTCGATCGCGGCGATCACGCCCTCGGCGCGCTCGCGGGCAGAGCCGCGGCGGGGGGAATGCCCGGCGCCGAAGCCGGCGAGGTTGGCGTAGGGCTTGGCGCCCCTTGCTGAGGCGGTTTCTTTGGATTCGACGATGCAGATGCCGCCGACCTCGCCCAGGAGTCCGCCGGTGGCGTTGGGGTCGTAGGGCTTGATGTACGAGGCGGGGTCGGCGCCTGCTTCGGTGGGCGCGAGGCGTTTGGCGAGGTCCATCCGGGTGAGACCCATCGGGTTGACCTTGGCCTCAGCGCCACCGGTGAAGCAGCAGTCGGCGTCGCCTCGGGCGATGACGCGCATGGATTCACCGACGGAGAGGAGGCCGCTGGCCTCGGCGCAGGTGATGGTGTTGGAGGGGCCCTTCGCGTCGTGGATGATGGTCACGTGGCACGCGAGCATGTTGGGCAGGTACTTGAGGAGCCACAGGGGGGGCAGGTTGTTCATGCCTCCCTCGCCCCAGGCGCGGAGGTCGAAATTGCCGTTGTCGTCGAGGCTGGTGGTCAGGGCGCGGGTGAGCTCGTCGATCTCGCAGGAGATGAGCCCTGCGCCGATCTGGCAGCCGACGCGATCGGTGGGGTAGGTCGGGGTCTCGCCCTCGCCCAGGTCCTTGGTGACCAGGCCTGCGTCCTCGACGGCGAGGCGGGCCGCGGCGACAGCGATCTGGATGTCCCGCGCCATGACCTTGACGGCCTTGCGGTAGGACTTGGGGACGAAGTCCTTGGCGCTGAATTCCGGTACCTCGGCGGCGACGGCGCAGGGGAAGCCGGAGGCGTCGAAGGCGCTGATCGGCGCGAGCGCCGAGCGGCCCTCGAGGAGACCCTGCCACATGGCCTCGGCGCCGATGCCGTGGCCGGTGATGGCGCCCAATCCCGTGATGACGACGTCGCGATTGATCATCTGCGGAGAGTGTAGCCGGGGGGTTGGGGGGTGGTGGTCTTTGGGTGCGGTTGGATCCCGGGATTCGCTCTGCTCATCCCTGGCGTATCAGGCGCTGGAGGGATGTAGGATGCTGGCATGCCTGCAATTGTTTCAACGAAATTGATGGTCGGTCTGGAGATCCACGTCGAGCTCGCGACGCGGTCGAAGATGTTCACGAGGGTCGGCTCGCCGGCGTGCGATGAGTTCGACGGGGCGGAGCCCAACACGCTGATCGATCCGGTCGTGCTGGGGCTTCCTGGGGCGCTGCCTGTCATGAACAAGGCTGCGGTCGAGATGTCGATGCTGGTGGGGCTGGCGCTGGGGTGCTCGATCGCGGAGTTCACCAAGTGGGACCGGAAGAGCTACTACTACCCCGACCTGCCCAAGGCGTACCAGATCAGCCAGTACGACCTGCCGCTGTGCTTTGACGGCGCGTTCGATCTGCCTCTCGAAGATGGCTCGACGAAGCGGATCGGGATCATCCGCGCGCACCTCGAAGAGGACGCGGGGAAGCTGCTGCACGAGCTGCCAGGCGGTCGGAAGGCCGATTTTTCTATCGTCGATTACAACCGCGCCGGAACGCCTTTGCTGGAGATCGTGACGGCGCCCGACTTCGAGACGGCGGACGAGCTGGTCGCCTTTGCGCGCACGCTCCGGAACGTGTGCCGGTTCCTGGGTGTGACGGAGGGCGTCATGCAGAAGGGGCACATGCGGTTTGAGCCGAACATCAACCTGTCGATCGAGCTGGATGATGGCAAGGTCGTCAAGACGCCGATCGTGGAGATCAAGAACCTGAACTCGTTCCGCGCGCTCAAGGGCGCGGTGGAGTACGAGCAGAAGCATCAGGCGGCGCGCTGGCAGGAGGACGGGAAGGAGATGGGCCCCGGCGCGAAGACGACGCGCGGATGGAACGATGTCGAGAACAAAACGTTCGTCCAGCGCGAAAAGGAAGACGCGCACGACTACCGGTACTTCCCGGATCCGGACCTGGCGCCGGTGGTTGTGGACGACAAGTGGCGCGAAGCGGTGCGGTCGAGGCTGCCTGAGCTCCCCCACGAGCGGGCGGCGCGGTACCAGGACGAGTGCGGCCTGAGCGCCAAGGAGGCGCTGGCGCTGACGGAAGAGCGGGACGTGTGCTTCTTCTTCGAGGACGCGGTCGAGGCGTCGGTGCAGGCGGGGGCGCCGACCTCCGCGGCGTGGAAACAGTCGGCGAACATGGTGCTGCAATCGGGCGCCAAGCGCGCCAACGAGCGCGGCGTGCTGGCGAACGAGCTGGGCATCACGCCTGGGCAGATCGCGGGGATCATCGAACTGCGGCAGGGGGACGAGATCGGATCGTCTGCTGCGGATGAGTTGTTCGGGATCCTCTGTGATACCGACGCCGACGCGAAGGCGGCCGCGGAGCAGCACAACCTGCTGCAGGTGCGCGACGAGGGCGCGATGCAGGCGTGGGTGGACGCGGCGCTCAACGATCCCGCGAATGCGAAGGTCGTCGAGGACATCAGGGGCGGGAAGATGTCGGCGATCGGGCGGTTGATCGGCGCGGTGATGAAGGCGTCGGGCGGGCAGGCGGACGCGAAGCTGGCGCAGGCGAAGATCAAGGAGACGCTGGGGGTCTGAGGTCGGTTGCTGTTGCGCAAAGACACGACCTAGCGGGGCTAGGTCGTGGCACGGTTGTCTCACATGAAATCCTGAGATTCGCTGCGATCATCCGCAGGCGTGGGCTCAGCCAAGCAGGCTCAGGACCATCCTGGGCTGGGTGTTGGCGATGCCCAGGTTGTTGATGGATGCCGCGCCGAGGATCTGGTTGCGCGCGAGGTTGGATGTTTCGAACGCGAAGCTGGTATCGCGGATAAAGGACTCCGCTGCGGTGATGTTCTCGATCGCGACGTTGAGCGCGTTGAGCGAGGGCGTCAGCGTGTTGGCTGAGATAGCGCCCAGACGCCCTCGGCTGCTGGCGATCTGGCCTGTGGCGGCGCGGAGGACCTGCGCGGCGGTCGCGGTGTCGCCGCCATCGATCGTGATAGCGCCGCCTGTGACGACGTCGGCGAGGGTGTAGGTCTCGCCATCGACTTCGACCGCGCCGATGTCGTTGGTCTGGGCGCTGTCGAAGGTGAAGGTGTCGTTGGCGGCGGTCATCGAGAAGGAGCCGTCGAGGAGGGGGGAGCCGTTGAAGGTGGTGGTGGAGGCGATGCGGTCGATGGCGCCCACGATGGAGTCGAGCTCCATCTGGTTGGCCTCGATCTCCGCCTCGCTCATGCCTGCGGTGTTGGCGTTGGCGACGGCGAGTTCTTCGCCTCGGATGGTGAGTTCCGCGATCTCGCCCAGCGCGGCGTCGGCTGTGGAGACGACGTGATCGGCGCGTTCGAGGGCGCGGGATTCCGCTTCGAGGTGCGCGAGGGTGGCGCGGAGGTTCTCGGATGCGATGAGGCCTGCCGGGTCGTCAGCGCCGGAGTTGATGCGCAGGCCGGTGGAGAGTTTGTTGAAGGACTGCAACATCCTCGCGTTGTTCTGCGCCAGCGCCTGCTGGGCGACGAGGGAGTTGACATTGTTCTGGATGCTGAACATGGGTGTGTTCCTCCGTGGGTGCGTTGGCGCGTTCCGTCAGCGCCACGGTGGAGCATCCGATTCAAGCCGGGGCGATGGCGCTGCGGCTCCCTGGCAGGGCCGGTTGGGGTGGCGGCGCGGGCGCGCGATGGGCGCGACCGGCGCGATCGGCGTCCTGATCCGGTTATTGGGTTTGTTCTCGGCGCGCGTTATTGGGGCGCAGCAACACGGCCGAGCGGAGGGGAGGATCTCCGTTCGGCCGTGTCGAGGTTGTCCGGTCCCGGGCTCGGGGGAGAGGTTGGGGACGGAACACCGTTGGGGATTCTGCCTGATTCGATGCGCGTCCTGGGCGTGGGTTCCCTGATCTGCTCGAGGAATGAAAAAACGCACCTGAGCGTGTGCCCAGGGGCGTTTTGGAGGTGTTTGAGGTTGCCCAATCCCAGGACTCGCTCCGTTCATCCAGAGGGACGGGGCGTTGTTATGGGGCGACCCAGCCGAAGGATCCCAGGAGGATGCCCAGGTCGGCGGTATCGGTCCTGCCATCCATGTTGAGGTCGGCGTGCTGCATGGCCTCGTCGATCGTGAGGTTGAAGACCGGGTCGTCGTGCGCGACCGGGTCGAGCATGATCTTGATGGTGTAGCAGCCGCACTGGCCGTGGGCTGGCGGCGGATCGGCGCAGACGAGGTCAACGGCGCGGGTGAAGGTCTGGCCGCCGCTGTTGACCATGGCCGGCATGGGCGGGAGGCCTGGGTAGTCGTTGGCGTACTCCGGGTAGTTGGCGAGGTAATCGTCTTCGTCGGGGCCGTCGATGAGCCCATTGAAGTTGAGGTCGCCAGAGCCGGTGATGGCGATGTGGATCTCGCCGTTGATGTCGGCGACGACCGGGAGGTCGGGGTCGCACAGGTCGGCGTAGACGCCGGCGCCGGAGTTGTCGTCGGAGATGATGATGTCGCCGGTCTTCTGGTACCAGGCGAGCATGCCATCGGTCTGCGTGCACTGCTCGTTGAGACCGCCGACCTGCGTGACGCAGTAGGGGCAGCCGGGGATCAGGTTCTTGAAGACGAAGAAGTCAACGTCGTTGCAGGCGTCGATGCGCCCGGTGGTGTTGTCGATGACGGCGTGCGCCGAGTCAGCGCCGATGGGCGCGACCACGTTGAAGAAGAAGGCGTCGCCGCCGGACTGGAACTCCTCGACGAACGAGAAGGGGTTCTCGATGAAGGAGCCATCTGGGAGCATCGCTGGGCTGGCGAGGGCGACATCCATGTCATCGACGAAGGTGATGGTCAGGGTGAACTCGCCGAGCTGTTCGTGCGGCGCGTTCTGGATGAGGCCATTGAAATCGCCGTTGGTGCCGCCCATGCCCTCGACGACGTCGCCCTTGCCGGTGACGCCGAGGCGGATGGTGCTGGTGCCGTCGCCGGCAGGGACGAGGGGGACGTTCCAGAGCGCCGAGGCGCGGCCATCGCCTTCGGGGGAGTCGTCGTCGTTAATGAAGCGGGCGCCGAGGTCGTCCTCGAGGAAGTTGACCTGCTTGTCGAAGGCGACGAGGACGGTGTCAGGATCGCACTCCGGGAACTCGTTGGATTGGAGCTTGCCTGAAACGAAGACGCAATTGGAGAGGACCTCGATGCAGTTGGCGGTGTCCATGGAGTTGTTGGGTTCGGTCTCCATCATCTCCTGGGTGAGGGTGGCGGTGTAGACGCCGTCTGTGCCGTCTTCGAACTCGACGCAGCAGATCAGGGTGTGGCCGCTGAGCGCCTGCCGGCCTGGGGCGCTGATGCTGGTGATGGTCTTCCCGTCGAGCATGTCGCCGACAGCGAGGACGAGCTTGGGTGTGTTGCCGACGGTGTCGCCCAGCGTGGTGTAGAGGTCGGCGTCGGCGTCCTCGGTGGTGCGCGCGAGGAAGACGTACGCGCCGTTGTCGATGGCGGGGGTGGCGATGAAGTTGTCGAAGTTGTGCGAGAACGTCGGCGGCGCGGCGTCGCCCTCAGCGACGATGAGTTCGAGCGCGGAGGAGCTGACCTTGGAGAAGAGGCCGGCGGTGCCCATGTCGCCATTGGCATAGAAGGCGACGCGGTCGCCGTCCTGATCGACCACGGCGGGGGAGGTGATGCCGCTGAAGACCTCGCCGATCGCGCCGTCGGGAACGAGGTCGCCCTCGCCTGCGATGCGCGAATCGCCGCCATCACTGAAGAGGTACACACCTCTCGGGCCGCTGTCGGTGCGGATCCGGCTGACGATGACGCCGTTGCGGTAGTCGAAGCCTTCGAAGAAGTCGATGGATTCGGCGTCCGGGAGCGGGCTGTCTTCGTTGAGCACGATCGCGCGGGCGCCGTCGTCGAAGGTGAGCACGCCATCGAGTGATGTGAACCCATCGTCGTATTCGATGGGGACCGCGACGATGTCGTTGTCCGCGAAGACGCCGTTGAAGTGCATGAACGCTCCGCCTGGGGATCCAGGGACCAGATCGTTGCGATCAACGATCGTGTGGATCTTCGCGGCGGGGTGGTAGCGGTAGACGCCGGTCGCCGGGTCGCCGCGGCCGCTGTCTTCGCCGGTGAAGACGATGCACTCGCCGTCGATGTGTCCGCTGGAGATGAAGCCGAAATCCCCGAAGCCATCGGGGACGGGGGTTTCGCTGGTCACGACGGTTCGGTTGATGCCGTTGATGCGCGCTGCGATGAAGCTGATCGTCATCGCGTTCTTGATCGCTGATCCGCTGAACGAGATGTTGCCGTTCTCGATGGCGCAGCCGCCGAGGTTGTTCATGACGGCGTTGTTGTCGAACGGGAGCGTGTCGCCGGTCTGGGCGATGCGATGGAAGACCCACTGCTCGGCGGATGCCTGATGTGCGGTCATGGTGAGCCCTGCGACGATCGCGAGAGCGCCGGCGGCACGAAGAACAGATTGCGGCATTGATGATCCTCCCGAATCGGCGGCCGTCCAACAGCGTGTTGGCGGGTCGCATCGGGAGGATACCGCGAATCTGCGATGATTTCGCGGTTATTTTCGGACTTGGGACAAGTCAGATGCCCCATCAGGGGGCGGGAATCAGCGCCTTGCCTGGATTCGGCGGACCGGCGCTCAGGCGTTGGCGTGCGGCTTCCGGCAGTTCGCGTGGTGCGGCTCGGGGATGTGGGCGGGGATATCCCCAAAGCAGGTGCCGACAGCTCGGGCTGCGGCGATGGTGGGGTCATCGAGTGCAACGAGGCGCTGCTTGCCGGCGGAGGCCATCAGCGGCGCGTGGGTGACGTTGCCCCCCTGCACCACGACGAGCCGGTTCTGCTCCCCCTGGGCAATCAGTTCGATCGCCTTGTGCCCGAACTCGGTCGCCATGACGCGGTCCACGGCGACCGGAGAGCCGCCCCGGATGACGTGGCCCAGCGTGACCGGGCGCGTCTCGATGTCGGTGCAGCGTTCGATGTCGGCGGCGAGCATCTCGGCGATGCCGCCCAGGCGGATGGGGTCGGGGCTGGTGGGATCGATCTTGTTGACGATCTGTTTGCCGCCCTTGGGTTTGGCGCCCTCGGAGCAGCAGATGAGGCTGAAGCGGCGTCCGTACTTGGCGCGCTCTTTCACGAAGTCGTTGATGACCGCGAGGTCGTACTCGATCTCTGGGAGACAGATGACGTCGGAGCCTGAGGCAACGCCAGCGTGCAGCGCGATCCAGCCTGCGTTGCGGCCCATGACCTCGACGACCATCACGCGGTGGTGGCTCATCGCGGTGGTGTGCAGGCGGTCGATGGCTTCGGTGGCGGTCTGGACCGCGGTTGAGAAACCGAAGGTGATGTCGGTGCCAACGAGGTCGTTGTCGATGGTCTTGGGGACACCGACGAAGTTGACGCCGTGCTGCACGAAGTGATTGGCGCAGGTCATGGTGCCGTCGCCGCCGATGACGACGATGGTGTCGAGGTCGTGGCGTTTGAGGGTGTCGAGGCACTGCTGGGTGCGGTCTTCGAAGATGGGATCGCCGTCGGCATTGAATCCGACCGGGAAGCGCGCAGGGTCGGCCTTGTTGGAGGCGCCGAGGATGGTGCCGCCCAGGGTGAGGATGCCGGAGACATCGCATGGTTCGAGGAGGCGCATGCGGTCCTCGATGAGGCCCAGGAAGCCGTCCTCGATGCCCATGACCTCCCAGCCGTGCTCGAAGATGGCGGACTTGGCGACAGCGCGGATGACGGCGTTGAGGCCGGGGCAGTCGCCGCCGCCGGTGAGGACGCCGATTCGTTTGGTCGGGGTGGGCATGGGATGATTATCGTCTATCTGGGGCTCTGTGGCCGGGGTTTGTCCGCCGCGCCAATGAAATCATTGGCGCGGCCCGGACGGGTTCCGCAGGGATTTGATTGTTGCGATCGAGTCTCAACGTTGTAGCCGATGTTTTTCTCCGGTACTGTTTTGAATCCCTGATCGGCGCCATTCCGGCGTCCTGACGGGAAACGCATCAGGAGGATCGGATCGCATGCTGAGTCAGACCGTCGAATACGCCCTGCGCGCGATGGTTGTTTTGGCCGCGTTCCCTGACGACCGGGTTTCCGCCGGCGCGCTGGCGGACCGGACTCGTGTGCCGCCTGATTACCTGGCGAAGGTGCTGCAGCTGCTCTCGAAGGCGGACCTGATCGCCGGTCGCCGTGGCGTAGGCGGCGGGTACCAGATCGCGCGTGACCCGAAGGACGTTGGCGTCCTGGAAGTGATCCGCGCGGTGGGATCGCTGGAACGGATCACGTCGTGCCCGCTGGAGCTTGATGGGCACGCGCAGCCGCTGCTATGCCCGCTGCATCACCTGATGGATCAAGCGTTCGGCGCGATGATCGATGTGCTGGACAAGCACTCGCTGGCGGACATCGTCGAGTGGACGGAGAGCAACCAGCCGCTTTGCATGGATGGTGATCAGCCGGCGCCGGTGTCGCTTGGTTTGCGCCCCTGACGAAACATTCGTTTGAATGGCGATCGCGCCCTGGGATCCGCTGCGATCATCCGGGGCGTCGGTGTCGTTATCAGTGTCTGCGCAGCATGGTGAATTCGCGCAGCGTGACGATCGCGAGCGCGGAGACGCCCGACCAGATGACGATGACGCCAACGATGAGGTTGTCCGTCGTTGCGTTGGAGCCGCTGGAGATCGTGATCAGCGCCAGCAGCGCCGGGAAGAAGCTCCAGAGGTAGACGGTCAGCGGGAGCGAGTTCTTCAGCTTGATCGCGAGCACAGCGCCGAGGATCGTCATGATGAGTGTGGCGAGCGCGAGGGCGATGCGCTCCTGCTCATGGCCGACGACCTCGCGTTGCGTGCGGCCGATGAGGCGGCGCAGGCGGCTGGCCAGCGATTCGATCTCGCTGATCGAAGGGCTGCCTGCGGCGCTGGCGACGAGGTCGTCCGATGCGTCGAGCAGCTCGTCGCTGGATTGATCGAAGAAGGGGGTCGGCGTTTCCATGCCGATGGCGAGCCCTGTTCTGGTGACGCTGACGCGCTCGGCTTCGCCCGGCGCATCGGTGAAGCGGACGTTGTCCAGTTGCAACTCGACAGCGGACTCCGCGTTCTGCGGATCGATGCTGACTGTGAGGCTCGCGGCGCGGGCGAGTTGCCTGCGGATCTCGCCATCGGTGCTCCGGCGGACGATCTCGATGGGCTCGCCCTGGTCCAGAGGGATGACGGCCCAGCGCTCGCCGTCGCGCTGGAGGCCTGCGGCGATGAGATCGATTCGGCCGTCCGGCGCGATGAGGGTCAGCCGGTTGTCGCGCGCCGTGGCCTCGGCCAGCTCCGCGACGAGCAGGCGGGCGGTGAGGCTGGCTGCGAGCTCCCTCCTGCGCTCGTCGATGGCGGGGCGCAGGTCGGGATTCTCGCGGAGTTCGCGCAGCTCGCGTGCGGTCTTTGTTTTGATGCTGTCGCGGATGCTGCTCGGCATCGACCAGGGGCCGAGCTGGTGCTGGGAGAGGTCCACCGCGCCGGCGCCGGCCTGCTTGCCGTGCGCTTCGGTGAGCTGCATGTAGATGCGGGTCTCTGGCTTGAGGTTCTTGTGGCTCTGGAAGAGCCAGACATCGGCGCGTTTGGCGGTGAGGTCGACCTCGATGTTGTTGTGGTTGTCGGTCGCGACCGCGACGACGCCCATCAGGACGAGGCGGTCGGTGGCGCCGTTGTCAGGGTCGGGGCCCAGGTTGGCGACGGCGTCCGCGTGGATGGTGAGGTCGCGGAGGGTGACTGATTCGCCGCGTTCGATGTTGGTGGTGAGGATGCGGGCGATGTCGCGCGCGACGAGCTGCTCGATCTGGCTGAAGAACCGGGGGATCGCGGTGGTCGTCAGGGCGTAGATGACGAGCGCCAGCGCGAGTCCGGTGAAGGCGGCGGGGCCAAGCATGGACTTGTACGAGATGCCGCCGGCGCTGCAGGCCATGGCCTCGTTGTCCGAGGCGAAGTCGTGGTAGGTCAGCGTCGCGGCGAAGCCTGCGGCGAAGGGGAGCGCGTACTGCAGCATGGGGACGACCGCGAGCCCCATGAACCGCAGCGCATCGACCGCGCCGACCTTGCCATCGGCGAGGGGGCGGATGGCCGCGGCGAAGGCGATCACGGTGACGAGGATGGAGGCGGTCAAAAGGATCCGCTTCCAGAGGTCCCAGGAGAGGAACTTCCAGATCGTCAGCGGCGGTCTTGTCGGACGCTTGGGCATTGCAGGGCATGGTCGCCAGCAAGAGCGGTTCAGACAAGCGGCGCGTTCTCGGACGGATCGGGGGCCGGCGTGTTGGGGGTGCATGGTCTGCACGATCTGGGAGGACGCTGGGCGCGTTTCCGGTCGCCATCGGGACGCCTTCCGGGTGCGGCTTCGGTCGATGAATCAGAGGTTCTGGATGCGGGGCGCCGGTGAAAACCGGGCCTCGTGAACGTCAGCCCTGATTGGAGGCCGTCAGATGCAACGGACAAGGATCGTCCAACCCGAACTCTCGAAGCCCGGCTTCACGCTGCTCGAGTCGTTGATCGCGCTCACGATCCTGACCGCGACGGTGCTCGCGGTGGGTTCTGCTATCAGCGCGTCGAGCCAGCAGTCGATCGAAGGGCAGAAGCAGATCCTCGCGGCGATGGCCGCCGATGACCTGCTGGCCGAGCTGAGCGCGCTCCCCTACGCGGAGCTGTCGTCCAAGCATGGGCTCGACCAGGGCGTCGGCGAGATGGAGACGCTCGAAGCGGTCGCGTACCCCGATACGTACTGGCTGGTCGGCCGCACGGTCAGCGTCGTCGAGACGGACATCACCGTCGGCGGCGATCTGGATGTGAAGGTCCGCGGCATGATGATCACCGTCTCCGCGTACGACGAGAACCGCACGCTGTCGTCGATCCAGACGTTCGTGCCGGAGCCTGCCTCATGAGCTGGCGCCGGCCGAACCAACCTGGGCGGTCGCGCCGCGGCGTGACGCTGCTGGAGCTGATGCTGGCGCTGTCCATCACCGCGATGGTCGGGCTGGGCGTTGCTTCGGTGCTGGCGATGATCAGCTCGAGCACGAAGAGCGCGCGTGAGGCGCGGTCGCTGCTGCTCAGGGCGCACGCCGGGCAGATCCGCCTGCGCTCGTACCTCGATTCCTCGCTGCGCCTGCTGCAGCACGATCCGGATCAGGGCCTGGCGGTGTGGCTGCACGACCAGCGCACGACGGACGCGGTGAACCTCTCGGAGATCCGGGTCTTCTGGTACGACGCGGAAGAGGAGACGCTGGTCGTTGAGTGGGTGAGCTTCCCGGAGAACTGGACGGAGCTGCAGATCCAGGTCTTCGACACGGTGGTTCCGGACGGCTCGGACTTCTTCGTCGTGATGGAGGCGCAGCGCGCGGCGGGGATGACCGCCTCGCTGGAGCTGGTCGAGGACGTGATCGAGGTCGCGATGACCTTCGACGAGGAAACGATCACCGCCGCGAAGCGGGTGACGCTCGAGATGGAGCTGACGATCGATGAGGAGGAGACCACGAAGCGGACGCTCTCGTCCTTCGGTCTCGCGAATCATCAGCCGGTCGGCGGTTAATACAGGAGGAACACCATGACCAAGCGGAGCAACAGGACAATCAGTTTGCAGTCCAGCGCTGGCAGCGCTCGCTCTGAGCGGCGCGGTGTCGCGCTGCTGCTCGTGGTGGTCGCGATGGGTGCGGCGGCCGTGCTGACGACGGCGTTCGTGCTGAGCCGGGATAACTCCGCGGCGATCGGCGCCAACGCGCACAACACCGCAGCGAGCGAGTGGACTGCGCGCAGCGGCGCGGACCTCGGCCTGGCGATCCTGCAGACAGACGCCGACTGGATCGGCGCGGAGCCTGCGAAATTGCTCGAGGGCTTCCCGATCGCAGGCGGCGTGGTGTCTGTGGCGCTGACCGATCTGGAGGGCAAAGCGCCCGATGGCGAGGAGCGCGAGCTCGCGATGACGGTCGTCGCTGACAGCAACGGCGTGAAGACCGTCTTCCAGCGGATCGTCTCGATGAACCCCCACGCGGAGATCGCAGAGGCGGCGGACCCTGAGTACGGCGAGTTCGGCGTCTTCGCGACCGGCGAGATCGCGGTCGAGCATGGCTCGAAGATCGCGCCGTGGCCTTCGAGCCCAGCGTTCAAGGCCGGCGCCCCTGTGAAGATGAGCGCCGGGTTCACCAACAGCGCGGCGCTGCAACTCGACGCGGATGCCTCGGTGACGAGCACGGCGCTGTACGTCCGCCCCGATTCGTCGGTCTCGCTGCAGACCATGGTCGATGACGGCCACTTCTCCGGCGGCGGCGTGCTGCAGATGGTGCTGCCTGCGATCCCGCCGCGGCTCCCTGCGGCGATGGCGTCGGGGCTGCCTGTGCAGATGAATACCCCGCTGGTCATCGGGTCGTCGGCGCAGTCGCAGACGCTCGCAGGCGGCGCGTACCAGAACCTGGAGGCCAGCAACGCTGGCTCGGTCGTCACGCTCGATGACGCTTCGGGCGCGATGTACTCGTTCGATGCGATCAGGCTCCGCGACGGCGCTGCGATCCGCATCAGCGGCG
Source organism: uncultured Phycisphaeraceae bacterium (assembly GCA_964351165.1). Classification (GTDB taxonomy): domain Bacteria; phylum Planctomycetota; class Phycisphaerae; order Phycisphaerales; family UBA1924; genus JACKHE01. The sequence goes on from CAYGNN010000019.1 coordinate 17,570, forward strand.
ATGTCGGCGTTCATGTCAGCGGTGGTCTGCGGATCGAAGAGGGCGCCACGTTCGAGCTGGCGGATGATGCTTCGAGCCTGCGCCTGTACCTCGGCGGCGGTTTCGAACTGGACAACGCCGGGTTCGGCGTGCCGAGCGAGGTCGCGATGAAGCCGATGCGCGACATCCGGGACCTGGACAGCTACACGAACCCAGGCATGCTCAAGGTGTACCTGCTCGGCGCGCTCGATGGCGGTGATGGCGCCGCGACTGTTGATGTGCGCGGGCACTCGCTGGCGGTGATGAACGCGATCGCCCCTGCGAACAACGTGACGGTGCAGGAGACCTCGACGGTGGTCGGGCGACTGACCGGCGAGCGCGTGTGTGTCCGCGATGATTCGCTGCTGTGCTACGACCCGATGCTGGACAACAACATGGGCTTCACCTCGTTCGACGGCCCCTTCTACCAGAACGACGGTTCGCCGATCTCCGGCCTGACCGATGCGCTGGCGTCGTACAACACGGCGCTGGGCTTTGATGGGTTCACAGCGCACCTGGAAGCGAACAGCGTCCCGGTTGTCGAGGCGGTGGATCTCGCGATGCCTGGCGAGCCGACCCCTCGGAGCGACCGCCGGGCGGCGGAGAAGCCGTGGCCCTTCATCGCGATGTCGATCGAGATGGGCAACTGGGTGACCGGCGACCACGGCGAGCGGCAGGAGGGCCTGTACGTGCCACTGGATGACTCGATCTTTGATCTGGACCAGTTCTATGGCGACGGACTGATCGTCGCGACGTACGGAGATTCGGACGATCTGATCGATGGCGTCGAGGACGTGATCGACGACGCCCTCGGCGGTGTCGGCGATGCGCTCGATGGGCTGCTGAGCCCCTGAGGCGGTCGGTGCTGGTTCGTTGGCGCCCCGGCGGTGTGTGCCGCGGGGCTTGCGGTTGGTGGAACGATGTTGGTGGGGGTGGACCCATGACGAACACATTGAAACAGTCGGGGATTGGTGGGCGATGCTTCGGCGGCGAACGCCGCGGCATCGCGCTGATGCTCGTGGTGATCGCGATGGGCACGGCGACCGTGCTGACGACGGCGTTCCTGCTGAGCAAGGACAACTCCGCGGCGATCGGCGAGAACGCGCACGACACTGCCGCGAGCGAGTGGACCGCCAAGAGTGGCGCTGACTTCGCGCTGGCCGTGCTGCAGACGAACGCCAACTGGGTGGACGAGGATCCTGCGAAGCTGCTCGAGGGGTTCTCGATCGCCGGCGGGACGGTCTCTGTTGCGCTGTGCGACCTCAACGGTCAGGCGCCGATCGGCGAGGAGACGGAGCTGGCGATGACGGTCGTCGCGGAAGTCAACGGCGTACGGACGGTGCTGCAGCGGTTGGTCAAGTTCAGCCCCGACGCGCCGGTCGAGGACGCGGTTGATCCTGAGTACGGCGAGTTCGGCATCTTTGCCGAACAGAAGTTGTCGGTCCAAGTTGAGTCCAAGGTTGCGCCGTGGCCGATGAGCCCCGAATTCAAGTCAGGAGCGCCGGTCAAACTTTCCGCGACCTTCAGCGACAGCGCTTCGTTGTACCTGGGCGCTGATGCGGAGATGTCCAGTACAGAACTCTACGTGCCTTCGGATGCAGCGCCGACCCTGGAGAGCATGATCAGTCACGGTCATTTCTCCGGGGGTGCGAAGCTCAAGGTCAAGCTCCCCACGATCGAGCCGCGACTGCCCGAGAAGTTCGATGAACGGCTGACCGTGATCAGCACAAAAGATACGGTCATCAGTGACGCACCGTCGAGCGCCACGCTGCCGGGGGGAGATTACGAGAAGCTGCGTGTCGAAGGGAAGGACGTCACGGCGACCCTGGATGAAGACTCGGGCGGCGTGTACCGCTTCAAACTCGTTGAGCTTGAAGATGGCGCTGTGATGAAAATTCAGGGTAAGGTCGATGTGATGATCGAAGAGTCGCTGTACATCGATGATGGCGCGACGATCATCCTGGCGGACGACGCGTCTATGGTCCGTTTCTATGTCGGCGGGAACGTCACGGTAAAGAGCGGCGCGATTGGGATCCCGCCCGCCGTGGCACAGTCTGGCGATATCAAGGTCGAGGACCTCGATGGTTACATCCACCCCAAGCGGATCAGGTTGTACTCATTCCCAACAATCGATGGTGGTGACGATATGGCGTTGGTCATCGTGCAGGACGCATCGGTGATTCTGCTCAACATGATCACGCCGTCGAAGAAGGTTG
>CAYGNN010000019.1:19813-25916 GCA_964351165.1 uncultured Phycisphaeraceae bacterium
CGATCTTGAGGGATTCCACGGTAATCGGTCGTCTGACCGGCAGCGATGTCATGCTCAGCCATGGCGCCAGATTGTTTTACGATCCGATCCTCGATAACAAGATGGGGTACACCGTATTCAACGGCCCCATGTACAAGAACAATGGTGATCCCCAGGACGGCCTGATGACCGGGCTTTCAACGTATGACCCGATGCAGGGCCTCGATCAATTCAAGGCGCACATGATGGGGCATATCTTTGAGGAGGTTGACGCGGTCCCGTTTGTTCCGCCAGGAGATCCCGATCCAAGGAATGCCGACCGCGCTGTCGAGAAACCCTGGCCCTTCGTCGCGATGGCGATCGAGGAGGGGAACTACGTCGCTGGCGACAACGAGGAGCGGCAGGAGAGCCTGTACGTCCCGCTCGACGACACGAACTTTGATGTCGATCAGTTCTACAACGACGGTCTGATCATCGCGACGTACACCAAGACATCGAACGTGGTAGAGGATGTTGTGGAAGATGTCGTTGATGTCGTTGAGGACATCGGCGATGGCGTCGGCGGTCTGCTCGGCGGCGTCGGGGGGTTGCTGGGCGGATGATCCTGATACCCACGACAACCCGGAACCGGGCGTTCACGCTCGTCGAGATCCTTATCACCGTCGCCATCATGGCGGTGATCGTCGCGGTCGCAGTGCCGGCGCTGTCATCCAATGACGGCGCCCGGCTGCACGGCGCGCTGAACATGGTCGCCTCGGATATCGAGTTCGCGCAGTCGGTCGCGCTGGCCGATCCCAACGATCCGGGCGTCTTCAAGGCGAGCGCCGACGGGACGAGCTACTGGGTCGCGACGTCGTCGGACCCTGACGCGCCGGTGCTCTCGGAGTTCTCGAACGAGCCGCGGCTGGTGGTCTTCGGCGCCGGCGTGGCCGCGGGCTTCGAGGGGGTCACGGTGACCGTTGCCCAGGCGGATCGGGAGATCCAGTTCGACGGCTTCGGCCGCCTCGCGGAGATGGACGACATCCTGGTGACGATCAGCAACGGCGCCGGCGTGCGGGAGATCTTCGTGAAATCCTCGACAGGGGTCGTCGAGATCCAGTCGCTGAACGAGGATGACGACGACGAGGAAGACGATTAAAAAACACAAAATCGCGCTTTCGTTTGGATAACGTTTGGTATATTGTGCCCCGATGGGGCAACAACGCAGCGAGTACGAGCGGGCCTTCGAGGCGCACCTCCGCGAGACTGGGACAGCCTACGTCTCTGTGAACGAGGCCAGGCGGGCGCTGCTCCCTGAGGGGGCGAGCCTCAAGCTCGATGGCCTCGAGGCGCTCCCTGGCCGGAGCCTGAAAACCTTCGATTTCGTCGTTTATGGCCCTGAGACGCACCTGCTGGTGGATGTGAAGGGGCGCCGCATCGGCAAACGCCGGGCGAGCGGCTCGCCATCACCAGGGCGGCTGGAGAGCTGGGTGACGGAGGACGACGTGGCGTCGCTGGGCGTCTGGGAGTCGATCTTCGGCGCTGGGTTCCGCTCGGCGTTTGTATTCCTGTACCGCTGCGATGTTGCGCCGCCTGCGGCGCTCTTCCAGGAGGTCTTCGAGCATCAGGGGCGGTGGTTCGCGGTCCGCGCGGTGAACCTGGACAGGTACCGGGACGCGATGCGGCAGCGGAGCGCGCGCTGGCGGACGGTCCACGTGCCGACGGCGGCGTTCGAACGGATCAGCCAGCCGTTGTGCTGCGTATGGGATGGCGAACCGGCGGACGATCCGGGCGGCGTTCGCCCTGTGTCGTTGCCAGCACAATCTTTACAGGCCGGAGCGCCGGACTTATCGTCGTGCCAATGAACCGACCCCGCCTCTCCCAGATGATCCGGACGAACTCTGCGGCTGTGCTCGCGCTCTCGGCGATCGCCCTGGTGATCCTGCTGGCGCCCGACGCGATGGCGCAGCTCGGCGGCGGCGGCGAGACAGCGAAGGTCCCACCGACGCCCAACTCGAGCGACAAGCCGCCGCTGCTGCTGCAGTACGGCGTGCTCGCGGTGCTGGTGCTGGGGACGCTCGGCCTGAGCATCCTCAAGAGCAAGCGCGAAGTGAAGAACTGACCGGTGCGGTGCGTCGCCGCGGCGTTTGCGCCCGGCACAGGAGCGGCACAACCATGAAGAAACGAATGATCAACAGGTCGCTCGGGGGGCTGATCGGGCTCAACGCGCTGCTCGTGCTGTGTCTGGTTGCGGTGACCTTCGCGCCGTCGGTGACGGCGCAGCAGCCTGCGACGCGTGGGCCTGGCGACTACACGATGGTTGCAGGCCAGATGCGAGGGCAGAACTCCGACGTGGTGTACATCGTGGACGCGATGAACCAGGAGATGGTCGCTGTGATGTGGAACTCGAGCCAGCGGAAGATGTCCGCGGTGGGGTACCGCGACCTCGCTGCTGACAGCCAGGTGACCGCGAGGCCGGGCCGATGAACAGCGCACCCAACACCAACGGCCGCCAGGGCTCAGAATCGGTGCAGGTTTCCGCTCCAGCGCTCTGGGCGAGCGCCTTCGTGCTGCTGGCGATGATCGTCACGCAGGCCGGCCGGATCACCGGCGGAGGGGCCGAGGCGATCGCCGGGACCGTTTCTCGGGTGAACGACCTGACGGTGCTCACAGCGGAGGCCGGAGATGGTCAGGACAACCTGATCCTCCTCGACCAGCGATCGGAGCGGATCTTCGTTTATGGGGTCGAGCAGCGGCAGAACGTGCAACTGATCGAGTCGTACGACATGAAGGAAGTCTTCCGCAACGCCCGGAACCAGATGGGCGGCGCCCAGCGGCCCTGACCACTGGCGAGTATTCGGTGACCACATCCCGCTGCCCGGTCACGGCTGGTATGCTTTCGGCTCACGCGCTCGCGTTTGGAGCCGTCCGGTCTGTCGGGGGCCTGGCGGAACATGAAAACCCTTCCCGACGGCATCCGGTCCTGTGGCGAACGCTCTTGCTGAGCGAGCGCCGAGCATGCAGGCCGGCGCACGCGAGGCGGACCGCCCCCCATGTCGATTTTTCCCCTTGAACAGTTCGAGCTGGACCTCGCGGAGTACGAGGCGAAGGCGAAGGAACGCGCCAAGGCCGAGGCGAACGAGCCGAAGACGCTCGTCGTGCGCTTCGGCCGGATGCGGCTCATCGGCGAGTACCACTACTTCGGCGAGGTGCAGCCAGGCTGCGGCTCGAAGATGGTCGTCCGCACGCACCGGGGCACGGAGCTGTGCGAGCTGCTCACGAGCACCTGCAAGAACGCCGGCTGCGGCTCAAGCGTGACGCGCAAGGAGATGCTCGACTACATCGATTCGTCGGGCGGCAAGGACTACCCATTCTTCAAGGATGGGAAAGCCCTGCGCGTCGCGACCGTCGAGGACATGAACACGCAGGCGGAGCTGGAGAAGACGATCCCAGGCATCGTCCGCGAGGCGAAGGCGGACGTCGCTGAGCTGGACCTCCCGATGAAGATCGTCGATGCGGAGCCCATCCTGGGCGGCGAGCGGCTGACGGTCTTCTTCACGTCCGAGGACCGCGTGGACTTCCGCGAGCTGGCCAAGCGGCTCGCGTCGCGGCACAACACCCGGATCGACCTCAGGCAGATCGGCGCGCGCGACGAGGCGCGGCTCACAGCGGACTACGAGCGCTGCGGGCAGTACTGCTGCTGCAAGCAGTTCCTCAAGGTGCTCAAGCCGGTCTCGATGCGCAGCGCGAAGGTGCAGAAGGCGACGCTGGATCCCCTGAAGATCAGCGGGCGCTGCGGCCGGCTGATGTGCTGCCTGCGGTATGAGGACGAGACGTACACCGAACTGCGGAAGAACCTGCCGCACCGGAAGTCGCGCGTCGGGACCGACGAAGGGCCAGGCATCGTGGTCGATACGCAGATCCTCACGCAGCTGGCGCTGGTCGAACTCGACGCAGACCGGCGGCGGATCGCGGTGCCCATCGAGAACCTGATCGATCCGGAAGAGGCGGAGAAGATCGTCGAAGAAGCCAGGCTCCGGACGGAGCGCGAGCTGGAAGAGGCCCGCAAGGCGGCGCGGTCGGACTCTCGCAGAGGACGCGACAGCCGTGGTGGCCGGGGCGGGCGAGGCGGCCGGGATTCCGGCGGTCGAGGTCGCGGACGATCCGGCGGCGGCGCTCGCGGAGGCCAGGGCGCAGGCGGCGCGACAGAAACGAAGAACGAGCCGGGGCAGGGCGGCGACGGCGCGACGAAGAAAAAACGGCGTCGGCGCCGACCGAAGCGCAGCGGTGATCGACCGGGCGGCCAGCAGCAGGGTGGCGGCGGCCCCAGGGCGGAGGGCGGCGCGCGAGATTCCGGCGGCGGTGAAGGGGGCGGCGCGTCGAAGAAGAAGCGTCGCAGGCGTCGCCGGCGCGGCGGCGGCAACCGGGGCGGTGGTGGCGGCGGGAATCCGAGCGGCGGCGGTGGTTCCGGTGGCGGCTCGGAGTGATTGGCGTCATTTCTTGAGCGAGCCCCGGTCGTTTGTCGCCGATAAGGTGAGTGATCCATGGATACCGCCCCAACACCATCGAGCCCGGCGCCTGCGCCCACACCAGCGCCCGCGACACCGAGCAAGCCTCGCCAGGACGAGGAATCGCTGCGCGAGACGCTTGTCTCGATCCTGATCGCGTTCGTCCTCGCGTTCGTCTTCCGGTCGTACGTCGTCGAGCCCTTCGTGATCCCGACCGGGTCGATGGCGCCGACGCTGCTCGGCGCGCACATGGAGTTCCAGAGCCCCTACACCGGGTACGCCTGGACCTCGAACCCGCGCGATTACACGACGAACACGCAGGAGACCCCGCTCCGGGTGCAGGGCGCCCGCAACCACTCCAATGGGCACATCGCCGCGACTGACCCGATGTCGGGGATCCCGATGGCGCAGTGGAACGTCCCGCTGCACGCCGGCGATCGGATCCTGGTGCTGAAGTACCTCTACGCGATCCGCTCGCCCAAGCGCTGGGACGTGGTGGTCTTCAAGAACCCTGAGCAGCCGCAGCAGAACTACATCAAGCGCCTTGTCGGCCTGCCCAACGAGGAGCTGTGGATCGCCGATGGCGACCTCTTCACCCGGCCTGCGAACAGCGGCGGCGCCTGGGCGGTGGCGCGCAAGCCGAACCGGATCCAGCGCGACCTCTGGCGGACGCTCTTCTCGAGCGAGTGGGCGCCCAGGCTCGACGAGCACGACGGCAAAGCATGGCGCGGCCCCTGGATCGCGCAGAACACGGTGACCAGCGGCTCGTCGTACCGGATGCGCATAGGCGACAACGGCCGGGCGGACCTGTGGTGGAATGTCGGCGACTGGCCGATCACCGACGACACGCCCTACAACGAGACCTCGACCAACGGGCAGGGCACGCGCTTCCCGGTGTCCGACCTCCGCCTGCGCGCGGTGATCGAGCCGGACGATCCTGCGGCGTTCACCGCGACGGCGCGGCTCGCAACGCGGGGGCACGAGTTCCAGGCGGTGCTGCGCCCAGGCGGGGTTGAGATCCGCCAGCGGCTCGCGCCGACAGCAGGCGACAGCGCTGGGGTCGATCCGGAGACCTTGGAATGGGAGACGCTGACGCAGCGCGCGACGGACGCCTTCAGCGGCGGCGGAAAAACACCGGTGGAGTTCTGGCACGCCGATCAGCGGTTGAGCGTGTGGATCGATGGCGAGGAGGTCTGCCACGCGGAATACGACTGGGAGCCGATCGAGCGCATCGCCAACGCGACCGGGATCGTGGTGCGCGAGACCGGGACGGCCTACACCTCGACGGACTCGCAGGACCTGGGCCGCGCGCGTGTGTACCACATGCCCAACGTGTCGTGGCTCTTTGAAGGGTCCGATGCGACGCTGACGCGCGTGGGGCTCGACCGGGATCTGTACTACCAGACCGGCCGGATGCCGAGCCGGGCGACGCTGCCGGAGACGGTCTTCACGCTCAACGACGACCAGTTCTTCACGCTGGGCGACAACAGCCCTGCGAGCAAGGACGGCCGGATGTGGACGCACGTCGATCCGTGGATCGCGCAGGAGTTCGACCCGACGATCGGCGTGGTGCACCGCGACCTGATGATGGGGCAGGCGTTCTTCGTGTACTTCCCGGCGCCGAGGCGGGCGCTGGG
>CAYGNN010000020.1:0-23627 GCA_964351165.1 uncultured Phycisphaeraceae bacterium
CGCCTTGATCGCGCAGGCGTCAATGCCTGCTCGCAGCGGTTTCAGGTTGGAGGAGAAGCCGAGCTTGCTGGCGCGCTCCGCGATAGTGTCGCGCGCGTCGGTCGCGTCCGCCGCGAGGCCTGTCTGGTTGAGGGGGATGATCGTGTCGGAGGTCAGCCGGACCGCGAGCATGGTGGACATCCGCGCCAGCATCAGCGCTGATTCGTAGTCCGAGCCGACGATCTGGTGGTACCACTCGAGCGTGTCGTAGTTGGAGTGGTAGGAGGAGCCTGCAGAGCCGTACGCGCCAAGGTTGACCGATGGGATGCACAGGTGCGTGAGGAACGCGGAGTGGTCGGAACCACCGCCGAGCCGGCCGATGCGCATCGGCTCCTGCCCCTCGGAGTGGATAGGTGCGCCCTCGGTGTCCGGGACGATCCCAGCCAGCTCGCGGATCAGCGGGTGCAGCGATGGCGAGGCGCTCGTGGCGAAGTTGGGCCCCATGGCCGCGGCGTCGAGGTTGATATAGGCGATCGCGTTGGCGAGCAGGTCCGGCGCGTTGGCCTCGCACCATTCCACCGAGCCGATGATGCCGTACTCCTCGGCGCCCCAGCAGGCGAAGACGATGCTGCGCTTCGGTCGCCAGCCCTGCTCGACGAGTTCGCTGAGCGCTCTGGCGGTCTCGATGGTGACGATCGTCCCGGCGAGCGGATCGCCTGCGCCGATGCCCCAGGCGTCGTGGTGCGATCCGATGATGACCTTGCGCTTTGGCTGCTCTATCCCTTCGAGCGTCGCGATGACGTTGGCGGAGCGCACGATCTCGCGCTCCTGCTCGACCATCAGCCGGAGGGTCAGGCCTTCGCCTCCTGAGATCCGGTACGTCAGCGGCAGGCCGCCCTGCCAATCCTCGGGCGCTGCCTCGCCTCCGTTGGCGTCCATGTGCTTGAGGATCGGCTCTGCGGACGCCCAGCCGATCGGTTGGACCGGGATGGTGGGGAGCCCGACGGTCGCCGGGTCGAGGCGCTCTGCGGATTCGCTGGCTTCGGTGAATGGGGTCAGCGGATCGCCGTCATAGGCGAGCGCCTTGATCGAGCCGCGCTGGATCTGCTCCGGATTGGAATACCCACCCTCTGGGTACATCGCGCCGCGACCGTACCCATTGTCTTCAGGGTCGGTGAAGATGATCAACCCTGCGGCGCCTGCCTCCTCCGCGTACTTCGCTTTGTAGCCGCGGAAGTTGCCGCCGTACCTGGCGAGGATGATCTTGCCCTTGCAGGAGACGCCCATCGCGCGGAGCTGCGCGAAGTCGTCCATGGTCCCGTAGTTGGCGTAGACGACCTGCCCTGTGACCTCACCGGAACCGGAGTAAGCATTCCATCCCAGGGGGTTCAGCTCGGGGTGCGCCGTCGCCGGCGCCTGCTCGATCACCGGCTCGCGCACCGCGAGTTCCATTGGCTCCGGCGTGACGATGGCGAGGCTCGCATCGATGGGCCTCGGGATGTACGTGAAGAACTCGTGCGTCTCGACGTGCAGACCGAAGGAATCGAAGAGTCCAGCGAGGCGCTCGATCGTGCGCAGGTCGCCAGGCGAGCCTGCGACGTGCGGCTCCGTCGCCAGCGTCGCGTGGAACTGGCTGAGCGTCGCAGGGTCCGGCGCTTTGAGGATCTGCTCGGTCGTCAGCGGCTCGGCCCCTGCTCCGGTCAGCAGCAGCAGCGGAACAGCGAGCGGGGCGAGGCGTCGGAACGATCGGCGGCGGTTGGGCATGCTCTGATTGTCGGCCGATCAGAGGTTGTCGTTGATTTTGTCCACGATGATCTGGCTGAAGGATTGATCCCCGAAGGTGTCGACCCTGATCTTGACGTTCGTGGAGTCATCGCCGGCGTATTCGAGGGTCACGCGGACGTCGCGGTTGCCCTCGGACTCCCCCCTCAAGGTGGCCTTGCCGTCGGCTTCCTCGATCGAGGTTTCGCGGATATTCAGGTCTTCAAACGCGGCGTGCGTCGCCTTGACCGACTTGTCAAGGTTCGCCTGCACGACGCCGTGGTACTCGCCATCGACGAAGCGGTACCCGGCGTAGGCGCCAGCGCCGGCGACGGCGTACCAGCAGCCCCCTGCAGCGCAGGCGATCATTGGGAGTACGATGGTGCAGACGAGCGATCGTTGGAGCTTGTTCATCTTGGGATCATCCGTTGAAAGGAAATGCGTGACCATGATTGGTGCTGATATGACTGGTGCAGGACATCGACAGGGTATTGGCATCCGCCGGATCGTGCGAGTGACGACGCTCGCGGTGACGCTCGCGCTGCTCGGCGCCCCATCTGTTGCGCAGGAGGTCTACCAGGGCGGCGTCGTCGCGGCGGATCATCCCCTCGCGTCGGAGGCCGGCGCTGCGGTCCTCGCCCAGGGCGGCAACGCGGTTGACGCCGCGGTGGCGGCGAGCTTCGCGACCTCCGTGGTCCGCCCCATGTCCTGCGGCATCGGCGGCGGCGGCTTCATGGTGATCCACCTGACGGACGACCCCCGGACGAAGATGCTCGGCGATGCGGTGGATATCGCCCTCGATTATCGCGAGACGGCGCCCGCCGCGATGACCGACGATTACTTCGAATCGCAGGGCGCGAAAGCAGCGAGCACGCAGGGCGGCGCGAGTGTCGCGATCCCGACGACGGTGGAGGGGCTGTACGCGGCGCACCAGCGGTACGGCGTGCTCGGCTGGGAGGACGTGCTGGCGCCAGCGATCCGCCTCGCGAGCGAAGGGTACGAACCAGACTGGTACGACCGGAAGATCGCTGCGGAGTATGCCGAGTGGTTCGAGGAAGACCCGCAGCGGCAGCAGGATCTGCGCGCCGGGTATGCGTGGATCGTCGAAGGCAACCCCGGCCAGGGAGAAAAGCGGCTGAACCAGGGGCAGGCGGAGGCGCTGCGGTTGATCGCGGCGCACGGCGCTGACGCGTTCAGGGAAGGCCCCATCGCCGAGGCGATGATCGATACGATCGGTCGCGCCGGAGGCGTCATGACGATCGAAGACCTGTCTTCCGACAGGTTGCGCTGGTCCGAGCCGCTCATGGCGTCTTTCCATGGGCGCACGATCCTGGCAATGCCGACAAGCTCGTCCGGCGGGATCGTCATCGCGCAGGCGCTGGGCGTCATCGAGCGCTACGAGAACGACCACGGCGTCACGCTGGAGACGATGGGGCACAACACCGCCGAGTCGGCGCACCTGATCGTCGAGGCGCTCAAGCACGCCTTCGCGGACCGCGCGAGGTGGCTGGGCGATATGCCGATGGATGATCCGAGGATCGCACGGCTGCTTGCGCGCGATCACATCGAGCATGTCGCGACGCGGATCGAGGCCGACGGGATCCAGCGGAACAGGACGTACGGCTGGCAGCCGGAGGAGGCGGTCGTCGATGGGCAGCTCCCCGATGATTCCGGGACGAGCCACATCAGCGTCGTCGATGCGCACGGGAACGCGGTCGCGATGACGGAGACGATCAACCTGGGGTATGGTTCGAAGGTGCTCGTCGAAGAATTCGGCTTCTTCCTGAACAACGAGATGGACGACTTCAGCGCCCGCCGCGGCTCGGCGAACGCGTTCGACCTGCACCAGGCCGACACGAACCGGCCGGAGCCGGGGAAGAAGCCGATCTCGTCGATGTCGCCGACGATCGTGCTCGATGAGGACGGCGCGGTGGAGGTGGTGGTCGGGGCGTCTGGCGGACCCAGGATCATCACCGGGACGATGCAGGCGCTGCTGAACGTGGTGGTGTGGGGCTTCGACGCCGAGCGCGCCGTGAGCGAGCCTCGCTTCCACCATCAGTGGAGGCCGAACGTGGTCGCGTTCGAGGAGGCGCTCGACGCGCAGCGGATCGACCCGAGCGAGCGCACGCCGACAGGGATGCAATCACTGATGGGCAAGGTCAACGAACTGCAGGCGCTTCGGCTTGGCCTGAAGCGGAAGGGGCACAACCTGGGCTCGATCGAGAAGGTCGGCGATGTGCAGTTGATCCGGAGGTCGCCGGACGGGAATGGGTATCAGGCCGCGAGCGATCCGCGCAAGGGCGGGGCGCCGGCGGGGATTGTTGATCCTGATTCAGGCGAGTGACCGCTTCAGGAACTTCCCGAATCCCTTCTTCCCGACCACCTTGTGGTTCTGCACGACGACCTGCCCCCGGCAGAGCGTGGTGTGGGCGAAGCCGCCCAGTTTTTCGCCCTGGAAGGGGCTCCAGTCGCAGTTCGATTGCAGTTTCTTCCAGTCGACAGAGATCGTGCGCTTGGGGTCGATGATCGCGATGTCTGCGTCGTAGCCCGGCGCGATGCGGCCCTTGCGGCCGCCGAGCCCCATGACCTGCGCAGGGGTCGTGGCGCAGACATCGACGAGCTTGTTCATGCTGATCCTGCCGGCGCGGACGCCGAGGGTGTAGACGATGGGGACCATCGTTTCGAGGCCAGGCATGCCCATCGGGATCTTGGTCCAGTCGCCGTAGCCGTCCTTCTTCGTGCCCTGCCACCAGGTGTCTTTCTGCGCCTTGGTGAAGGAGCACGTGTCGGTGGAGACGACGCAGACCTCGGAGTTCGTTCCTGGGCCGCCGTTCTCGAGGGCCTTCCAGAGGCGGGCGATGTCGGCTTTCTTCTTGATCTGCGGGCAGCAGGCGAAGAGGTGGCCATCCTTGCGCGCGAACTTGGAGTCGTCGAGGATCAGGTACTGCGCGCATGTTTCCGCGTGCACCGGGATGCCCTTGGCCTTGGCCTCACGGATCAGGTCGGCGCCCTCGGCGGTGGACATGTGGACGACGTAGCCCTGACCGCCGGTGACCTCGCACCACTTGATGAAGCGCTCGATGGCCTCCGACTCGATGAAGTTGGGCCTGGTCTTGGCGTGGAGCGTGGCGCCGTGCTTGCGCATCTTGGCCGGCGTGTGCTGGCGCGCGATGAGCAGGTCGAGGACGCGCGAGGATTCGGCGTGGACGAGGAGCATCCCATCGTGCTTTTTGCAGTTCTGGAGCGCCGCGTAGAGCAGGGCGTCGTCGCTGTTCCAGCCCTCGCTCTCGTAGATCATGAAGCTCTTGAAGGTCGGCAGGCCCCGCTCGATCATCGCAGGCATCTGCTTGACGTGCGCCTCGTCGGTGAGCGCGACGTGCCAGGCGTAATCGACGTACGCCTCGCCCCTGGACTTCTTTGTCCAGACCTGGTCCGCTTCGTCGAGGGTCATCGTCTTGCTGGGGATGGCGAAATCGATGACGGTCGTGATCCCGCCGCAGGCAGCGCCGCGTGTGCCGGCGTCGAAGTCATCGCAGGAGACGGAACCGCCGAAGGGGAGGGCGAGGTGGACGTGGACGTCGAGGCATCCCGGGATGACGTCCTTGCCCCTGGCGTTGATGATCGTCGTGGAGGCGGGGCCCTTGAGGTCAGCGCCGACGCCGGTGATCTTCTCGCCCTCGATCGCGATATCGCCAACGAAGGAAGCGCTGGCGGTGTGGATCGTGCCGCCCTTGATGATTGTCTTTTTGGCCATGCGGACAGCGTACCGCGCCGCTGGTGTGCGCTGCCAGTCAGCCGACTCGATTCAGCCTCTGGCGTTGTTCGCGGCCTCGACGATGGCCGCGGCGCGCGCCGGGTCGATCTCGTTTGACCAGAGCCCTTCGTATTTCATCGAGGAGCCGACGATGATCCCGTCGGCGTGGTCGAACATCTCCGCGATGTTGTCGGGGGTTGCGCCGGAGCCGACGACGACCGGGAGGTCGGGGGCGCCGCGCTTCGCCTCGATCAGATCCGCAGCGCTGGCCGGGGCGCCGGTCGCGGAGCCTGTGACGATCAGGCCGTCCGCCGCGAAGAAGTCGGCGCCGTGGGCGGTCTGCCCCAGGCTGACGTCGCTGGTGATGGCGTGCGCCGAGTGCTTCTTCTTGATGTCAGCGAAGATCGCGATGTCCTCGGCGCCCAGCCGCTTGCGTTCGCGCAGGAGCGAGGCGGCGCTGGCGGTCGCCATGAGCCCCTCGTCCGCGACGTGCGCGAAGACAAAGTTCTCGGCGCGGATGAACTGCGCATCGACCGCCATCGCGACGGAGAGCGCCGCGGTGTTGGCGCCTGCGAGGATCTGCACGCCAAGCGGCGCGCTGGGCGCTGCGGAGCGGACCGCGATCCCGACCGCGGTCATCGCAGCGACGATCTCAGGCCCCACCTCGCCCAGCTGGTAGGGGCGGTCGTGCATGTTCTCGATGCACAGGGCGTCGAACCCGATGTCGAAGAGCGTCTCCGCTTCCTCCGAGGCCTTGTCGATGACTTCATCGAGCGAGGAGGAGGCGAAGGGCGTGCCGGGCAGGGCGCGGACGTGGATCATCCCGATGAGGGGCTGATCGACGCCGAGATGGTCGGTGATTGATGGCATCGTGCGCAGTCTATCCAGGCGGATCGGGCTCTGGCGGGTCGAGGCAGGGGGGCAAAAAAGAAAGCGGACCGGCCATCAGGGAGTTTCGCCGGCGTCTCCTCCAGTCGCCGGCGGCTCGACCTTCGGGTCGGTCCGCTTTGCTTGTCGCAGCGCCGCTGATCTGCCCGCTCCCTGGCGGATCGTCGGCCTGCCTGATCCTTCCGGTGCGATGGTTCTCGTGTCCGTGCTGGGGACACGTGGCGGGGAAAAACCAAGGCGCGTCGGGATCGGTGTGTGGAGCGTTGCCCCAACTTCCGGGGCAGGTTGAAGATACCGGAGTCCCGCCACCCAGTCACGGGATATTCCCCCTGATTCAGAGTGAATCGGGGACACGTCAGGGCGATGGAACGCCCTTGGGGCTGCGCCATGACAGCACGCCTGAACAGGGCGTGGTCAGGGTGATTGTTGGGTGTTGGAGCGGCTGGGGGCTGGCTCGATCAGTCGAGCTTCAGCTCGCCATTGATGACCTGCTCGGCGACGACCGCGAGCTGGATCCGCTCGCTCCTGGCGTAGTGCTGGAGCTTGGTGTGCGCCTCAGGCTCGGTCATGCCGGAGTCGGTGATCATCTTCCACTTCGCCTGCTCGACGAGGCGGCGGTTGACGAGGTTGCGCTCGAGCTGGTTGATCCTGGCCTGCATCGTTTTGATCGCGAACGCGCAGGAGTACGAGGACTCGATCGTCGCGCGGAGGCAGGTGTCCGGGGACTCTTTGGCGAGGACGGCGATCGCGCCGGCGGTGTTGAACGCGAGCACGTGCGCCGGATCCAGCGATTCGGTCAGGACGAAGACCGCGCTCTGCGCTCCGGTCCAGATCGCAGAAACAGCGTCGAGCGTGGATCGGTCGCCATCGGTGGTGGCGATGATCACGAGGTCGGGGTGGTGCTCGTTGCAGTACGCGATGGCGTCTGTTGCGTCAGCGAGGCTGCCGGTGACCTTGTATCCGAAACCGGTGAGCGCAGCGGAGAGCGATTCGCGGGCCTGCTCGTTGGCGTCCACGAGGAGGATGGAGCGGGGGCTCTTGTTTGCGCTCTCGTCTGGGAAGATCGGAACGTTCTTTCGTTCTTCAACCGGCGATGTCGTGTTCATAGAGACAACTCAAAGGGGGTAGACAGATACCTGATACGCGCGATCCGGGCGCCATGGGGGCCCCTTGCATCGAGCGCAGTTCCTGCGAGACTGGTTTCGTGGATGCCACGGGATCATGGCGGCAATCGGTTCGCTGGGGAGGCAGATCTTTCGCGGCTCCCGATTCAGCGTTGGTCGAGCAGCATGACGATGATCCGCCGCGCCGTCAAGTGATTGAAAACCCCAGTTTGTGGTCAGTCAAGGTAGTCCTCGTCCCGCAGTTTCTTGGGGAGGTAGGTCTCCGTGATGAAGCTGAAATCCTTGCTCGACAGGGCCTCAAGCTCCAGTTTGACGCCCTTTTTGAGCATGTGGTTGATCTCGCGCTGCCAGGGCTTCTTGGCGAACCAGGGGTAGTCCTTGATCTCCTTGGCTCTCCGGACATCTTGATCCGTGACTTTGATCGTGACCTCGGGGGGGAGGCCGAACGCCTCGGCATCGAAGCTGGACATCCCCACGAACCGGGCCGCCGGGATCGCCATCCGAGCGCTTTCAAAGGCGAGGTTGATCGAGCCCTGCTTCACCACGGAGTAGATGTAGTAGCCCCAGGGGTCGTTATCGACGAGGACGAAGACCGGCAGTCCCTTCTCCTGGTGCAGTCGCCAGAGGAGGCGCCGCACGCCTCTGGGGGGCTGGCCGCCGCCGTGGACGATGAGGCAGTTGTGCTTCTTCCAGAAGCGGTCCTCGTTGAAGCGGCGCCAGACGGCGCCCTTCTCGATGAGCAGGATGAAGTCTGCGGTGCACTTCTTGAACTGGATGACGTGGTCTTCCACGATCGACGGGACTGCGTAACCGCCGGACCCCATCTTCGAGAGGTCGATCGTGTCGCCTCGATCGACGATGGTCATTGGGCCGACCATCGCGCCCTTGGGCTCGGCGTAGAGGCCCAACTCTTCTCGGAGTGAGGCGAGCCCCACCTCGAGATCCTCGATGATCGGGTCGGACTCCGCCTGGTCGTCGAAGGTGTTCTCGCGCGTTCCCTCAATGGTGTGCTTGCAGTGGTAGAAGAGGTCACGAATGGACGTGGTCTTCTCCTGGCGGAGGAGTTCGGAGCAGCCTGATGCGATGAGCGTCGTCTGCATGAACTTCTTCGCCTGCCCCAGGTTGAAGAAGCTGCGGCGCTGGGTGGCGTCGCCCATCTCGATCAAGCCTGATTTCTCGGAGAAGTTCACGTTCGAGAGCGTGCGCGAGGGAATGTCAAGGAAGGGGTCCTCGCCGCTGGCGGCGAGCTGCGCGATGGAGTGGGCGAAGTCGTTGATGCGCGTCGGCGTATCGATCGCCAGCCCCTTGCGTGAGCGGGCGCCGGCCTTCTTCCGGGCGGCCTTCTTCTTGGCGGGGGGCGCGGCCTGCTTGCGCACCGCCTTCCTGGCGACGACTTTCTTCTTCACGACCTTCTTCGTCGCGGCTTTGCTTGTTTTCTTCTTGGCCATCGTGGTGTTTCGGGGGGATGTGATCGATCAGTCGCCGAAGAGCTGCTCCTGGCCGTCACCGGTGGGCTTCTTTCTGGCCTTCTTCTTCGCGGTCTTCTTTGCTGCGGCTTTCTTCGTCGCCTTCCTGGCGGTCTTCTTCGCAGGTTTGGGCGCTTCCGGTTCTGGGAGCGTCGCGGTGTCGCCCGGCTGTTCGAGGATGACGGTGTCCGCGTCGACGCGGCCGCTCCTGGCTTTGTCGATCGCGACGCCGTCCTCGTCGAGCGTGACGTCGGCGAGCTCGGTGCGCGGCGCGGCTACCTCCTCCCGGTTGTCGCGGACCTCGACAGGGTCCATCTTGGGAGCGATCGAGTGCAGGGCGCGGTCGACCTCGCCGATGTACCTGGCGAAGGCGTCGCGGCGCTGGCCCTCGCGGCGGATGCGCTCGCGTTTGCGCACGTACGAGCCCAGCTTCCTGCCGCACTCCTGGAGCGCGAGCTTCATCTCCTTGCGGATCTCGTCGTAGTCCGCGATCGCTTCCTTCGACTCGCTCGTGAAGGGGACCCAGACGCTGGCCATGTGGATCATCACCACGAGCGGACCCTGCGGCGCGGCGCCCCGGGGCTGCGTCAAGCCATAGTTCTTCCAGCCGGTCTCGACGACCGCTTTGAAGGCGCTGCACGCGGACTGCTGGTAGAGCAGGGGGACGCGGTTGGCGAAGCGGATGACGCGGGCCGTGTCTTCGGATTTCAGATCACCGCCGAACGCGATGCCGGCCTCGATCTGGAAGGGGTTCCCTCGGTAGACGGATGGGGGTCTGGTCGCTGCGGTGTAGAACTCGGCGCGGACACCCTTGAGGAGTCCTGCGAGGATCTGCCGCGTGCCGATCGGGGCGAGGCAGTTGAGCGGGGGGCCCATCAGCTTCACCTTCTGGATCGCCTTGTGCAGGGCCTCCGCCTCCGCGTGGCCGATCCGCGAGACGTACGTCCGCGTCGTCAGCTTGGCGAGGTCGCAGATCTCCTGCGAGGCCTTGGGGCTCACGCGGCAGAATTCTTTCGTGAGGAAGCCGCCAAGCTGGTTCTGCTTGGTCTGCTTCGCCATCCGCATGAGCGTGCCCAGCTCGACCCCCTTGGGGTGCGGCTTGATCTCCGCTGGCTCCGGAGGCAGCTCGCCGATCGTGCTGGGGTAGACGATCGTGTCGCCGATCTTCGTCGTGTGTTCGAGGTCGTCGGGGACATCGATCTCGACGTCGGTGTCGCTCTCGAGCAGCGACTGCTCCTCGTCGATCTCCGCGGCGGACTTGCTGGGGGGGATGTACGTGAACTGCGCGTGGGGGTTGGCGATCGCGGTCTGCTCGATGTACGCATCGACGCTCCCGCGGCCTCGCTGGTGCTTGCCCTCGAGTTCGAGGATCACCCTGGTCCCGGTGTGCGCTGGGAACTCGTCGGTTTCCTCGTCAACAGAGACTTCCGGCTTGTTCTTGGTGGTGTTCATCGCCAGCTCGACGTGGTGGGCCTTCTGCCCCTTCTTCCAGCGGCTGGTGATGATCATGGGGCGGCCGGTGGTCATGAGTCCGTACATGCCGGCGGCGGAGATACCGATGCCCTGCTGGCCCCTGGACATCTTCAGGCGGTGGAACTTCGAGCCGTAGAGGAGCTTGCCGAAGATGTTGTCGATCTGCGAGCGGACGACGCCTGGCCCATTGTCCTGGACTGTGACGCGGTAGCGTGATTCATCGATCTGCGGCAGGTGCTCGATGCGGACGGTGATCTCCGGCAGGATCCCCGCCTCTTCGCACGCGTCGAGTGCGTTGTCCACGGCTTCCTTGACTGTGGTGAGCAGCGCTCTGCGGGGGTTGTCGAAGCCGAGCAGGTGGCGGTTCTTGGCGAAGAACTCCGAGACGGAGATCTCGCGCTGCAGCCCTGCCATCGATTCGGCGGTGGCGCTGGCTCGTTTCTTGGTGGTGCGCTTCTTCCCCGCCTTGGGAGCGCCGGTCTTCCCTGACCGAGATTTGGGGTTTGTCTTTGGGGGCATCCTTGCTGGTTCCTGAGAGTGGATCAGGAGGATAGCAAGGGGGCCGATCGGGTGATTCCCGCCTGTGGACAACAGAAAAGGGCGGGCCCTGAGGGGGCCCGCCCTTGGCGGATGTCAGATTCTGACGCTCTGAGTCAGTCGCAGAGCGCGCCGAAGTTGGCGATCAGCAAACCGAGGTCCGAGGAATCGACGATGCCGTCCTCGTTGAAGTCCGCGACAGGCTCCGAGGTGTTGAAGACCGAGATGAAAAGGCCGATGTCGGCGGAGTCGATGACGCCATCGCTATTGATGTCCTGGCGGAGGCGCTTCTCGAACCAGCGAGAATCTGGGTCGGACATCATCTCGCCGTGATCGGTGATCGCGACGACGCGCCAGTACAGGCGCTCGTTGCAGTTGATGACGTCCTCTGGGATCTCGAAGGAGTTGCCGTAGATGGTGTCGGAGGTGTACGTGCTGCCGTCCTCGAAGCGGGGATCACCGGAGACATAGATGCGGAAGCCGCTGGTCAGGTCGGTGAAATCCCACTGGAGCACCGGGATGACGTTGTCAATGAAGCCGTTGTCAGGAGAGTAGAGGCGGGGACGATCGCTCGGGGGTTCCTCCGCAAGCGTGACCTTGCTGATCCAGGTGTGCCAGGTGCTGTCGTGGTAGGGGGTGTGCGACCAGAAGACGCCGGGCTGCGTGGGATCGGCTTCGATCCCGACGTAGGCGCCCCAGACGCCGCCTGTGATGGCGTCGGCGCTGGTGCGGAAGACGCGGTGCTGGCGGAATTCGCCGATCGGGTCGTTGTTGAACCGCACGGCGCGGGCGACGGACACGTTCTGATCAGCGGACGAGATGCTGAAAACGATCGCGGCGTTGCCCAGCGCGTCAACCGCGATATCAGGCAGGAAGGTGTGCACGCCTGGGCCGAGGTCGATGTCGCCGGTCTGCTTGAGATCGGGAGTGTCGCCGGAGTTGGGCCAGCCGTTGAGGTCGATCTCGTACCAGCGGACGATCGCGTGATCGCCGCTCGCGACGGTCTGCGCGAGCCAGCAGGAGTCGTTGACGACCTTGGCGGAGCGGAAGTCCATGCCGCCGATATCGAAGGGGGCGCCATCCGCCTGCTCGATCATCGGGGGGGCGGTCTGCCAGGGGACATCGATCCACGCGGTGATGCGGGGGCCACCGGACATGCTCTGGTGCTTGCCCAGGAGGCGGAGGCGATTGGCGATGTTCGATTCGGCGTTGGCGATAATCATGCGCGGATCGTTGGGGCCGCTGACATCGTTGGCAGCGTACTGGCGCTGCACGCCGGAAATCTGACCGCCGATGAAGTGGTTGCGGTCGAGGTCAACGAGTTGGTCGCGCGTTGCCTTGAGGTACCAGCAACCCTCGCCGGTGGCGTAGTCGTAGACGGCGTAGATGCCGGTCTCGAATACGCCGATCGAGAGGCGGCTGATGTCGCCCGATTCGTCGTGGCGGGGGATCCAGCCGTCGGAGGGGTTTTCCGAGATTGAGGTTGCGATGTTTAGATGGATCGATCCATCGCCCATCACGCCGACCGCGGCTGCGTAATACGTTTGCGAGACGCTATTCCAGATGACCTGGGCGTCCTTGAGGTTGTTGGGGCTGGCGATCCAGCTCCACAGACCGCCAGCGCCGGTCAGCGGCATGCTGCCTTGCAGTTGGTTGTTCTTGTCGTACCAGGCGATCTCGCCGGAGTCGACGGCGACGAGGTTGCTCGTGCCGATGGCGAGGTCAGGGTTCGCCAGCTGGGCGCCGTTGTCGGCGAAGGCGTTGAACCCGTTGTCGTAGGCGCCGAAAAATGGCTGCGCTGCGGCGGTGGTCGTCATGGCCGAGGCGCAGGCCAGCGTCAGGGTGGCCAGGGCTCGGTTGTTGGTGATCGCTCGGTTGAAACGGGAGCGAACGGTGCGGCCTCCGGTAGGCAGGGACATAATGGTTCTCCTCGGTGCTCATCAAGACCACGGGTTGCCCTGTGCAAAGGACTCGACGCGATCCGGGACATGTCAGACATCGGCTTGTGAGCGCGCGTTGATCGGCCCAATCCGGGACCGATAGGTGGTTTTCAATAAATTCCGCTCGATTTGGGGGGGCTGCGCCGGTTATTCGTCCGGGCCTCATCGGGACCGCTGATGGCTTCGTCGTGTGGCTCAAGTGTCCGAAAACATTCTTGTGATTCGCTACAGATCCGTGCATGCTCTTTCTTTATGAATCAGATCATGACCAGGACAGCGCCAATCGCTCTCTGCACGCTCCTTGTTGCCTCCGCCGCTTGGGCGGGAGGCGCATGCGAGCCATCGTGGGACGCAACGCTCGGCGTCCCAGGGGCGACCGGCGAGATCTACTCGAGTTCGATCGGTCTGTCCGGAAACCTGGTTGTTGGCGGCGCCTTCCCGACCATGGGGGGGCAGCCGATCTCGCGGCTCGCATCCTGGGACGGCGCGCAATGGTCCTCGCTGGGGTCTGGGCCGAGTGATGACGTGCGCGCGCTCGCTCGTTTCCAGGGATCGCTCTACGCCGGTGGTGATTTCAATAGCGCCGGCGGGCAATCCGCAGCGAGGGTCGCCCGTTGGGATGGCGCGCAGTGGCTGACGCTCGGCGCTGGTGTCGATGCGAGCGTCCATGCCCTGGGTGTCTCGTCGGTCGATGGATCGGAGGCGCTCTACGTCGGCGGTCTCTTCGCCAACGCGAACGGCGTCAGCGCCAAGCGGATCGCGAAATGGGATGGGGTCGGTTGGGCGCCGCTCGGGAGCGGCGTGACGATCCCCGGCGAGCCGTCGGTGGTGTACGCGATCTGCGAGTTCGATCTCGGCGAGGGACCGCTGCTCGCGGTCGGTGGCGTCTTCACAGTCGCTGGCGGGCAGTTCGCCAACAACGTGGCGGTCTGGGATGGCGCTTCGTGGTCGCCGCTGGGCGGCGGTGTGGATGGGGCGGTGCGCTGCTTCGAGGTCTTCGATGACGGGACCGGTCCGGCGCTGTATGTCGGTGGGGACTTTGAAACCGCCGGCGCGATCCCCTCCAAGCGGGTCGCGCGGTGGAACGGTCAGGCGTGGTCCTCCGTCGGCAACGGCGGCTCGTGGGGATTCGGTTCGAGGGTGCGCGAGCTTCGTGTCTTCGATGAGGGCGATGGCGAGCGGCTGATCGCAGCTGGTGAGTTCCTGATCGCCGACGGCGCATCGGTTGGGCACCTGGCGGCATGGGACGGCGCGCAATGGTCGAACGCGTTCGGCGGCGTGAATCAGAAGGTCGGCGCTATGACTGTCGTTGATTCGGAGACGCTGCTGATCGGCGGCGCGTTTTCTACAGCTGGCGGTGTCGGCGCGAATTCGGTCGCGATCCGCACCGGCTGCGCAGCGCCCTCGATACCAGGTGATCTCAACGGCGATGGCGTTGTCGATACCGCGGACCTCGGCGTGTTGATTCTCAACTTCGGCACGATGAACGCGGTCGCGGACGTCAATCAGGACGGCATCGTTGATACCGCTGATCTTGGCATCCTGATCGCCAATTTCGGTTCGTAACGCCGCGTTGACGATGCGGATGAAGCGCTTTGGCGCACGCTGCTGCGCGACTGAAAATTTTCATTGATCGCAGCGCATGACGCGGGGTTAGTGATCACCAGAAGCGGGTTTTGGCATTTTGGCGCTGCTCGGCGCTTGAAAGTGATTGCCGCAGCATCCCAAAGATATCCGCCCACGAGATCCCCGCTCTCGAGTCCATGCAATTCACGGGCAGGATGCCCCGACTCAACTCCCTCACCTTTCCATGGGATCCGTGACACGCGCATCGTTGCGCACACATAGGAGACATGTTCATGTTGACCCCTCTGATCATTCTTGTCGGGATCGCGCTCGCTGTTGCGATCCTCACGGCCATCCCCAAGGTCAAGCACCGCGCCGCGCGGGCCGGCATCGCAGGGCTCGCGCTCGGCGTCCTGTTCGTGTTCGTCGTCGTGAGTTCCGTGCGGTACGTCCCGGACGGCAAGGTCGGCATCGTCGTGAAGAACGTCGGCGCCAGGAGCCTGCCGCAGGGCAAGGTCATCGCGGTCAATGGCGAGAAGGGCGCGCAGGCCGAGGTCCTGATGCCTGGCTGGCACCCCTGGCTGTGGCCTGTGGTGTACAACGTCGAGCTGGAGAACTGGGTCGAGATCGGCGATGGCGAGATCGGTCACATCACGACCGCGGACGGCTGGCCGATGCCCTCGGAGACGGTGTATGCACCTGAGTGGACGGTCGAGGAATTCGACCGGATGCTCGATGCGCAGCACTTTCTGACGAATGGCGAGGGCGTGATGGGGCCGCAGACCTCGGTGCTGTCGCCCGGCGTCTATCCCCTGAACACGAGGCTCTACCAGATCGAGCGGTCGCACGTGACCAACGTCGCGCCGGCGCAGGTCGGTGTGGTGAAGTCGAACGTCGGCGAGGCGCCCAGGGTCTCCGCGATGCGTCCGATCGTCGAGAAGGGCTTGCGCGGTGTGTGGGGTGTGCCCCTGGAGCCTGGCAAGTACTACCTGCACACCAAGGCGTACGAGGTCACGCTGATCTCGACGGAAGAGAAGACGGTCCGGTTCACCGCTGCGGACGCCAACGGCGAGCAGAGCGAGATCGAGGTCATCTCCTCGGACGGCTTTAAGTTCCCGGTGGATGTGCGCGTGGAGTACCGCATCACCGCGGAGAACGCGGCCGCGGTTGTCACGTCATTCCAGGATGACGGCGAGCGGCTCGAACTCCGGTTGAACTCGGTCGTGCGCGCGGTCTTCCGCAACAACGCTGAGAGCGTCAAGGCGCTGGATTACGTCAAGCAGCGCTCGGCGCAGGAAGAGGTCTCGTCGCGCATGATCGCGCTGGCGATGGAAGAGTTCGGCGTGACGGTCACCGGCGTGCGCATCGGTGATGTTGGCAACCAGCAGACGCTGGGTGAGCTGCTCAAGACGCAGACGGACCGGGAGATCGCGCTGCAGGAGCAGGACACCTTCCAGGAGCAGCAGCGCGCCGCTGAGCAGCGCAAGGCGCTGACGAGGACCGAGCAGGAAGCCGAGGAAGAAAAGCGCCTGGCGACCGCGCAGTACCAGGTGCAGATCGCCGAGCAGGAGAAGCTGCAGAAGATCATCACCGCAGAGGCTGGGGCTGAGGCGATTGCGATCGAGGCGGCGGCGCAGGCGGAGGCCTTCCGCGCGATCGCCGAGCAGATCGGCCGGGGCAACGCCTCGCTGATCGAGCTGCTCAAGATCGTTGGCGAGCGTGGGATCGAGATCACGCCCCGCGTGATGGTCACCGGTGATGGCGGCGCTGCGGGCAGCGCAGAGACGACGGCCCTGATCGGGACCATGCTCGACAGCATGATGTCCCGAGAATCCGGGTTGTCGGCGGCCCGCTGATCTGGTCCGCTGGTCGGGCCTGCTGGTCGGATCCCGGGAGATCCGGGATGAAATCGGCTGAAATATGACGCGGGCGGGGTGGATTCTGGATTCCACTCCGCCCGCTGTTCAGTTAGGATAATCTCGGCGGGGCCCAACCTTCATGGAGATCTGACCATGATCAACCGCCGTGGATTCTGTCCTTCGTTCGTCGCCCTGAGCGGCCTGGCGCTGTCGTGCGCCGCGCTGGCGGCCCCCATGCAATTCGAGCTGCAGCCCATCGGCGATCCGATCGCTGAGATCGGTGTCGTAGAGATCAAGGACTCGTCGGTCGGCGGGACCACGATCCTCGATCATCAGCGCGGCACGCTGCTGTACCTCGATGCGTTCGAGGATTACCCGATCAGCGATGAGCCGGTCTTCGATCGGTTCCAGGTCTCGATGCACGGCATGAACAACGGCGCTGGCGGGTTCTGGACCGCGTTCGATCGGGAGTTCATTACCACGCTCTTCGTAGATGGCCAGGTCGATGGGGAGGGGCTCCCTGACCCGATGCCCAGGTGGTTCGGCGCTGATCTCGAATCGAACAGCGGGCAGACGATCCTCGGCGATGTCTCCGGTGACTTCACAGTGGACACCACCGACCTCGGTGTGCTGATCGGTTCCTTCGGTCAGCAGGGGCCAGGTGTCCTCGCGGATCTCAACAACGATGGCATCGTTGATACCGCTGATCTTGGGATCATGATCGACGCGTTCGGCGATGCGCTCGGACCGTTCTGCGTGTACGAGGTGCAGCAGGTGCGAGAGGTGACGCCGGAGGGTGATATCACCTCGCAGGACGCGATCGATGCGAGCCCTGCGCTGGGTGATGTCATCGCGGTGCCTGTCTCGCTCGGTGTCTGCGGCGCGTGCGATTCGTACCGGTTCCTCGCGGAGGATGAAACAGAGCAGGTGTACGGGGAGTGGACGCTTGTCGATGGCGGTGCGATCGACGCTGGCGCTGCGGACTTCCTGGCGCACGCGAATTCGCAGCAGTGCGCCGGCTGGGGCGATGAATCGGTCCTGGCGCTGGCGCGGACCGAGTCGGACATCAACGTGTCCAACTGCTGCTTCTATTCGCTCTTCTCGCCGCTCTCGAGGCAGACGATCGCGTCGCCTCTCGAGGACGTCGTGACCAGCGTGGACATCTTCCTGACAGGGCATCAGACGTTCCTCTGGCTGCAGGGCTTCGACAACGGGCTCCGCGCCTCGTGGGACGTGATGCTCGGCGGTGTCGCGGCCTCGCTCGATCCGAACCTGATCCCATTCGCAGACGACAACGGCGAGTTGCCCTGCTTCATCGTGCGGCAGTCGCCGCAGGTGCCAGGCGCCGGGCAGGGGCTCTTCTTTGGGACGGTGGAGGACCAGATCTCCGGCGCAACCGGGAAGAACGCGGTGCTCGGGGAGTGGTTCAGCCTGCGGATGGTCCAGCGGTCGAACTCGACCTTCGAGTTGTGGGTCTCCGACAGCGAGACGGCGCTGCTCAAGGATCCGAACCCGGGCAATGACAGCGACGGGATCAGCGATGATGGGTTCGTGCGTCTCGTCCCCAGCGGCCCCTACGGCCCTGCGATCTGGAACCTGCAGCCAGGCGTTGCGGCGCCCGATCCGTTCGTCGTGGCGACACCGGCGCTGCGGCAGCTCCAATGGCTCTGGGGCGGCGATCCCTCGCCTGACGAGGACCCTGACTACAAGCCGGCGAACTGGTACATGGACAACATCCGGATCACCGGGCCCTTCTGAGCACGCTCGGAAAGCTGATGCGGTTGTGCGCTGGCCCTCGTACGCGTGGGGCCTACGCTATGGGCCTGCGCCGATCGCGGAGATGATCGGGCGGTTTCAATGAACACCGAAGCAATACCGGAGCGACCACCGTGGAGACGACACTGATCATCCTGAAGCCCGACGCCGTGCAGCGCGGCCTCATGGGGCGGATTCTTTCGCGTTTCGAGGACAAGGGCCTGCAGATCGTCGGCTGCAAGATGATGCAGATCCCGATGGAGACCGCCTCGAAGCACTACGAGTCGCACCAGGGCAAGCCCTTCTACGACGGCCTTGTTTCCTTCATGACCAGCTCCCCGGTGCTCGTGCTCGCCATCCGCGGCGTCGGCGCGATCGGCATCTGCCGCAAGATGATGGGCGCGACGTTCGGCTCCAACGCCGAGGCGGGGACCATCCGTGGCGACTTCGGCGTCTCCAACTCGTTCAACCTGATCCACGGCTCCGACAGCCCCGAGGCGGCCTCGAAGGAGCTCGAGCTCTTCTTCGGCGGCGGCGAGGTGCTCAACTGGGAGCGCGCTGGCGAGAAGTGGGTCTACGACCTCAGCGGCGGCGACCCTGAGTAAGCCCCGGCTTCCGAGCAACAGCAATTCATGATTGATTCATGGAAGAACGCGCCGATCCGGCGCGTTTTTCATTGCGCGGTCGCAACGCCGCCGATCCGAATTGGGTCATCCGCCATTTCCTCTGCCGCAGGAGCCAGACCGATGCAAGCAAGCGCCCTCCCGAAGAACCTGGACATCACCGCGTGGATCATGCAGGGGATCGTCGCGATCGTGTTCCTCGCGATGGGCGCGCTGCCCAAGCTCGCCGGGCAGTACATGCCGGAGCAGGTCTTCGAGCAGGTCGGGATGGGCAGCGCCGGGATGTACGCGACCGGCGTTGCGGAATTGCTCGCTGGCATCCTGATCCTGATCCCACGCACGAACTGGATCGGCGCTGGGCTCGGCGCGGTGGTGATGGTCGGCGCGGTCGGCTCGCACCTCTTCACGGATCTGGGGATCCGGCCGGAGTTCATCAACCCGGACACCGGGGAGACGGAATCCGGCGCGATGCTCTTCCCGATGGCGCTGCTGCTGCTGGGGCTGTGCCTGGCGGTCTTCTCGCTGCGGAAGCTGCACCCTGGCGGCGCGGTGGCGCCCCAGCCAGCGCCCTCGGCGCCTGCAGCGAGCGAAGAAGACGCCGCGGAGTGATCCTGGCTCTGCTCAGGCGGCGCCCGTCTCGGCGGGCGCCGTTTTCTTCGGCGATGTCCCATCATCGACGAGCGAGCGCTTCGTCCAGACGAGCGAGAGTGTGACAGCGCCGAAGAGGATCGCGCCCAGCGTCTGGTGCGTGGCGCCTATGACGAGGCGGATGGTCGGCGCTTCGGCGCGGTCCTGGTAGACCATCGCAACGCCGAGCGCGATGAAGCCGAGCAGCATCTGCAGGCTGACAATCGCGAGCATCGCGTGGGCGATGCGGCGCAGGTGCTTCGGCGCGTCTTTGATCGCTGCGATTTTGCTGCTGACCATGAAGACGTGCGCGATGACCACCAGCGACCAGCCAGCGTGCGTCATCACGGCGTGCATCGGGAGTTCCTCATCGCCGAAGTGGCGGATCATCCCGCCGAACGCGATCTGCAGCAGCGTGATGACCATCGTCGCCCAGGCGAGGCGTTTGATCTTGCGCACGCCTGGGGCTGCGGTGGGCTCGTGGCCATCGTTCCATCGCATCGAGCACATCGCGGCGAGCGTGACGAGCATCGCGAAGGCGACCTGCGCAGCGACGCCGTGCAGGAGCGCGAGGAACTTGCTTGCTTCTGTGACGCGGACGCCGCCCAGCACACCCTGGAGCGTGATGAAGAGGAAGACGCCGACCGCCAGCGCCTTGGTCTTGCCGCAGCGCTTGCTGCCCAGCGTGAGGACCATCAGCGTGAGCGCGGTGAGCCCGACCATCGCGCCGAAGAGGCGGTGCGTGTGCTCGAAGTAGACGCCGCCGGTCATGCGTGACAGCGGGAAGAGGAACATGTTGGTCCCGAAGGTGTTGGGCCAGTCGGGGACCGCCATGCCGGAGTCTGAAGTTGTGACAACGCCTCCAACGAGCAGCAGTGGGAGCATCGTCAGCGCCGCGACAACGCCGAAGCGGGCGAGCCACGCCGGGCGCGACTGGTCCATGCCTGCTGGCGCAGGGCGGAGCATCGAGCCCATCTTGGCGCCGAGCAGGCCAACGATGATGGCGAAGGCGAGCCACCCTGCGACGACGACCGCCGGGGATGGGCGCGAAGAATCACCCTCTTCGGGGGATTCGAAGAGCACAGATCCGAGGATGAGCAGGTTGAGCAGGCCGAGCGTGAGCCCGAAGACGGCGCCTGTCTTCATCGGAGAACCGGCCGGGCCGAGCGTCCCGCACCGGACAGCGCCCAGGGCCATCAGCAGCATGAGCACGATCCCGACGATCACCGGAGCGACGGAAATCCCCGGGAAATGCAGGAGGTAACCGACCGTCCAGAGCAGGGCGGTGAAGGCGAACCCGACGGTCAGCCCTGCGGTGATCGGCGCTGCTTGAGAGGGGGTGATCGCAGCGGGCTGCGAGCCGTTGGTGTGGTTGTCCATGGGGCGGATGCTAGTCACCGCAAGCGTGTGGGATGGGGGAGCCGGCGTGTTGCTGAGACTTGATCTCAATTGGGCCTGGGCGGGCTTCACGGCTTGACAGCGAGGGGTGATTTGTAATTACTACGGTTCAACCGGAATTGGGCGGTTCCGTTGCATCGCTCGAACAGCAGGCCTCCGAGGGTCGTGGGGGGAGTTTTCCACGGCAATCGCGGGCCGGGTTCGAAACGGTACATTGACCCACCCAACTGGATTGGAGCGCGGCTGTTGCAGGCCGCGCGATCGGGCAGCTACGCATGCATCCGACGGGATCGAGCCGTCATGGTGTGCGACAGGACGTCAGGAGCGACCGTGTCGATTTTTCCAAAGTGGACGAACTCAATCCCGGCCTTTGCGCTCGCTTCGGTGGCCACCGGGTTTGTCGTTGTGGTCGCGGCGTTCTGGACGTACGCGACCCCGGCGTACTGGGAGGTCGGGTATCAGCCCGAGCAACCCATCGATTACAACCACCAGTTGCACGCGCAGGAGCTGGGCATCGATTGCCGCTACTGCCACACGAACGTCGAGAACTCGCGCGTCGCGAACATTCCCTCGACGAGCACGTGCATGAACTGCCACACGGTTGTTGATGACAAGACCGGCTACCTGAAGAAGGCGGTCTCGCTGGGTGACGGCCCATCGGCGCACTTCGCGAACCCCGAGCTGCAGAAGCTCCGCGCGTACGCGGCCAGCGGCGACCCCGCCCCCTGGAAGCGGATCCACAAGCTCCCCGACTACGTGCAGTTCAACCACGCGGCGCACCTCGACGCTGGCGTGAGCTGCTACTCCTGCCACGGCCGGATCGATCAGATGGCGGAGGTGTACCAGTCCGAGCCGCTCTCGATGGGGTGGTGCCTGGAGTGCCACCGCAACCCGGCGCACGACCTGCTCGACACCTCGCAGGGCCGCGTGACGGACCTCGCCTGGGTCGAGGGGCAGCTGACGCAGGAGGACTACGCCGCCTCGAACGGCGAGCGCCTGCTCGAGCGACTGGCCGCCAAGTCGCGCCGCGAGCCGCCGACGCACTGCAGCGCCTGCCACTACTGAATCTTCCGGACACGATCGACACCAGCACACGACCGACGACTGCGCTCGACAGCGAGCGGCATCAGGCCAACGACTTATGAGCAACGCACCCCAATGCCCATCCACGGTCGGGAAGCAGCCGGAGAACCCCGGCCCCGCCACCGGACGCGCCTACTGGTCCAGTCTCGACGAGCTGTCGCAGACGAAGGAGTTCCAGGAGTTCGCCCAGCGTGAGTTCCCGGCCTTCGCGTCGGAGATGCTCGCGTCGAACCGGCGCACCTTCCTGAAGCTGATGGGCGCCAGTGTCGCGCTCGCCGGCGCTGCGGCGTCGATCCCAGGCTGCCGTCGCCCCGACCACCGGATCATGCCGTACAGCAAGGACCCGGAGCACGTGATCCCTGGCCGCCCGCTGTATATCGCCAGCGCGATGCCCCTCGCTGCCGGCGGTTGCGAGGGTCTGCTGGTCGAGACGCACACCGGCCGCCCGACCAAGGTCGAGGGCAACCCGCTGCACCCGATCAACCAGGGCGCGACGAGCGTCGCGGCGCAGGCATCGGTCCTGAACCTGTACGACCCTGATCGTGTTCCTGGCGTGACACGCCGTGGCGATCTCGGCGAGGACGGCAAGCCGACCCGCATCGAGTCGAGCTGGGACGAGCTTGATGGCTACACCAGCGGCGCCTTCGGCCGCTTCGACGCGAACAACTCCAACGGCGCAGGCCTGTACTTCCTCGTCGGCAAGTCCTCCAGCCCCTCGCGTGACGCGATGCGTTCGAGGATCCTCGCCAGGTGGCCGCAGGCGACGTGGCTGCCCTACGAGGCGGTCGATGACGAATCCGGGCGCGATGGCTCGCAGATCGCCTTCGGCACGCCGCAGTCGCGCCGCCTGGCGCTGGAGAACGCGAAGGTCATCGTCAGCCTGGGCGCCGACATCCTCGGTGAGGATGGCTCCCTCAACGACTCGCGCGGCTTCGCCGCCGGTCGCAAGGTGGACGATCAGGACCACGAGCCGCACCTCTCGATGAACCGTCTCTACGCGATCGAGTCGGACCTCACGCTCACCGGCGCTGCGGCGGATCACCGCCTGCGTGCGAAGCCGAGCGAGGTCGAGCGGCTCGCGTTGCGTCTGTGCGCTGAAACGCTGCGGCAGCTCGGCGATGGCGGTTCGCTCGCTTCCAGCGCCGACCGCAAGGGCGAGGGCGAGCTCTTCGGTGGCGACGCCCACCGCAACGAGCTGGCGCAGGAGTGGATCACGGAATCCGCCAAGGACCTCGTCGCGGCCAACGGCGCTGGCGTGCTCGTTGGCGGCCCTGGCCTTGCTGCCCCGACCAGGGCGCTGATCGACGCGACCAACGAGGCGCTCGGCGCGCACGGCAACACGGTGATGCTCAGCGAGATGACCGGCGACGACCGCGAGTCCTCGCTGCGTTCGATCACGAGGCTCGCCCAGGCGATCCAGTCGCGGCAGGTCGCGACGCTCATCGTGCTGGGGGCCAACCCGGTCTACGACGCGCCGGCGGACCTTGGTTTCGCCGACCTCTTCGCGAACGTCCCGATCACGATCACGTGCAACGAATCCGAGAACGAGACGAGCGTGCTCTCGATGTGGTCCTGCAACAGGGCGCACTACCTCGAGTCGTGGGGCGACGCGAAGGCGTCCGATGGCACGCTGACCGTCATCCAGCCGATGATCGAGCCGCTCTTCGATGGGCGCTCCGACATCGAGTTCCTCGCGACAATCGCCGGCGTCGAGCAGACCGACGGCTACGAGATCGTCAAGGCGACCTGGACCGCCGGGCCGCTCGCGAACGCATCGAGCGCCGACAAGGCCTG
>CAYGNN010000021.1:0-3373 GCA_964351165.1 uncultured Phycisphaeraceae bacterium
CACCGCGGCGCCATGGACCGCATGCGCGAGATCGAGCCGGAAATCCCAACCGTCGCCCCCAACGGCAT
Organism: uncultured Phycisphaeraceae bacterium; assembly: GCA_964351165.1. Taxonomy (GTDB): domain Bacteria; phylum Planctomycetota; class Phycisphaerae; order Phycisphaerales; family UBA1924; genus JACKHE01. The sequence goes on from CAYGNN010000021.1 coordinate 69, forward strand.
CCCGATCCGCGACGAAATCGAACTCGAACTCCGGCTGGCGAACCCAAGCTAGGTTGACGTTTCTCCCTGCCCCTTCCCCTCGCCAACATCGAAGAAGCTCGGCTCGATCAGGGCGCCCGCTTCCACCGCGACGCTCGGCGCGGCGCAGTCGCCCTTCCACGTCGCCTTGGCGCCGATGACGACAGGGCCCCCCAGGTACTCCTTCGTGCGCACGAGCCCCCGGCACTCGATCCCCTCGTGCGCCTCGACGACATCCGCCACGACGCGCCCCTTGGGCTGGACGATGATCCGCCCGCACGTCTGGAGCTTGCGCACCTGCTGGGTCGTCTTGACGACGATGTCATCGACGAGCAGCTGCTTGCCGCACTTGGGGCACCCCACGGTCATGGCGCGCGCAGAGACCTCGAAGGGCTTCCGGCAGTGGTAACACCGGATCGCCCGCGCGGTCGTCACGGCTGGGGTGCGAGGCTTCGCCATGCAGGTCCTCCGCTCAGGATCGGTCCCCTCGCGCTCAAGTCACAGCGCACTGCGCAACAATGGCACAGCGCACGGCGATCAGCGCGAGGGCGTCAGCCGAGAGCGGGTTGCACGATCACTTCTTCGCGGTGGCCTTGTCGTCCTGGTTGACGGTCACGACCTTGGGCTCAGCGAAGCTGGAGCCGCCGCCGCCGCCCTTGACCGCGTCGGGGCCGACGCTGACATGACCGTTGAAGACCGCGCCGCTCTCGACGACGAGGGTCGTCGCGACGAGGTCGCCCTTCATCTTGGCGTTGCCGTTGAGCTGCACGCGCTCCCTGGCGGTGATGTTGCCATCAACAACGCCGTCGATGGCGACGCGGGCGGCGTCCACCTCGGCCTTGCAGGTCGAGCCTGAGGCGATCTGCAGCTCGCCCTTGGCGCTGATCTTGCCCTCGCAGGAGCCGAGGATTTTGGCGGTGGCGCCGCCGAAGGTCATCTCGCCGGAAATCTTGGTGTCCGCGCCGATGATGGTGATCTGGTCGCTGGTCTCAGGCATCGTCAAACTCCGTTTTGATGGGGGTTTCCATGGAATCGCCGGCGGGAGAAGCCGGCGGCCACCAGTGTAAGCAACCGCCAGCCGGGGGGCTGGCCTGGCCTGTGGGCGTGGAAGAGGTGTCGGAATAAGGCCCCGCCACACCCCGGTTATCATCCCGCCATGCCCGACCCTGCGGCCACAACCCCCGAGCCCACCGTCACCGCGATCCTGGGGCCTACCGGCTTCACGACGCAGATCTCCGCCCGGGGCCACCACCTCACCGCCGATGAGCCGGAATCCGTTGGTGGTTCCGACGAGGGGCCGGACCCCTACGCGCTGCTGCTGTCGTCGCTGGCCGCGTGCAAGCTGATGACCCTCCGCATGTACGCCGACCGCAAGCGGTGGCCGATGACCGGCGCCTCGATCCAGCTCTCGCACCGCCGCGTGCACGCCAACGACTGCGAGGACTGCGAGACCACCGAGGGGCACATCGCGATGATCGATTCGACTCTGGAACTCCAGGGCGACCTCGACGCCGAGCAGCGGGCCCGCCTCGCCGAGATCGCCGACCGCTGCCCGGTCCACCGCACCATCACAGGCGAGGTCGTCCTGAACACCCGCCTCGCGGACGCACCAGAATCATGATCGTTTTCGACGCCTTCGATGCGCTCACCTTCGACTGCTACGGCACCCTCATCGACTGGGAGCAGGGAATCGTCAGCGCCCTCCGCCCCTGGATCGACCGCGCGCGTCCGGGCGTCAGCGATGCGGAGCTCCTTGCCGCATTCGCCAAAGCAGAGCCGATCGTCGAGCACGCCAACCCCACCGCGATCTACAGCGAGATCCTCCGCCGCGTCCATGGCGAGATCGCCGAGGCGCTCGACGCCGAGTCCACCGACGAGGACGCGCAGGCCTTCGCCGGGAGCGTCCCCGACTGGCCCGCCTTCCCCGACAGCCCGGACGCGCTCAGGGCGCTGCAGCAGCGGTACAAGCTCGTGATCCTCTCCAACGTGGACCGCGCATCCTTTGCAGGCTCGCAGGAGCGCCTGGGCGTCCGATTCGACGCGGTCGTCACCGCGGAGCAGGTCGGCGCGTACAAGCCGGATCACGCGATGTTCGAGGCCTCCTGGCGGGCGTGCGATGAGCTGGGCGTGCCCAAGGACCGCATCCTGCACGTCGCGCAATCCCTCTACCATGACCACGTCCCTGCCAAGGCGCTGGGGATGACGACGGTGCACGTCAACCGGCCGCCGCTGGCCGAGGGGACGAGCGCCGCGCAATCGCCCGGCGCTGACGTGCGCCCGGACCTCACCGTCACCACCATGGCCGAACTGGCCGGAATGGCCTGCAAGAACGCATGAGCAGCAACCGCGAAGATCCGGTCTGGGTTCCCCTCCCCCCCCGCCATGACCCTGGCGTCCCTCCGGAAGAGGCCGCGAAGGCATTCTACGACGTGCTGCGCACGCGCCGCACGGTGCGCGAGTTCTCCCGCGAACCGGTCTCGCGCGAGACGATCGAATGGTGCGTCCGCGCCGCGACCAGCGCCCCCAGCGGCGCGAACAAGCAACCGTGGCGATTCGTCTGCGTGCAGGACCCTGATCTCAAGAAACAGATCCGAGCCGCGGCGGAGCAGGAAGAGCGCGAGTTCTACGAACGCCGTGCGAGCGAGCGCTGGCTCGACGACCTCGCGCCCCTCGGCACCGACGAGCACAAACAATTCCTCGAAGACGCTCCCTGGCTCATCGTCGTCTTCAAGCTCGCCCAGGGCGACGACGGCTCGCCGGTCTACTACAACACCGAGTCTGTCGGCCTCGCCTCAGGGATGCTGCTCGCTGCGATCCACCACGCCGGGCTGGTCAGCGTGACGCACACACCGAGCCCAATGAAGTTCCTCTGCGAGTGCCTGGGACGCCCTGAAAACGAGCGGCCCTTCCTGCTGATCCCGGTGGGCTACCCTGCGGACGACTGCAAAATCCCTCGGAAGGCCCTCGACCGCAGGCCGTTGGGCGAGGTCATGATCATCGACCGCGGGTAACTCCGTGAAAGTGCTTTGGGCGGCGGCCGAATTCGGTTATCCTGACCGGGCACCTTCGGCCGCTCGACACCGCGTCAATCACGATTCCGTTCAACACTTCCAGGGGGAACATGAATGTCCATCTGCAAGCCCATCGTCGCGCTCGGCATCGCCGGCCTGTCGCTCTCCGCACTCACCGCCTCCAGCAGCGTCGCCACCGACTGCGGCCTCATCTCCGGCCCAGACGTCATCGTCGGCGAGATCTTCGACATCCGCCGCTGGGGCGAGTCCGGAGGA
>CAYGNN010000021.1:3383-21644 GCA_964351165.1 uncultured Phycisphaeraceae bacterium
GGTGGGCTCACCGCCTTCACCTACGGGACGACGCTCTGCAACATCGGCGACACGCAGGCGGTCTTCGAATCCAACTCAAACCTGCACCCGGTCACCGTGCACAACCTGTACCGCTGGCAGCCCCACACGCCGGGCGCCGCGCACGGTTCGTTCGAGCAGATCGGGATGTCGTGGGCAACGCACTCTTTCTTCGCGCTCTCCAACAACGCCTGCTGCGATGACTGCGAGCCCACCGACGGCACCACACTGGGCGTCAAATGCTCGAGCCCCGAGAGCTCGGGCATCACCGGCAGCGCCTTCGCCCTCGGCCCGCGCTCGGAGATCAACCCGGTCACCGGCGACTTCCCCTTCGCCCACGCCAGCCCGTCCGGACCGACCACGCTCGCAGGCCGCGTGCAAACGCCCAACGCGGACCTCGACCAGGCCATCGCGCTCAACACCGAGTCCACTTACTTCGTCGAGAACCACACGATCTCTCCCGACGACGCCGCCAGCGGATCGGACCTCAACAACGTCACGCACCGGAGCGTCTCCGCCAACTCGACCGGGACCACACACACGCTGAGCTTCCTCGGCGGCGACACCCTGACCCCAGCGATCGAAGCCTGGGCGGACATCGAGCCTGGCGTGCTGCTCTCGACGATCGACGTCCCAGGCGATGGCCGCTTCATCGTTGCGAGCAACGCCTCCGATGAGGATGGCGATGGCGTCTGGCGCTACCAGTACGCCGTCTACAACATGAACTCCGCCGAAGGGACCGCGGAGTTCACCGTCCCGGTCCCCGATGGTGTCTCGGTGACCAACATCAGTGCGCGCGACATCGACCACCACTCCGGCGAGCCCTACGACAAGAAGGACTGGTCCGGTCTGCGCAACCCTGGCAGCGTCCATTGGTCAGCCGACGCGTTCACCCCCGCCGAGGACGCCAACGCGATCCGCTGGGGCACGATGCACAGCTTCAGCTTCGACGCTGACACCCCACCGGTGACCTCCTCCACCTCGCTGACCCTCTTCGCCAGCGCCGGCGCCTCCCCAGCGTTCGACCTGAAGGCGCCCCGCGCCGCCTGCGTCACCGACATCAACGGCGATGGCGTCACCGACACCGCCGACCTCGGGCAGCTCATCGCCGCGTTCGGCGCTGCAGGCCCCAACCCCTCGGATGTCAACGGAGACAGCGCCGTGGACACCGCCGATCTGGGCATCCTCATCGCAGCATTCGGGATCCCCTGCCCCTGATCGACTGATCAGGCGCCGGCCGGATCCGCGGCATAACCTGTAGTGCTTCGAGCAACGCTCCCGAACAGGAGGACCAGCGATGTCGCCACGCCTTGATGTCACCAAGACCTACAAGCTCTACTGCAACGGCGCGTTCCCGCGCAGCGAATCCGGGCGGTCGCTCCCGGCGCTCGACGCCGACGGCAAGCCGATGGGCCACATCGCCCACGCCTCGCGCAAGGACCTCCGCAACGCCGTCGCTGATGCGCGCAAAGCCGCGTCAGTCTGGGCGAGCCGCACCGCGTACCTCCGCGGCCAGATCCTCTACCGCATGGGTGAGATGCTCGAGGGCAAGGCGGAGGAGTTCGCGCAGGTCATCAAGAAGTCCACCGGCGTCGGGATCCGCGAGGCGCGCACCGAGGTGGACGCCTCCATCGACCGCCTCGTCGGCTACGCTGGCTGGGCGGACAAGTACGCGCAGATCCTCGGCTGCAACAACCCGGTCGCCGGTCCTTACTACAACTTCACCGTCCCGGAACCCACCGGCGTCGTCGTCTGCCTCGCGCCGGACGAGCCCTCGCTGCTCGGGCTGATCTCCCTCATCGCCCCGCCCCTCTGCGCTGGTTGCACCGTCGTCGCGGTCGGTTCTGAAACAGCGCCGATCCCCACCAGCATCCTGGGCGAGGTCTGCGCGACGAGCGATGTCCCAGCCGGTGTGTGCAACCTGCTCACCGGCCAGCGCGCCGAGCTGCTCGACCACATCGCCGACCACCGCGACATCAACGCGATCTTTGCTGCAGGCCTGGACGAGGCGACCAACGAGCGCCTGCGCCTGGGCGCGTCGGAGAACATCAAGCGCGTGACGATCCAGGACATCGAGGGCGCGGAGTGGCTCGACGCGGACGAGTGCCAGAGCCCCTACTGGATCGAGCCCTTCGTCGAGATGAAGACGATCTGGCACCCGGCAGCGACCTGAGCCAACCGGCTCACTCTCCGCTGCTCAGGTACCGCGAGCGCCGCCCCATCAGCTTCTCCAGCTTCTCGAGCCCCCGGCCCGCGAGTCGCCGCACCGCGTCTTCCGTCCGGTCGAGTTCCCGCGCGACCTCCGCGACCGGCGCCTCATCCAGATGGATGCGCTGCACCGCGATGCGTTGGTCCTCCGGCAGCTGCGCGATGCAACCCATGAGCGTCCCGATCGCGTCGTTGCGGTTGACGATCCGCGAGGGCCGCCCAGCCTGATCGCCGAACTGCGCCGCCAGCGACTCGTGCCTGGAGATCCGCGAGGGCATCCGCTGCTGCCGCGTGACGTCGCGCTTGAGCCGCCTGAGCCGGCGCACCGCGTCGATGAACCGGTGATCGATGATCGCAGCGACCCAGCGATAAAACGCATCAGCCCCATCCGGCTCGAACCGGTCGATCCCGTTGAAGGCCGCGATGTACGTCTCCTGCAGGATGTCGTCAGGGTCGATCTTCCCCTGCCAATCGACCCCGACCTTCCGCCGGGCCAGCCCCAGGAAGCGGTCGTGCATCGCCGCGAAGAGCGCCTCGAGCGCCTCGGTATCGCCGCCTGACGCCGCCTCCGTCCATGCCTGGATCGTCGAGTCGTCGATCGGCTGGTCCATTGGGCCGTCGGTCGAGTTGTCCGGCGCATCGCTCATCGCAGCCCGTACCATACCCTTCAGACCTGCTCATGAGCGATTCCCCCAGCGGACATCCCGAAGGTGGCGATCAAACCCAGCATTTCCCCTCGATCGATGGGTACGACGTCATCGACCTTGTCGGGATCGGCGGCATGGGCATGGTGTACGAGGCCATCGGCCAGGCCACCGGCCGCCGCGTTGCGCTCAAGGTCATGCTGGATTCCGCGATGTCCTCGGACGCCGCCCGGCAGCGGTTCGAGCGCGAGGTCGAGTTCATCGCCCGCCTCGACCACCCCAACATCGTCGCGGTCCTCGACTCCGGCATCCAGGAGGGCCGCCACTACTGCGTGATGGACTTCGTCGATGGCCAGGCGCTCGACGATTCGCTGCCCCCTGGCGAGTGCGACCCTGACGAGGCCCTCGCGTTGATCGAGCGCATCGCGATCGCAGTCGATTACGCCCACCAACGCGGCGTCCTCCATCGTGATCTCAAACCGACGAACATCCTCATCGACGAGCAGGGCGAGCCCCGCCTGCTCGACTTCGGCCTCGCCAAGGCGATCGACCCGGTCTCCGCGATGGGCGGCCGCAGCACCATCTCCCAACCAGGCCAGCTCATCGGGACCGTCGCCTACATGGCGCCCGAGCAGGCGAGGGGCGAGATCGACAAGCTCTCCGTCCGCACCGACGTCTACGCGCTGGGCGCGATGGCGTACGAACTGCTGACTGGAAAACTCCCGGTCGATGTCACCGGCTCGCTGGGCGAGACGCTCAACCGCCTCGACACGCGCGACGCGACGAAGCCCAGCGCCCACCGCAGGCTCGACTCCGACACCGACGCGATCCTGCTCAAGGCGCTCGAGAAGAACCCAGACAACCGCTACGCCACAGCGCGCGAGCTCGCTGACGACATCCGCCGGAAGCTCGACGGCTACCCGATCCACGCAAGACGCATCGGCCCCCACGCGAAGCTCGGCCGGTGGATCAAGCGGAACAAGCGCGTCTCGACAGTCGCCGGCATCGCGATCGTCGCGGTCGCATCGATCAGCGTTTTCGCGATTGTGAATTCCGGCACGCTGACCGGACGGATGGATGGCATGAGCGACCGCCTCTCCGCGATGATCGAGAACCTCGATCCCAACGAGCGCGGCGGTCAGCTTGTCACCGTCGTGAGCCTGCTCGAACTCGAAGCGGAACGCCTCAACACCGAACCGATCGAGGACAACCCCAGCTTCGAATGCCGGTTCAGGCAGGATCTCGGTCAGGGTTTTCTCAAAGTCCGCGAGTTCGACCAGGCCGTGGTCCACCTGCGACGCGCGCTCGAACTCCAGGAGCAGACCGGCGTCGGCGGCCGATCCAACCTCGCCACGATCATGCACGATCTCGGCGCCGCCCTGTGGTGGAAGCAGTCGTACACCGAAGCCGCCGCGTACTACGCCCGCGCGCTGCAGATCCGCGAGGCCGCACTGGGGGTCAACCACGACGACACCACCGAGACCCGCGTGCACCTCGCCAATACGTATGACCGGATGGGTCAATCCGAAGTCGCGGAGCGCATGCACCGCCGCGTGCTCGCGGTGCGCGAGCAGTCCCTCGGGACGGACAACGAAAAAACCATCGCCAGCGCCATGAGCCTCGGCTACTTCCTGCTCCAGAACGACCGCCCTGAGGACGCTCTACCCATCCTGCGCGACGCGACCGAGCGCATCCGCGCGCTGCGGGGCGACCGATACGAGGGCGTCGCGATCGGCCTCACCAACCTCGGCGCGTGCCTGATCAGACTCGAGCGTTGGGACGAGGCGGAGTCGGTCCTGCAGGAATCAGCAACACTCAAGCGGATCCTCTGGGGCGAAGATTCCGATTCCTTCGCCTGGACGCTCTACCACCTCGCGCTGATCGCAGAGCACAAGGGCGACCCTGCCGCCTACGAGCTCGCGACGCGCGCCGCGGAAACACTCACCAGCGCGCTCAACGCCGACCATTTCAAAGCGAAAGAAGCCGAGAACCTGCGAAGCAGACTCGAAGCGGCCAGCGCGAGCCCCGATTAAGGGCAGATCTCGCCGAACGTCGCGATCAGGATCCCCAGGTCGGCCGTGTCAACAAGCCCATCGCCGTTGAGGTCCGCTGTGCCAGCGCCGGGGACACCGAACTGCGCGATGAGGATCCCGAGATCCGCCGTGTCCGTCACGCCATCGTTGTTGATGTCCGAGTTGGGGCACAGCGTCTGCCCGACGACGCCCTGCAGCGCGATGCCGTAGTCGCCATGATCGCCGGCGCTCGTCCAGCCGCCGATGGGGTCGAGCCCCCCCATCCCGTCTGGGCCCGAACGCTCGTCCCGGACCGCCTGGTTGAAGATCGGCCCGCTCGCGCTGAGCGGGTCGCTGTCGAAGCCGCTGATCGCGAGGAAGTAATGCAGCCCACCGATCAACTGCGGCGGCATCGAGCCATCGTCCACGTTGTTGTTGATCAGCGACTCGCCGCTCATCAGCATCGGGATGTTGTCGTTGCCGAACATCCCCAGCCCCGGACCATCGGGGTGATCAGGGCCGGTGAAGAGGAACAGCTGCGAATCAAAGTCGGCGAAGCCATCGCCGTTCGGATCGGTCGTCGCAACGAAACCGATCGGGTCCGCGATCTTGATCAGGAACATGTCCTGGAAATCGCCGGGGATCCCGCGAGCGCCGGCCGGCGCCGGCATCGGGCCGCCCAGCGTCCCATCGATCATGAAGATCGGCGTTGGGCCGTTGACCTTCTGCGCCGAGAATGGCAGCTCACCGGCGTCCGGCCCCTCCGGCCAGGTCGGCCCGGCCTGCGCGATGGTGACCACCAGCCCAGCCGCGATCGCCGCGGCGCCAATTCCCTTCCACGAATCCCGCATCGGAATCACTCCCCTCACGCGCCAAGGCGATGGCGCTCTCTCAAAAAGCGTACCCCCTGACCGCCTGTTCCCCCAAGGGTTTTCTTGAAGATCGCCCCAGGGGTAGTCCCGGCCCCCTAATACCGCAGCGTCAGGCCCACCTTCAGCGTCAGCGCGGTCGAGAGCGATCGGAATTCCCCGTCCTCAGCATCGAATCCCTGGTTCACCACGAAGAAGACCTCGTCCCCTGGCTTGATCTCCCACCGGATCCTGCTGTTCAGCCCCAGGGTGTCCGACACGTTGTCCCACTGCACCGTGTTGTTCCAAGAGACCGCGGTGGAGAACGTCACGTTCATCTGCAGCCTCGCCAGCCGCGTGATGAAGTCACCGCCAGGCAGGTCGATATCGTTGATCGTGTAATTCGCGCTCAGCCGGAAGTTCGGATTCGGCCGCCATGTGCCGTTAATCGAATAGTCGTTCCGATTCCCGTCGTAAAACTCGCCGAAGCTGACCGAACCGCTCACCGCCAGCGGCCGGCCGCTCGACGTGAACGCGCCCAGCCGCCCGGACGTCCACCAGTAATCACCAGGCGGGATGATCACGCCGCTCATGATCTCGAAATCGGTGAACAGCTTCTCCCTGCTCACCGTGATCCCGCCGTCGAACCCATCACCGTCATCGGTGACAAAGGAGAACTGCGGGACCCTGAACGACTGCGATTCGATCACGTTCGACAGATCCGTCACCGTGTTGTGGTTCGCGGAGAGATCGATCCGGCGCCAGATGCTGTCCGCCGGTCGCCAGCGCTTGCGGATATTCAGGAAGTATTCGCGCACATCGCGCCGGGACACAAAGCCCAGCGCCGGGTTGAAGCTCTCCCCGGTCTGCTCGACCAGGACCGACCAGCTCACGTCGTCGCTGTCATATTCCAGCCGGCTCCCCCACGCGATGCCCTCGTCGTGGTCGCCGATCGAGGAATCCCCCGACGAGAAACTCGTCTGGAACCACAGGTTGCCGCGGAGCGTGTCATCGCCGAAGTCGGTCGAGTTCCGGTAGTTGTAGTCGAAGCCGAGCACCGAGTTGTTCCCGGTCGTCTGCGGGTCGCCGTTGGTGACGATCACACCTGCGGTGGATTCATCGCCGACGTTCCACAGGCCACGGGCCACCGTCAGGTTCTTGTCGCCCAGCACGTCGTCGTGCTTCATCTGCACGTTCAGCAACCCATAGTTGAACCCATCGACGCGCCCAGTCGCCTTGATCCCAGCGAGGATCGGCTGCTCCCTGCCATCCGGCCCGATGCCGATGCGCCTGGAAAAAAACGGCAGCGGCGTGCGCCCCAGGCCGCCGAACCGGAAGATCCCAGCGTCCTGCAGGAAGAAGTCGCGCTTCTCAGGGAAGAAGAGCGGGAACCGCGTGAGGTTGATCTGCCGGTCGTCGACGTCCGTCTCCGCGAAGTCGGTGTTCACTGTCACGACGAACGTCAGCGAAGGGTCCGGCTTCCAGAAGATGTCCACGCCAGGCTCGACCTTCGTCGTCTCGGCGTACTTCGAGCCCTTCCCGCGCGTCGTCGTGGTCACGAAGGGCTTGACATCCACACCGATGCCCTGGTGCATGCCCTCGAGCCCCTCGATCACGCCAGCCTCCGCCAGCGCCGAGACGGACCGCGCGTTGCTGATCGCGGTCCAGCGGATCTCCTCCGTCGTCCGGCGGATGTACCGCTGCGCGTTGAACCCCCACCGCCCCTTGGATGGGTCGAACGAAACCGTCTTGAATGGAATCGCGAACTCCGAGTGCCAGCCCCGCTCGTCACTCGACGACTTCACGAACCAGATCCCGTCCCAGTCGATGCGGACATTCCGCCCCTGATCGATCAGTCCGTCCCGGCGCACACCCAGAGGGTTCGTCTCGAAGAAGTACCCATTGCGCTTGTCGCGGAACGTGTCGATGACGAAGCTGAACGAATCGCCGCTGCCCAGCCCCGCGTCGCGCTGCATCTCCTTGGCGATGATCTTGTCAGGCTCGGCATCGAAGCAGTGCACGCCGACGTAGAGGAAGTCCTCGTCAAAGAGCAGCCGCACCTCAGTCCGCTGCGATGGGTCGGCGCCCTCCACCGGGACGATCTGCCGGAACCCATCGATCACCGGCGCGGTGGCCCACACCTCTTCATCCAGCACCCCATCGATCACAGGTGGGGAATCCGCCCGACCAACCTCCGAAGTCGGCGGCGGCCGGTGCGTCACGTGCCCTGGGGTCTCCCCAGCGAACTCCTGCCCTGACGCCCCCGCTGCGGCAGCCAGCCCCACCAGCAGCGCAACCACGCCTGCGGCGATGCCTCGTCGGCGTCCGGGATTGGCGGGTGTCGGCGTGATCGGTCACGGCTCCGGCTGCAAATTCGTAGTGGCCCTGCGGAAGTTGAGCCAGCGTAGCGACCTCAGCCCGCCGCCGCCCGAGCCTCCGATGCCATCACCCGCTGGCGCCGGCCCAGCAGGATCGCAAGTCCTGTCCACCCCATCGAGATGACCGCCACGATCGAGGCGAGCCCGACGAACGTCACGGACATCGCCGTGATCAAGCGGAACGCCAGCGCCCCGATCACGTCCCCGCCCCGGTACACGAAGGTGTCGATGAACGCCTTCGCCTTGTACTTCTCCTCGACGGTCAGCACCGTGAACAGCACCTCCCGCGCCGGCCGTGACAGCGCGTAATTCGAGGCGCTGCGGATGCTCTCCAGCGCGATGATCACCCCCAGGATCGGCGAGATCGCCAGCGCCACGAACCCGGTGAGCGTCACGATCGGGATGATCGAGAGCGTCGCGCCGACACCGATCGACTTGATGATCCGACCGGTGAAGAAGACCTGCGTGACAAGCGTCAGCAGCTGCGTGATCAGGAAGATATTGCTGAAAACGAACAGCTTCTCCGTCTCGGAATCCGCGAAGTCCTGCACGAAATTCATCCGCGTGAACCAGACCAGCGTGGAAGTCACCGTGAAACAGAGCATGAAGAGGCAGATGCCGATCATGTAGGGCGAACGCCCGACCAGCGTGAACGCCCGGAAGGCGCCGCCGAGACCGAGCGGCTCGTTCTCGATATACCGGATCCCCTCCGGAGCCACCTCGTACGACCGGGTCAGGTCCCCACCGCATTCGGGGCATGGATCAAGCGAGTGCAGGCCACGCAGCGAATACCCGCACGCCTGACATTGGTACCGCTCCTCCAGATGCTGCTCCTCGCTCGAAGCAGCAACAAGCCCCGGGATCCGACGGAAACAGAAGACCGCAAGCTCCAGCAGCACCGCAGAAACGAGCATCAACTCGCCCAGCCCCATGAACGGCAGGCTGATCAGCTGCCCGCTCGTCCACGAGCCGCCCAGCGCCCCGATCGTCCCGCCGACACCGATGAACCCGAAGAGCCGCTTCCCCTGCTCGCTCGTGAAGATGTCCGCCATGAACGACCGGAACACCGCCACCGCGAACATGTTGAAGACGCTCAGCCAGACGAAGAAGACGTACCCCAGCGTCGTCCGGGGGCCCTCCGCATCGCTCACCACCTGCTCCAGCAGATAAAAGACAACCAGGTTCGTGATGAAGAACCGGTACACCCAGGGGATGAACCGGCGCCGAGGCAGTATATTCACCAGCAGCGTGTACAGAGGCGTCACCGCCAGCATCGCCCCCAGCGTCCCCAGGTAGAGCCAGGACAGGTCATCGACACGCCCGCGCAGCCCCATCGTCTCCCGAACCGGCTTGAGCAGGAAGTAGCTCCACAGCACGCAGAAGAAGAACGCGCTCGAGTACAGCAGCGCGCGCACCTCGCCCTCGCGCACATCGACCAGCCGGCGCAGCAGCGCCATCGGTCCCCCACCAGAACGGTGATCAGCCATCAGTGCTCGTGGCCGTCGTGGTCGTGATCGTGGTCATGCCCGTCATGGTCGTGGTCGTGACCGTGACCATCAGCATCGTTGGTCTCCCACGCGGTGAGCATCGCCGCCTCGGCCTCCGCCGGCCATCCGGCGCGCAGCTGGTCGCTCTCCCGCTCGCCTGGGAACCACGCCAGCACATCCGCGATCGTCTGCGCCATCGGGCGGAACGTCAGCCCCGCCTTCATCGCACGCTTGTTGCTCGCCTGGTTGATCCCAGCGGCATCGCCCACCCGGGGCGCCCACATCGGCATCTGCCCCCAGGGCTGCACGCCCTGTTCGAGCAGGAACTCCGAGGGCACCCACGTCTTCTCGACCTCCGCGCCGGAGACCTTCTCGCAAGCCTCGATCAGCTCACCGATCGTCACCGTCTCGCCTGGGCCGCACGCGTTGAACGTCCCGCCGGTGTCCGATTCGAGCAGACCAACAGCGAACTTCGCCAGGTCCCGCGCATCGATAAACTGCACCGGATCCTCTGAATCCCCAGGCGCGAGCAGCTCGCCGCCTCGGCTGATGCGCACCGGCCAGTACGAGAACCGGTCCGTCGGATCGCCGGGCCCCACGATCAGCCCAGGCCGGACGATCGTCGCTCCATCGCCGAACGCGTCGCGCACCGCCTGCTCGCAGTACGCCTTGAGCGGGCCGTACGTCTCACCGGTCACCTGCTCGACGCTCGGATCATCCAGCGTCCCGACCGCAGAGTCCTCGTTGAGCCCCACGATCGACAGGTCCGGGTACACCGAGATCGTGGAGATGAACAGGTACCGGTCCGCCTTGTCCTTGAGCACATTCGCGCTGTCGCGCACGTGCCGCGTGACGTACCCCGAGTTGTCGATCACCGCGTCCCAGCGCGTCTCCGCATCGCGCAGCGCGCTCAGCCCTGCGTCCTTGTTGTCGTCGCGGTCGCCCACGAGCTTCGTCGCCTCAGGGAAGAGGTCCGCGTTCGTCCGGCCCCGGTTGAAGAGCGTGACGTTGTGCCCCCGCGCCATCGCGTACTCGACCATGTGCGGCCCGATGAACCCGGTCCCGCCCAGGATCAGGATGTCCATCGGTTCATCCGAGGGCTGCACCCCGGTGAGCTCCAGAGCTGGCGCTGGCCCGGCCGCGAGTGATGACGAAACAGCGACACAGGCAACGGTTGCAGAAGCCGCGAGCGAACGACGGATAGTCTTGAACATGAGATCCCCAACGATGGGCTCGATCGAGCCTGATGCGATCCGGTCAACGCCGAAAACGGAATCCGGCGAGGGGGAATCGTACCGCGAGCCGCCGCGGCAGTTTCGCCGCAGGATCTCACCACGCAGGAATGTGCTGAAAACAAGGGGAACCGGGCGAATATCACCCGCCGCCGGCACCCTCGCTGCTCACCGAACCCCGCTCCAGCAGCGGCTTCAGGGGCGATGGTGACCGCAGCCTCGTCGAGGGCCGGTGCGCGTGGTAGTCGTGGCAATCGAGACACGTCGTCGCCACCTTCGCCGGTGTGTGGCACTCGGCGCAACTCGCCTGATCCATCGCCGCCAGCGAACTGACATACACGCCTGGATCACGCTGCCGGTACGACAGCTCGAACTCCCGCGTCTGCGGTTCGATCTTGTGGCACTCGATGCACCCCTGCTCCCCTGCCATCGGCAGGTGCGGCGCGTGCGAGAACCGCGTCAGCCGCCCGACCAGATCCGATGGCCTCGCGGCCTTCCAGTTGACCAGCAGCGCGCTCGATGGATCCGATGGCTCAACCGCGTCCACGCTGTGGCACTTCAGGCACTGCCCCACCGCGTTCACCTGCGCCATCGAATCGAGCAGCGGCTCACCAGCCGCAGGGTGCGCCGCAGCGAGATCCAGCCACGCGCCGAGGAACCCATCCGCGTGACCGGTCGTGCGGTACTTGATCGCGAAGGCCATGTCATCGCGGTACCAGCCGCCGTGCGAGGTCCACCCCTGCCCCGCCGCATCGATCTCGGAAAACTCCGCGTCCTCGAGCATGTCCGTCCCAGGAGAATCCCCGCCGCGCACCGCGTCGAGCTCTGATGCCAGATCAGGGAGCCAGGCGGAGACACAATCCCGCACCAGCGCCCGGGGCAGCGCGCCTGCGAGCAGCGAAGGCATCACATCGTCAGACCCAGCGCCCACAGCGCGCCGGATCCTGGACGCGATCGCGCCGTGCCCACCATCGGCCAGCTCCTGCGCCAGCGCCTTGATCGCCCACGCGACCCGAGCCACCGATTCCAGTTCCTCATCGCTCGCATCGAGCAGGTCGAGCAGGTCCAGCCGATCCACGACCGTCAGGTCCGCCGCGACCGCAGGATCCGCAGAAAGCAGCAGCCGCATGAAGGGCGTGATCCCGCTCTCCGCGATCCCCGCATCCGCCGGCCACTGCCCGATGCCGATCCCCGCCTCATCGAGCGAGATCGTGTCGATCGCAGGCAGCGCGAAGAACGCAACGCCTGCGCCGCCAGAGCGCATCGTCCCGCGGACATCGTTCTCATGGCACGCGGCGCACGACTCCTCGAAGGAAGCGGTCAGCATGTATTCACCAGCGCTGTCCACCGAGTGGCAGTCTGTGCAGGAGGTCGGCGCCTTCCCCTGCTCGTTCGTCAGGAAGTTGTGATAGATATGCGAGCCGTGATCGAAGGCGATCCGCAGCCGCCGGTCGTAGGGGTACGTCCCGAAGGGCGGATGCCCGTGCTGGAAGTCCTCGAACTGCGACGTGTGGCACGACTGGCACTGCGCCTCGGTCATCGCAGTCAGGTCCGCGTGCCGGCCGCCGTGCTCGACATGGCACACCGAGCACGCGAACTCCATCGCGTCCGTGTGCGGCGGCAGATCAAACCCGCTCGGCGATGCAGCGCCGGGACCGCCAGCAGCCAGCGCAGCCCGCGTGTACGCCGCGAGCGTCGGCTCGCTCAGCGAGTGCGCCAGCATCGGGTTCCCGCCCAGATCATGGCAATCGAGGCACTTGGCGCTGTCGCGGATGCTCAGCGCCGAGCTGTTGATCCCGTGCAGGACGCCCTTCGTCGAATCCATCTCGGCGCTGTGGCAGTGCGAGCAATCCTCTGTCAGCATCGCGTGCTGCGCGCTGAGCGGACCTGGGATCGCCACATGAGGCCCGGCCGGCGTGTTCATCACCACCGACGCGATCACCATCGTGATCGTCACGCTCACCGCGACCACAACGAAGACGAGCCTGGTCAGGCGCGCTGTTGTCGGTGTCTCATCTGGCAACGGTCGGTCACTTTCCGAGCATGACATGGGCGAGCAGCCCGTGGGCGTGGGCGATCATCCCGTGCATCGTACCCAGCGCCAGCAAACACGCGACACAGGGCATGTGCACGAGCAGCCAACGCCGCACGACCCGATCGCCCACCCGCTGCGCATCGAGACGGTCCTTCTCGATCGCCAGCGTGGACAGGGTTTCGAACACCCTCGTTTCGGCGTTTGGCGCCGATGCCTTGAGAACCTCGATCAACCGCAGCGTCTTCGCCAGGTCGTTCCCCCACAGCGCCCTTCGCCAGAATCTCGGCTTCCGGCCAAGAGATCCGAGGATCGCCCCAGCGTCCACGTCAGCTTTGCGCACCGCGTCCTCCGCTTGCGCCTGGATCCGCGCCTGCGCCCTGGCGTGCTCGCTGTCCGGCGTCTGGCACGTCGCGCTGATCGTCCCCGACCGCAGTTGCAGCCAGAGCACCACGCCCGCCGACCCTGTCCCGACCACCACCAGGAACAGCGCGGCCAGCACGCTGTCGAGCCAGCCGTTGGGGATCGTGAACTCGACATGCATCAGGAAGAGCGTGACCATCGCCACCGCGAAGACCGCCTGCTGCCCGACCCAGCGCTGCGGATCAACCCCAGCGCGGATCCGCAGGAACCGACGCGTAAACGCCGCCGCCAGCGCCGCGAAGAGCACCCACCCGGTGACGAAGCACGTCCGGTGCAGCGAGTTCGAGCACGCGACGTACACGCAACCCAGCGCGATCACGACCGCCGCTGTCAGGAAGACAACGCCGAGTGCGCTCCGCCGGATTCGCTCGTACCAGTCACGCATCGGGATTCAGTCCAGCCCTCTCATTCCACCACGCCAGCGCGCGGCTCCGGGATCAACGCATCGAGCCCCTGCTCCTGCGATCCCACCTCGCGCTCCGCGATCATCCGACCAATCTCCGCGATCCCGCCGACCGCAGCCGTTGCGCCCGCCGCGTCGTGCACGCCATGGCCGATCTCGATCAGCCTGGCGACCTCCGCGATACGCATCGTCCCGTTGATCTGTTCCAGGTTCGCCACCGCGTCGCGGACGGCGCTCAACGAGCCGCCCTCGCCAGCGCCCCTGCACGCGTACTCCAGCCGCAACGCAGCGCCCACCAGGTACATCACCCGGACCCGCTCCACCGATGACTTCGGGTTCTCACCGACACCGCCACGGATGAAGTTGTGCCGGATATCGCCCTGCGACCACGAAGCAAACTCGAACCCATCGCCGACCGGATGCCCGGCCGTTTCAATCAATTCCGTATCGCTGATCGCGTGGCAGGCGAAGCACGAACTCCCAAGCTCGTACAGCCGCGCCGGGCGGATCATCCCCATCGAATCGCAGTAGGCCAGCCGGTCAGCGCGGTGCTGCGTCGTCTCCTCGGCCGCTGTCGAAGCGCCAGGACCGAATTTCGAGTGCGGATCGATCCACGTCGAGGCCGCGTTGTGGCACGACTCGCAGGAAACACCAGCGATCGACCGAAGCCGCGCGCCCTCGTGCTGCTGCATCGTGAAGTGGCACGAGGCGCACTTCGCGTCGGTCTTCATCCGGCGCACGCCCATCGCCGCGGCGATCCGCTTCGCCTCAGGGTCGCGCGTCAGCGTCTGCGCATCCGCCTGGTGCGCGGTCCCCATCCAGACCTCATGCTCGTTGGTGTGGCACTCGGCGCAGGAATCGGGGCCGGTGACCTGCTCCGGATCATGGTTGATCACCGATGCGAGGCCCTCACGATCTCCCACCGCGCTCGCGCCAGAGGGGAGAAACCCCGCAGAGAGCGACACCGCCGCCGCCGAGAGGCCCAGCCCCCAGAACAGCAACGAAGCACGCGAGTTGTCCGATTTCGTATCGCTCACCACCACCTCCGCCAGCCTCAATCCGCCATGAATAAGGATAGCACGACGGCCCATCGGCCCTCACGCAAAAACGACCTGCACACCTCTGGATCGGGCCGAATCACGCACCGCTTCACCGCAGCGCCGCCATCATCTGCCGAGGCGTTCTCGGACACGTCCGATCAAAACTTGATCAGCCATTCCACGCGGGCGCCAGACGCCGGCCCGTTGTCTTCCTGACCGGTGATGAACGCGTCGAGCCGCAGGATATTGTTCTGCCCGATCGCCGTCTGGAACCGCGTCGCCACCGCGACTGCCGATTGATCGGAGTCGTCCGTATCGGACCTGAACCCAGCCTCCAGGACGATCTGGCTCCGCTTCTCGTGGAAGAAATGCTGGTAGCCCAGCGCCGCGCCCACCGCGTCCTGAGCGCTGTTGCCCAGCGGCGCGCCGTACCGGCCAAGACCGACCGCAGCGAACAGCAACCCAGTCCGCCCCAGCGGACCGCCGGCGTCCGGCCCGCGCGCCGCTGATGTGAACTCATCGATCCCCCAGAACCCGTTGAGGTACAGCACATCCTCCGAGTGCGCCGGCGTGTACGACAGCTCCGCGAAGAGCAGCTCGCCCTGCCCGACCGCCGGGGATTCCTCGTTCAGCGGGATCGAGGCCAGCGCCCGGAAGGCGGTGTTGATCTTCCCGATCCGCTGCACCGCGCTGCCAGCAAAGTACAGCGCATCCGTATTGTCGCGCCGCTCGTCATCGTCGTAGACGTACACCGCGTCGAAGTTGAACGTGCTGCCCTTCGTATCCATCTCCGTGAAGAGCCCGAAGAGGTGCGCGTTGTCGTCCTCGATGTTGTCGCCCCGGTTGACCTCGTTCCACCCATAGAGCAGCGTCACCTGCAGGTTGCTCAGCCCCTGCGGCAGGATGTTGTTCTTCGTGATCCCGATCGCGTCGATCCGGTCATCGATCAGAAGTCCCTCCTGATACAGCAGCGGCTGCCGCCCGATCGAGAACCCGATGTCCAGCTGCGCCCGATCCTTGGGGTCCAGCCCGGGGAAGATCTCGCCGAAGTCGCCCTCGAAGAACAGGTGCGTGATCTCCGCGTTGGCGCCATCGTCCCAGCCGTGCTGACTCGCGTTGTCAGGCTCGAAGAAATACCCGCTGAACTCGCCGTCCTCATCGAGTGGCCGGAAGCCAACCAGGATCCGCTCCGTCCCCGACAGTTGCAGGTTCCCGAAGAGGTCCAGCCGGTTCACCCACTCCGAAAACGTCTCATCGCCATTGTTGAATGTCTGCAATGCGCTGCGGTACTGACCAAACACCTGCAACGATGGGTTCCAGTGCGCCCCGGTCGGGATCACGAACCCCTTCCCGATCGGCCCAGTGCTCAGAAACGGATCGCCCAGCTCGATCAAGGGCGCCGGCCGGTCCGGCACATCCTCCATCCGCATCGGCGCCGGCTCATCGGAGAACGTCGTCTTCAACTCGTGCGGCTCGTCGCCGTGCCCGTCCTGCGCCAGCGCAGGAACACACGCCAAGGCAACGATCGCCAGAGGCATCCGCTTCTTGATTGCTTGCAATGTCATGAATTCAGGCTCAGTCCGTGGCCTCGGGGATCGTCACAACCGTCGGCGCCTCCAATGCGCCGGCCTCCAGCACCACGGTCGTCTCGTACAGGGTGATGAACCCCTTCTTGATGTTCGTCGCCACCTGCAGAGGGCTCATGTTGAAGTCGAACCCGACCTCCTGGATATCCCGGATCAGGTTCATCGGGACCATCCCCGCCTTCAGTTCCACGTGCGCCGTGTAAGGTCCAGCCCCGGTCAGCTCGTCCCCATCAACGGAGTACGTCGCCCACCGGTGCCCCAGCGCCTCGATGCCCTTGCGGTGCTTGCGTGTCGCGAGGGGGCTCCCAGCCAGGATGTTCGACCGCGTCGCAGGCCTTGCAAAGGGCAACGCATCCTCGGAGAAGTTCACCGAGATGATCTGTTCCCGCTCGCCACCCCTGAAATTCCGCGTCAGGAACTTCGACTGCAGGTTGAAGAGCTGATCGTCCAGAGGCAGTTCGCCGTCATGCACAAACTCCGAGTGCAGATCACGCAGATCGAAGTTCGGATCCAGATCGCCAGAAACAAAGACAGTCTCGCCATTGGCGTCCGTCACCACCACGTGCAGCCAGACGATCCGCTCCGCGTCGAACCCGCTGGGCGCCGCGTGGCCGTCCGTCGCGTTCTTCACCTGCACCTTGAACCGCAGGCCATCGTCGTCCGCCCGCTCCACCTCGACATCGCCAAGGTGATAGCCGTTGCGCAGCACGATCGCCCGCTGCTCCATGCCCCATTCGAGCAACTCGAGGTTGTCCTCGATGATCAGCCGAGCATCGTACCGGTCATCGATCGACCGCCACCGCTCGGGGAATGACTCCTCGTCGTGGTCCTGATCCTCGAACTCGTCGGTGCCCCAGCCAGCTTCCCAGTCGAACTGCGTCCACTCGCTGATCGTCGCGAACTCCTTCGCCTCCGGATTGTGCGGGAAGATGCCAGGGTGCACGATCGAATGATCAGGCCCCGCCCAGTTATGAATTGCGTGCTTGCGAGGCTTCGTCGGCACACCGCCAACGATCGCCGCAGGCGCTTCCGCGTACCCCGCGTTCACGCCCTGATTCACGCTCATGTGGCAGTCCTGGCAGCTCACCCCAGCCGCAGCAGCAGGCGACCGCTTGAAGTGCGAGAAGAGCTCCTCGAGCCGGAACCCAT
Organism: uncultured Phycisphaeraceae bacterium; assembly: GCA_964351165.1. Classification (GTDB taxonomy): domain Bacteria; phylum Planctomycetota; class Phycisphaerae; order Phycisphaerales; family UBA1924; genus JACKHE01. The sequence continues at coordinate 20,844 of CAYGNN010000021.1, forward strand.
TGGCGAACGTCACGTCGTGGCACGTCCCGCAGAATCCTGGCTCAGTCAGCGCGAAGAACTTCTTCGCCTCCGTATGGATCTGCCGCCCAGGCACGCCAGGCTCCGTCACCACGCGGTACTTCTGAGGGTTCTCCAGCACCTCGCGCAGCGTCTCGTTGCCGGTCGGGCCGTAGATCGGCTGCAGGATGTCGCCCTCGACCAGCGCCAACCGCGCGCTGACTTTGCCGAACGACTGGTCCACCCGGTGGCAGACGACGCACGTCACGCCCTCCTGCGACACCGGATCCCGTGTCTCGAAGGGCGCGAAGACCGGCTCGCCCAGCGTCATCCCCACCGGCGTGTGGCACCGGATGCAGAAATCGCCGAACGTCCCGTTCGTCCGCTTCAGAATCGTCCCGTGCATCGAGGTAAAGACAGGGCTCACCATCGCGTACGCGTGGGGCGACACCGACCATTCCTTGTAATGCTGCGGATGGCACGTCCTGCACTGCTCCGCAGATGGGAACCGATCCTCGGTGAACAACTGCTCGTGCGCCATCGCAGCAGCAGCAGCCAGCACCTCGTCCGGATCCTCGATCACCTCGGATGACGCCGAGGCTTCTTCATCCTGGACCCACGCCGACGCCTCGACAGGCGCCACCGCGTCCGCCTCCGCCGCCCGGCGCGCCGGGATCACGTTCGCAGAGATCGACGCGAGCAGCGCCGCCGCGATCAGCAGCGAGGGCGCCAACCTGATGATCAACCTGTTCCCGTCCGCTGCACGCATGCGCACTCCCCCTGTCACAGACCAACCGGGCAGCC
>CAYGNN010000021.1:21654-23613 GCA_964351165.1 uncultured Phycisphaeraceae bacterium
ACATCTCGCTCCAATATATCGGACACCACATGTCCGTTGAATCCAATATCGGCGATTCAAACGCCCGTTTTCAGGGCTTTTCAGGGTTCGGCGCGCCGTACCGCAGCCGCAGCATCGTCGGAGCCGCGTCCGACCCATCGTCCGGGAGCACCACCACGAAGCAGCTGTCGTACTCCTGCTCCGTCAGCGCCGGCGGATCCTCCACTCCCAGCGCCGCGAGCATCATCGGGACAGTGTTCGAATGCCCCGCGATCAGCACCGTCTCGCCAGCGTGCTCGCGCGTGATCCGCGCCGCCAACCCCGCGGAATCCCGAGGATCGTGCAGCCGAACCCCCACCCCCGACCGCCGCGCCAGAGGCTCCGCAGTCCCCCTCGTCCGCTGGTAATCCGACGAGTACACCGCATCAAGCGGGACATCCAGCAGCAGATCCCCCAGCGCCGCCACACGCTCGATCCCAGCATCGCTCAGCGCAGGGTCCCGGTTCTGCGGTTCATGCAGCTTCTCCGCGTGCCGGACAACGATCACCGTCGTCGCTGCCAACGCGCCGGCCGACCAGCCCAGCACCAGCAGCACCGCGAAAAGAACCCGGATTCCTCTCCAATTCATCGCCACACCCTTTCTCAAGCTGGCATCCAAGGCGTTTCAACACGCACGCGATGCCCCTACAGCCTACTGTCCACCGCGCCGCAGGTTCCCAGCGCCGCGCGAATCGCCCATGACCAACACCAACTCCAGCCAAGCGCCGACCGGCCTCGCCATGGGCATCACAACCATCGCGCTGACCCTCTTCGGCTGGTCCTGCGTCCCCCTCTTCCTCCGCTACTTCGCCGACGAGATCGACGCCTGGACCTCCAACGGCTGGCGATACGGCTTCGCCGCCCTCGTCTGGGCGCCCCTGGCTATCTACGCCTCGCGACGAGGCATCGCTGGCCGGGCCATCTGGAAAGCAGCGCTGATCCCTGCCGCGTTCAACTGCGTCGCGCAGGTCTGCTTCACCTGGGCGCACTACATGATCGACCCAGGCCTGCTCACGTTCGGCCTCCGCATCCAGATCATCTGCGTCGCAGTCGGCGCCTACCTGCTCTTCCCCAGCGAGCGCCTGATCATCCGCTCCCCCGCCTACCTCACCGGCTTCGCCCTCGTCCTCACCGGCGTCCTGGGCACCGCGATCCTGGGCGAGAACCCCTTCGCCGGTGCGCACGCATCAGGATTCGCACTCGCCGCGCTCTCCGGCGCCCTCTTCGCAGGCTACGCGCTCGGCGTCAAGCGCTGCCTCGCAGGTGTCAACCCGGTCGTCGCCTTCTCGCTCATCAGCCAGTACACCGGCGCCGCCATGATCGCGCTCATGCTCGTCCTCGGCGCCAGCGCCGGCGCCGGCGCGATCACAGCGCTGACCGCCACCCAATTCTGGCTCCTCATCCTCTCTTCCATCCTCGGCATCGCGCTCGGCCACGTCTTCTACTACATCGCCATCGACAAGCTCGGCGTCGCCGTCTCCAGCGGCGTCATCCAGCTCCAGCCCTTCATCGTCGCCGTCGGCTCCTACTTCCTCTTCGACGAGGTCCTGACCTTCCCCCAATGGATCAGCGGCGCCATCGCCGTCGCCGGCGCGATCACCATGCTCTACGCGCAGCGACGCCTGAACCGACGATTCCGCATCGCCAAAGCCCTCGCCGAAGATCACACATCAATTGCTGAATCCGAACCAGCATCACCAGAGGACGAGCCCGCCCTCGCCGCGGTTCAGGACTGACAAGCCGGCGCCGAGCAAGACTCGACCGGCTTCCCGGCCTTCTTCCACGCCCCGAACCCACCAGCCAGATTCGCCACCTCGAAGCCCTCACGCTTCAGCAGCGCCGCCGCGTGCGCCGACCGCGTCCCGCCCTGGCAGTGCAGCTGCAGAGGTTTCCCCTTCGGAATCTCGCCCAGGTGCTCAGGCAGGTGCAGGTGCATGAAGT
>CAYGNN010000022.1:0-19947 GCA_964351165.1 uncultured Phycisphaeraceae bacterium
TGGATCCCGATCTTGCTGAGCGTGTAGGGGTCGGCGAACCAGAGGATGAAGGTCAGCGCGAAGAGCGACCCCACGATGAACTCGACGATGGGGTACTCAGGGGAGATGGGGTTTTTGCAGTACCGGCACTTGCCGCGGAGGGCGATCCACCCAAGCACCGGGATGTTGTCGCGCCAGGAGAGCTTCGTCTCGCACTTGGGGCAGGCGGAGGGCGGGGAGACGACGCTGAGCCCCAGCGGCAGTCGGTAGACGATGACGTTGATGAAGGAGCCGCAGATCGAGCCGAAGGCGAAGACGAAAACAATCGAGATGATCAGTTTCGACCATTCGAGGACGGCGAGGGAGACCGCGAGGGTTGTGGTTTCAGGGGTGATCATCGGTTGGACTTCGGTGGCCTGGAAGGAGCGGGATGCTCAGGCATCGTCCGATTGGCCGCCCTTGGCTGAATCCGCGTCCTCGGTGAGCTCGATGATCTTCTGTTCCGCTGTGTCGAGGATGCCCCTGCAGCGCTGTATGAGCTTGACGCCCTGCTCGTAGGCGGCGACGGATTCCTCGAGGCCGATCTCGCCCTGCTCGATGCGGTCGATGAGGGCCTCGACCTGCGCGACGGCGGTCTCGAAGTCGGGGGCGTCCGATTCTTTGGTTGTGGTCTTCTTCTTGGTCACGGCGTCACGGTACCAGATTCAATCGTTGTCGCCCGGTTCTGGTTGGGGTCCGAACAGGGAATGCTGCGCCGGGTCCTCAACCTTGCGGCGCTTGCGGCGTTTGGGGAGGGGGGCTGCTTCAGGGAGAGGGCTGGCGCCGCCGGCGCCGACGACGGTGGATTCGATCGCGTCCCTGGCGAAGCGCGTCCGGATGACCTCGCCTGGTTTCGCGTCGTTGCTGGAGCGGAGGAGCGAGCCATCGGCTTTGGTGGTGACGGTGTAGCCGCGCTGGAGGACGGAGATGGGGCTGGCGATGGTGAGTTCGCGGTCGAGGGCGTCGAGGCGCTGGCGGGCGTCGGTGGTGAACTCGCTGAGCGCCCTGCGGAGGCGCTGCGTGGCCTGCTCAGGGTCGAAGCGGGTCAGTCTTGTGCGCACGGCGCGGGTGAGCGCGGCGTCGAGCTGATCGAGACGCGAGCGGCGCCTGGCGTAGACCGCCTCCGGTCTGACGCGCGCCAGACGAGAGGCGAGTTTTTCCAGGCGGAGCGATTGCGTGTGCGCGGCGCCCTGCGCGGCGCGGTGCAGGCGGCGCTGGCGGGATTCGTGGCGCTCGCGTTCGAGCCTCGCGGCTCGTGTGAGGGAAGAGGCGAGGCGCGATCTGGCGATGTCGAGCTGGTCGCGCAGCGCCTGGGCGTCGGGAGTGAGCAGCATCGCGGCCTGCGTTGGCGTTGCGGCTCTGGCGTCTGCGACGAGCTCTGCGAGGGTGGTGTCGGTCTCGTGACCGATGGCGCAGACGATGGGGATTGGGCAGTTGACGATGGATTCCGCGACGGCGCGGTCGTTGAAGCACCAGAGGTCTTCCATCGATCCGCCACCTCTCGTGCAGATGATGGCGTCGATGCCGAGGCTGGTGTGGTTGGCGCCCAGGCGCTGGATCGTGCGCGCGATCATGGGGGCGGCGCGTTCGCCCTGGACGAGGGTGTCTGCGATGGCGATCTCGACGGCGGGGCAGCGCCTTCGGCAGGTGTCGATGACGTCCTGCAACGCGGCGCCGGTTCTGGACGTGATCACCGCGATACGGCGCGGGAAGACAGGCAGCGCGCGCTTGCGCTCAGCGTCCAGCCACCCCAGCGCCCGGCACTCTTCGACGAGGCGGCGGAGCTGCGCTTCGAGCGCGCCCTCGCCGACCGGTTCGAGCGCATCGACGTAGAGCTGCGTGCGGCCCTGGCGCGGGAAGTGGCCGATCCTGCCTGTCGCGATGACCTCGTCCCCGGGCGAGGGGTTGAAGCGCACCTTGGCGGCGCGCGAGGCGTACATCACGCACGAGAGGGTGGCCTCGTCGTCCTTCAGGGAGAAGTACCAGTGCGTGCGGTCGGTGAAGGAGCCGAGCTCGCCCTTGACGCGGATCGCTCTCGGCCAGGCGTCCTTGAGGACGTTGTCGATCCTGCGGCACAGCGCCGAGACGGTGACCGGGCGGTCGCCGCCTTCGGGTGCATCGCTGGGCGGGGATGGGGGGGACGCCATCTTCGAGGGATTGAAGAGTGGGCGGGTCTCCATCGCGTCCTTGTTGATCTTGTGGGGTTTTCTTGGCATTCGAACTGGTTTGAGGATCGCAGAACCGGCGGTGCGGAGCGGTATCATGCCATCGGATGGCCGATCGCGCAGGCGATGGAGGGGCGGTCCGGCCTCGAGCAGTGTGGATTGGCTCGGAAACCGCCGATGATGCCCTGGAGGGGGTTCGCGTTGACGATCAAGGACGGCGAGTACGACACCGGCTCCGGCTGGAAGGACCCCGGCATGGGCGGGCGCGGTCCGTTCGGTGGCGGTCGGGGCGATGGGCCAGGCGGCGGCGATTCGTTCCGGCGGATGCTGGGGCGGATCTTCGGCGATGCGGAGCACCCCCTGGGCTGGGGCGTGACGGTCGGGCGCCTCTTCGGCGTGCGCATCCGGCTGCACCTGCTGCTGATCATCTATGTGCTGGGTCAGATCGCGTGGTCGATCCCTCGCGATGAATTGGGCGTCGCTTACATGGTCATGCTGATGGGGGGGCTGCTGCTGTCGGTGCTGATGCATGACTTCGGTCATGTGGCGGTGTGCCGGCGGCTGGGAGGCGAGGCGGATGACATCCTGCTGTGGCCCCTGGGTGGGTTGGCGCCGACGGTGCCTCCTGATGGGTGGAAGCCGATGCTGCTGGTGGCGATTGGCGGTCCGCTGGTGAACCTGCTGATCGCGGTGGGGACGACGATCGGGCTCTTCGTGGCTGGCGTTGGGGAGACGGCGCTGATCAGCCCATTCCGGTTGGGCTTCGCGTTCTCGCAGTTCGATACGTATCCGCTCGCGGCGCTGTGGGCGCTGCATTACGTGAACCTGCTCGTGCTGGGTGTGAACGTGCTGCTCCCCATGCATCCGCTGGATGCTGGCGCTGGGCTGCAGGCGATCCTGTGGCGGAAGACCGGCGATGCGCACCGCGCTGCGGTGACCGCTGCGACGGCTGGGATTGTTGTCGGCGTGGCGCTGGCGGCGCTGGCGCTGGTCTCGGAGCGGACGCTGCTGCTGGGCGTCGCGGTCTTCGGGATCCTGATGAGCTGGGCGGAGAAGCAGCGGCTGAGCCTGGCTGATGAGGTCGCGGGTGACGCGTGGCGGGCGAGCTTGCGCGATGACGAGGCTCCGGAAGCGCCGAAGCCGCAGAGCGAGCTGCGGCGAGCCCAGCGCGAGGCGGATCACAAGGCGGAGGTGGACCGGGTGCTGGAGAAGATCGCCAGGGAGGGGATGGGGAGCCTCACGAAGAAGGAACGCAAGGTCCTCCAGATGGAAACCGAGGCGAAGAAACGGGAAGAATGAACTGCTGGTCGGTTCGCCCCGTATCCTCACTGACGCGGTCGGCGGCGGTGTGATTCATCGTGCGCCAGCGCCGAGGCCGACACAGGTGGTGTCGGTTGAATGGGTGCGGAGTGCAGGACGCGAGCAGGAGCGACGCCACGGATGGGGATCTACGACCGGGAATATCTCAGGGGGGGACCCAAGTCCTCGAGCGGCTTCGGCTGGACGAAGGCGTGGTCGATCAACACGTGGCTGATCGTGATCAACACCGGCGTCTTCATGCTGATGGCGCTGGGGGGTACGAATTTCGAGAATGCGGTCGAGCAGTGGGGGCACTTCTCCACGGCCAAGTCGATCTTCATGGTCGGCCAGAACCAGGCTCAGGAATCGGTGGTGTACTTCGGGCTGGAGGTCTGGCGGTTCGTCACGTTCCAGTTCCTGCACGCGAACTTCGATCACCTCCTCTTCAACATGATCGGGTTGTTCTTCTTCGGCGGGATGGTGGAGAACTACCTGGGGCGGACGCGCTATCTGGCGTTCTACCTGGTGTGCGGCATCTTCGGCGCGGTGATGTACGTCGTCCTGAATCTGCTTGGGCAGCTCCCTGGCGCTGAGAACCTGCCGCTGCTGCTGATCAATGACCCGACGACGCATCTGGTCGGCGCCTCGGCCGGCGTGTTCGGCGTGCTGCTGGCGTGCGCCTTTATCGCGCCCAACGCGCAGATCCTGCTGTTCTTTGTCCTCCCGATGCGGATGGCGACTGCGGTGTACATCTTTGTCGGCATCGCGTTCTTTGCCCTCTACCGGGGCTCGGCGAACGCTGGCGGCGAGGCGGCGCACCTGGGCGGCGCGATCGCTGGCGCGTACTTCATCCGGCACACGCACCTGCTGCGGGATTTCTTCGACTTCTTCGGCAACGCGAAGCCGAGCAAGAAGAAGGGCGCCTCGGGCAAGGGGCCAGGGAAGAAGAAGCAGCCAAGGGCGTCACGGCGTGAGGCGATCGATGAGGCGGAGGTCGATCGCATCCTCGACAAGGTCAGGGCGCAGGGGTTGAACAGCCTGTCGAACAAGGAGCGGCGCCTGCTCCGGCGGGCGACGGAGTCGAAGAACTGACCGGCCGGTCCGGCCTGGTTCTGGACGCTACGCTTGCCGCGTGTCCGCGCTGCAATACGAGATCATCGAGAAGTCCGCGTCGTGCAACGCCCGCCTGGGGCGGGTGACGACGCCGCACGGGTCGTTCCGGGCACCGGCGTTCATGCCGGTGGGCACGAAGGCCTCGGTGAAGGGGTTGCTGCCTGGGTTGGTGGGGATGACCGGCAGCGAGATCATCCTGGGCAACACGTACCACCTGATGCTGCGTCCGGGTTCGGAATTGATCGAACGCCGTGGTGGGCTGCACCAGTTCATGCGGTGGAACGGTCCGATCCTGACAGATTCGGGCGGCTATCAGGTCTACTCGCTGGGGGACACGAACAAGGTCACCGACGACGGCGTGGCGTTCAAGTCGGTCGTCAACGGCTCGATCATCCACATGACGCCTGAGATGTCGATGACGATCCAGCATCAGCTGGGTGCGGACATCATCATGGCGTTCGACGATTGCCCTCCGAGTGTTGATCCGGTGACGATGAGCGACGCCAGGCGGCGGATGCTGACGACGAAGACCGGATCCTTCGAGAAGAACTACGACCACGAAAAGCGGCTGACGCTCTCGAACGAGCGGACGATCCGCTGGCTGGAGCGGTGCGCCAAGCACCACCGCGACTCCGGCCGGGACGACGTGCAGGCGCTCTTCGGGATTGTCCAGGGCGGAACGGACCTCGACCGCCGGGACTGGTCGCTGGAGCGGGTCTGCGCGGTGGACCTGCCTGGGTTCGCTATCGGGGGCGTCGCGGTGGGGGAGGGGTTCGACCAGATCGTGGAGGTGGTGGGGCACACCGCACCCAGGATGCCGGAGGAGAAGCCCCGGTACCTGATGGGGGTTGGGTACGAGCGGGACCTGGTCGCGGCGGTCCGGGCAGGGGTGGACATGTTCGACTGCGTGCTGCCGACGAGGAACGGCCGGAACGCGAACGCGTTCACGAGGACTGGGCAGATCCGCCTGAAGAACGCGAAATTCGCTGAGGATGATGGTCCGATCGAGGCGGGGTGCGACTGCGTGGCGTGCTCGCCTGGGCCGATGGGGTACGCAGGGCCTGGCGTGGATGGGATGCTCCCTGAGGATGGGGGCTGGTTCAGCCGGGCGTATATTCGGCATCTGTTCATGGCGGACGAGATGCTGGGGCCCCTGCTGGTGAGTTTGCACAATGTTCGCCACTTCCAGCGTCTGATGTTGGACATCCGGGTCGCGGTCCGGGATGATTGCTGGTTGGCGCTCGCTGAGCGCTGGCCGGTGGCGGCCGAGGGTGTCGCCATCGAAGTTTGAACCGAGCCAATCGGCTGCCTGGTGTGTTCGTAACGACTCGTCGTTGCGCGCTCTGCGGGGTGTCCGAGCGGTGTCGCGTTCCCTGCGCATCGGGGGCGTGACTGTCGTTGCAACGACTTGATGCGTCGTCACTTTGGAGCGCTCGTGCTGATGAGCCCAGTTGATTTTTCGATGACCAACATGAACTTCGCGATGATCGCGCAGGCGCCTGCGACGGCGCCCCCCCTGGCCGGCAGCGGCGTCGGCCCTGTCAGCGGCGAGACGCAGCAGCCTCTGGGCGCTGGCGTTGATGGCGCGGGCGCCGGCGGCGCACCAGCGCCGAACCCCTTCGGGTTCATGCTCCCGATCCTGCTGATCTTCGGCGTAATGATCTTCTTCCAGATCTTCGCCGGTCGGAAGGAGCGGCGCAAGCGGCAGGAGATGCTCAGCGGCGTCGGCAAGTACGACAAGATCCAGACGGTCGGCGGCCTCATCGGCACGGTGCACGAGGTCAAGGACGGCGAGATCACCCTGAAGGTGGACGAGTCCACGAACACCAAGGTGCACATCTCCCGCAGCGCGATCCAGACGGTGCTCCGCAAGGGCCCTGCGTCTGCGAGCGCCCCTGCGGAGACCTCCGACAGCAAGAACGAAACGCTCGAAGCGGTGGCCTCCTGAGCGCCGCGCGCCGATCACGACACTCCACAGACCTGATACCCAATCACCCCAACCGCGCCGGCATGGGCCGGTGGACTGACCGGTTCACCGCCTGGGCGCTGCGAGACGAGTCTCTATGACACACCTCGGTCAGAAGATCTTCCTCATGCTCCTGGTCCTGACGATCTGCCTGCTGGCGATCTTCCCGACCGAGAAGAAACTGCGCAAGGGCCGTGACCTCGCCGGCGGCGTTTCGCTGGTGTACACGCTCGAGTCGCTGTCGGACAGCAACATCGATTCGTCGGTGGTCGAGGACACGATCACGGCGCTCAAGGAGCGTGTCGATCCCAACGGTCTCTACGAGATCAGCTTCACCCCCATGGGCAGCGACCGCATCGAGATCACGATGCCCCTGCCCAACGACGAGGTGAAGGCGCTCAAGAAGGCGTACGAGGAATCGCTCACCCGGCTCGGCGAGCTGACCGTCGATGAGTCGAGCTTCGAGCGAGCGATGCGTGCCGAGCCTCGCGAGCCGGCGCTGGTGTCGCTGGCGGCCGGCGATCAGGAGCGGATGCGTCTGCTCGGTGTCGCGGCGGATCTCTACGACGATGCGCAGGCGGCGCGGGCGGCCTACGAGGCGGCCCCTGAGGATCTCTCGGACGAGGACCGCCTGGCCCTGATCAACACGGCTGGCGCCGCGGTGGAGGCGTACCAGAACGCGAAGGGCGAGGCGCTGGCGCTGAGCATCGATCCCAACGAGGTCGCTGCGGCGCTGGAGCTCCCTGACCGGGACCGCACCATCCGTGATCCGGATTCGGATGCAGGGTTCCTGTCCCTGGGCAACCCGCGCACGCTGGCGCTGGATTCGATCAAGGAACGCTCGCCCAGCGCTGCGGCGCACGTGGACGAGGTTGTCGAGGCGTACGCGGCGTTCGAGGCGAAGCGGCGCGGCCTGGACGACCCTGCTGACCTCAAGCGTCTGCTCCGCGGCGCTGGTGTGCTGGACTTCCGCATCGCGGTCGAGCCCAACGACCCGGTGGATTCGGCGCGGTACATCGAGGAGCTCGCTGAGAAGGGGCCCCTTGCTGCGAGCGACAACCAGGCGCGCTGGTTCGAGGTCCACAACATCGAGAGCTGGTACCAGGACGTGCAGGGGCTGCGTTTCGTGCAGTCGAACCCCGGCGCGTTCTTCGCGCAGCGCGACCTGATCGGCGCGGAGCGCGATGGCGTGTACTACGTCCTGCTCTACGACACCCCCGGCGAGCGGATGCTCGGCTCCGAGGGCGACTGGGCGATGGCCGGCGCGTTCCCGACGCAGGATGACCGGGGCCTGCCGGCGATCGGGTTCAAGATGGACACGATCGGCGGCCGGAAGCTGGGCAAGCTGACGGAGACGCACAAGAACAAGCCGATGGCGATCCTGCTGGATAACAGGGTCTACACCGCGCCGAACCTGCTGGCCCGGATCTCGACGAACGGCATCATCCAGGGCCAGTTCACGCAGGCGGAGATCCAGTACGTCCTCAAGACACTCAACGCTGGCTCGCTGCAGGCGAAGCTGAGCGCTGAACCCATCAGCCAGCAGACACTGGCGCCCTCGCTGGGCGCGGACAACCTGAGCCAGGGCTTCCTCGCCTGTATCTGGGCGCTCTCCGTCGTGGCGGCCTTCATGGTCTTCTACTACTTCGGCTCCGGTGTGATCGCGGTCATCGCGCTGGTGAGCAGCGCGATCATCATCCTGGGCTTCATGAGCCTGGCGCGGGCGGCGTTCACGCTCCCCGGCATCGCTGGCATCGTGCTGACCTTCGGTATGGCGGTCGATGCGAACGTGCTGATCTACGAGCGCATCCGCGAAGAGCTGGGCAACGGCGAGGACCTCAAAACCGCGGTCCGGCTTGGCTACCAGAAGGTGCTCTCCTCGATCGTTGACGCGAACGTGACGAACCTGATCGTCTGTTTCGTGCTGGGGTACACCGCGACGCAGGAGATCAAGGGCTTCGCGATCACGCTGGGCATCGGCATCATCGCGACGCTGATCAGCTCGCTGATCATCACGCGGATCATCTTCACGCTGCTCGTCGATTACGGGAAGATCAAGTCGCTGCCGCAGCTGCCGACGGTCGCCCCATTCATCCAGAGGGCGCTCAGCCCCAGCATCGACTGGCTGAAGATGCGGGTGCTGTTCTACCCGCTCTCTGCGGCGCTGCTCGCGGTCGGCGTCTTCCTGGTGTACCACCAGGGCGAGGAGATGCTCGACACCGAGTTCCGCGCCGGCACGGCGGTGACGTTCGATCTGGCCGAGGGCCAGACGATGACACGGCAGGACGTCGAGGAGGTCATCCACAGCATCGGCGAGGGCGTCGATGCGGGCGATCCGCTCGTGGACATGCTCAACGCGGACGTGATCGTGGTCGATCCTGAGGCTGATGGCGTCACGAGCGACCGCTTCCAGATCAAGACGGTCATCACCGACCAGCGCCTGGTTTCTGATTCGATCATCGAGGCGATGGGCGACCGGCTGGACCTGCAGCCGGCGCTGCACTTCGTTGGCGCCAACGAGGCGGCGCTTCGGAACTCGCCCTTCTACCGGATCCTCGACGACACCATCGGCGGCGTCGTGGGCCGGCCGGACGTGCTGGTCAGCGTCGCGGAAGAGCGCGGCGGTGTCGCGTTCCTGCTCGAGGGCATCGAGCCTGCGCAGAGCGTCGAGAACATCACGAACAGGCTGCAGACGATGCGCGAAGCGCCGGGCAACGGGGATTCGCTCCGCCGTTCGTTCCGCGTGATCCCGATCGAGGGCAGCGACAACGCGGTCACCACGGTCGCGGTGGTGGTGAGCGATCCGAACATCAGCGTCATCGACAACAACGAGCGGTGGACCGCCGAGGTGGCGGCGCCGGAGTGGGCGATCATCCGCGATGCGCTGACGGAGACGTCGTCGCTTTCCGGTGTGCAGTCCTTCGACCCTGCGATGGCCCGGACGTTCAAGGCCAAGGCGATCGTGGCGGTCATCCTCAGCTTTATCGGCATCATGATCTATCTGTGGGTGCGGTTCGGCTCGCTGCGGTACTCGCTGGCGGCGGTCACCGCGCTGCTGCACGACGTGATCGCGGTGCTCGGCCTGATCGCGCTCTCGGAGGTGCTGTACCACTACGCCCCAGGCTTCACCGCGGCGATCGGGCTCGAGCCCTTCAAGATCGACCTCGGTCTGGTTGCGGCGCTGCTGACGATCATCGGTTACTCGCTGAACGACACGATCATCATCCTCGACCGTGTGCGTGAGAACCGCGGCAAGCTGGCGTACGCCAGCGCGAAGGTCGTGAACCTATCGATCAACCAGACGGTGAGCCGGACGATCATCACGTCGGGCACGACGCTCTTCGCGGTGCTCATCCTGTACGTCGAGGGCGGTCAGGCGATCCGCTCGTTCTCGTACGCGCTGCTGTGCGGCGTGGTCGTCGGTACGTACTCTTCGATCGCGGTCGCTGCGCCGCTGGTGTACTCCAAGAAGACCACCCCTTCCGGTGGCTCGACGGAGCTGGCCGGCACGCGGTCGAGCGACGCGGACACCCCCAGGGAGCTGGCGGCGACGTAATCGGGCGGCCCTGACGCACGCCGGCTTGCAAGCGCCGGGATGAACGGAGACCATCACCGCATGGAGAGTGGCGCTTCGAGGCTGGTGCTGGCGGCGGCGATGCTCGCCGGGCTGTGGATCGTGGTGTACTGGATCACCCCAGCGCCCCCAACGGAATCGGAGAACCCACCGATCACGTTCGACAGCTCTCAGACGGAGTTCATCGATGGCGCTGACGGCCGGCCGACGGAGGATGGGCTGATCCCGACGGTCGATCCGCTCGCTGCGGAGCAGGGCGATGACGATGAGACAGCGCCTGCTGAACCGCCGGCGCAGTTCCCGGTGGTGATCCCCCCAACGTTCACGTCGTACACGTGGCAGCGCGATGACGATCTGGCGGTGCTGGCCGAGCGGTTCTATGGGGACCCTGATCTGGCGCTGGTGATCTCGAAGGCGAACCCTCGTCGCGACATGGCCAGGATCCGGCCAGGCACTGTCGTGCGGATCCCGGATGACCCTTACAACATTCAGGGGCTCGACGTGGACCCTGAGACCGGCGAGGCGATCCCTCAGGAGCCGGACTCGATCGAGCGCGGTCTGGTCACGGAATACGTCGTGGAGAAGAACGACACCCTCTCGGGCATCGCCTACGCTCTGTACGGCAAGGGCACGATGTGGACGGTGATCCGCGACGCGAACCTGCACCAACTGAAACGCAAGGATGGTTCGGACATCCGCCCGGGGATGCGGCTGGTGATCCCGCCGCCGCCGGACCTGAGCAGCGCCGGATCGAACTCGAGAAGGAACGGGAACTGATGGCTGAGGGCGCCGGCGAGCGTTACATCGTGACAGGGGGCGGGGGGTTCATCGGTTCGAACCTCGTCGCCACGCTCCAGTCGAAGCGGCCGGAGGCGGCGATCCTCGTCGTGGACGACTTCCGATCCGGATCCGTCATCAACATCGTCGAGGCTTGCGAACGCCGCGGCGTCCCCCCTTTCGGTGGGGATGTGATCGCGGAGCCCACCGGCGATCTGGACTGGGACGACATCATCGAGGCGGTCAAGCCGCGGGCGATCTTCCACCTGGCGGCGATCACCGACACGACGGTCCTCGACGAGCGGCGGATGCTGCTGGACAACGTCGAGGGGTTCCGAGGGATGCTGCACGCGTGCGTGGAGAACTCGACGCCGCTGGTGTACGCCTCTTCCGCGGCGACGTACGGCTCGCCCGCGGAGGGGTTCGACAAGATCCCGTTCCCGGAGAGCGCCGCTGGGAAGCCCAACAACGTGTACGGCTTCAGCAAGTGGATGATGGAGACGCTCCACCGCAGGCTGAGCGCGGAGGTCTCGAAGCCGGGGACGCGGACCCCCCACATCGTGGGGCTCCGATACTTCAACGTGTACGGCCCGGGCGAGGCCCGCAAGGGCAAGATGGCCTCGATGCCGTACCAGTTGGCGCAGCAGATCATCGCCGGGAATCGGCCCAAGCTCTTTACAGGGGGCGAGCAGGCCAGGGATCAGGTGCACGTCGATGACGTGGTCGCGATGACGCTCGCAGGGGCGGACGCGGACGCGTCGCCTGGGGTGTACAACTGCGGCTCGGGGCGTGCGACCTCGTTCAACGAGATCGCGGACGCGGTGCGGAAGGGCATCGGCGCGGACGAAACCAAATTCGCGACGGAGTATTTCGAGATGCCCCCGACGGTCCGGGAGTTCTATCAGGAGTTCACCTGCGCGGATCTTGCGCAGGCGAAGGCGGGGCTCGACTGGGCGCCCCAGAAAGACCCAATCGAAGCAATCGAGGGCTACGCGGCTTTTCTCGCTGGCTCAAACAGTCGATAACACAACACAATGACTATTCACACCGCTGTCATGATCCCCGGCGACGGGATCGGTCCAGAAGTGACCGCCGCCGCTGAACGTATTCTCAAGGCCGCCGATGCGCCGGTCCAGTTCGTCGAGCGGCACGCTGGTGTCGCGGCGATCGACCGAGGCGAGAGCGACGTGCTCCCTCAGGGGACAGTGGACGCGATCCGCGAGCACGGCATCGCGCTCAAGGGCCCCTGCACGACACCGATCGGTGGTGGGTTCGGGAGCGTCAACGTCGCGCTCAGGAAGAAGCTGAACCTGTACGCCTCGGTCCGCCCTGTGCGGACGCTCCCAGGCGTCGAGACCAGGTTCAAGGACGTTGATCTGGTGATCGTCCGCGAGAACACCGAGGGCCTGTACAGCGGGATCGAGAACCAGATCACTGATGATGTGGTCGTCTCGATGAAGGTCGCGACGCGCGATTCGTGCGAGCGGATCGCCAGGTGGGCCTTCCGCTACGCGGAGCACCGCGGCCGAGGGAAGGTCTCCGCGTTCCACAAGGCGAACATCATGAAGCTGTCCGATGGGCTCTTCATCAAGGAAGCGAAGCAGGTCCACGAGGCGGACTTCCCCAACGTGAAGTACGAGGAGGTCATCATCGACGCCGCCTGCATGCGGCTCGTGCAGGACCCCTCGCAGTTCGACATGCTGCTGTGCGAGAACCTGTACGGCGACATCATCTCGGATCTCTGCGCCGGCCTGGTGGGCGGCCTCGGCTGCACCCCTGGCGCGAACATCGGCGATGAGGACGCGGTCTTCGAGGCGGTCCACGGCTCAGCGCCGGACATCGCGGGGCAGGACCTGGCGAATCCCTTGGCGCTGATCATGAGCGGCGCGATGATGCTCAACCACATCGGGACGACCCGCAAGGACGACGCGGCGTTGTCGAGCGCCAAGAAGATCCGCGACGCCTACTCCCAGGCGCTGACCGACGGTCAGAAGACCCGGGATCTGGGCGGCGACCTGGGCTGCTCGGCCTTCGCGGACGCGGTGATCGACCGGCTGCAGGGATAAAACGACCGCCGCTGCTGTGTTATGATGACGCTGTGACTGCTGAAACCACCTCCCAGGATTGGACGATCAAGGGCGCCGAGGGGGAGTCGATCCTCGGCTCGGCGCACCTGTGCGCTTCCGGCGAACCCAGGGCCTGTGTGCTGATCGCGCATGGGTTCAAGGGGTACAAGGACTATGGGTTCATCCCGCTGCTGGCGTCCACGCTCGCAGGGACGGAACCGGTCGTGGCGCACCGGTTCAATTTTTCCCATTCCGGGATGAACGAGGACGCCACCACCTTCGGGCGCCCCGACCTCTTCGAGCAGGACACCTGGGGCAAGCAGGTCGCGGACCTCAACGCGTGCATTGAAGCCGCGGCCAAGGGGGAGCTGCCTGGGACGCCTGCCGGTCTGCCCATCGTGCTGATGGGGCACAGCCGAGGGGGCGTGACGTGCCTGCTGACAGCGAGCGACCGCTTCATCGAGGGCAAGGACCACACCCCTGCGTGCGTCATCACGATGGCGTCGCCAAGCCGGGCGAACTCGCTGTCTGAAGAGGACCGCGACACGCTGCGCGAGCAGGGTTACCTCGAAACGGTGTCGAGCAGGACCGGGCAGACGCTCCGGATCGGGAAGGCGTGGCTGCAGGAGCAGCTCGACAATCCGTACGAATTCGATGTGCTCGCGGCTTGCACCGCGATCGCGTGCCCTGTGCTGGCTGTGCATGGTGAGCAGGACCAGACGGTGCTCGCAGGCGGTTCGACGGAGATCGCGGAGACCGCCCCTGAGGGCGAGGCATTCCTGATTATCGATGGCGATCACGTCTTCAACACGCCCAACCCGGCGGACCCCGAGGCGCCGCACTCGCACGCGCTGACGGAGCTCATCCGCGTGGTGTCGTCCTTCATCGCGACGAACGCCACCCGGTCGTGAGTGTCGAGCGCTGGTCGCTGCCTGGGTTCGATGGGCAGCCGATCCATGGGATCACAGAACAACCCAAAGGTGATCCGGCGTACACGCTGATCCTCGCGCATGGGTTCACCGCGCATCTCGACTTTGGGTTCCTGCCTGTGCTGAGCCGGTTGCTCGTTACGAAGCACCACGCGAGCATCGCACGGTTCACGTTCTCGCACGCAGGCGTGACCGGCGGTGATGGGATCCGCGTGGACCGGCCGGACCTGTTCCAACGTGATACCTGGGGCAAGCAGGTGTTTGATCTGGGTGTTGTGTTCGATTCGGTGCGTGGGGAGGCGCCGAGCGGGACGCCTGTCATCATCGCTGGGCACAGCAGGGGGGGCGGCGTGAGCCTGCTGCTCGCAGGACGGCGGTTCCGCGATGGGGCGACGCTTACACCTGACGGCGTGATCGCGATCCAGGCGCCGGACCGGCCTGGGTCGCTGAGCGATGACGATTGCAGGCGGCTGGTGCGCGATGGTTCGATGACGATGACCGCGCCGCTGACTGGGCAGGAGCTGACCATCGGCGCGGAGTTCGGGCAGGAGCGGCTCGATCATCCTGCGGACTTCGACGTGCTTTCGTTGTGCGAGTCGATCGCTTGCCCTGTGCTGGCGGTGGGGGGCGAGCGGGACAAGCTCGTCCCGCCGGTGTGCGCGAAGCGGATCGCCAGGGCGTGCCCCAGGGGCGAGGCGGTCATCCTGGACGGCGCGGATCACATGTTCAATACGCCAGAGCCTGCGGATCTGGGCGCGCCGGTGGCGTCGAGCGTTGCGGCGCTGGCGGATGCGATCGGAACATTCGCGCTCCGGTTGGGCGCGTAGGGCAGGTCGGTATCCGAGCCTTCGCTTCGCTCAGACTCGGCGTCCAAAGAGACTAGTTTGAATTCGGAGACTCGACCGGCGCCTCGTCGCGCATCGCGGCGAGTTGGGCGCGGAGGGGCTTCTTCTTCGGCTCCTCGGGGATCGGCGTTTCTTCCGTTTCGGTGTTCGCCATCGCGCTCTGCTTGAGCCGGCCGTCCTTGCCCACCTGATCGAGCTGCACGCGGACGCGCTTGGAGACGCCGCGTTCCTGCATGGTGACGCCGTAAAGGGCATCGGACATCTGCATCGTGCGCTTGTTGTGGGTGATGACGATGAAGTGGCTCTCGTCGAGGAACTGGCGGACGACGTTGCAGAAGCGCTCGACGTTCGCGTCGTCGAGCGCCGCATCGACCTCGTCGAGGATGCAGAAGGGCGACGACTTGCTCTTGCAGATCGCCATGAGCAGCGCGACCGCGGTCATGGTCTTCTCGCCACCACTGAGCTGGCGGATCGCGCGGGGCTCCTTGCCAGGCGGCTTGGCCATGATCTCGACGCCGGACTCGAGCCAGTCGATTTCGCCGGTCTCAGGGTCGGGCATGAGCTTGACCTCGGCGCGGCCGCCGCCGAAGAGCTTGCGGAACATCCCGTCTGGTCCTGCGAAGTTCTTCTGGATCGTCTCGAAGGTCTCACGGAATCGGTCGCGGCTGGCGGCTTCGAGCTGCGCGATGAGCGTCTCGAGCGTCGTGCGCGCCTCGTCGAGGTCGCTCACCTGGTTGGCGAGGTCCACGTTCTTCTCTTCGAGCTGCGTCTCTTCCTCGATCGCGTCGATGTTGACGTTGCCCAGCTTCTTGATGTCGTCGCGGAGCGAGTCGATCTCCGCGGCGACCTCCTCAGGGTCGATGCGGTCCACGTCGCCCTCGGCCATGAGCTGGCGGTAATCGTGCCGCTCGTCGGCGAGGTCGAGCGACAGGTCTTCCAGCGCCCTCGTCTCGATGTTCTCGCGTTTGACCTCGACCTCGCGCTTGGAGACTTCCAGCGACTGCCAGTCGCGTTCGATGTGCTGGGCGTGCTCGCGGGTCTTGTTCACGCGCTCGCTCGCTGCAAGGACGTCCTGCTCCGCGGCGGTGGTGTCGCTCTCGATCTCGCGGAGCCTGGCGATCGCGGCGCTGGCGCGCTGCCTGGCCTCCTCGATGCGCGCCGTCGCGGTCTCGATGGTCTGGTCGTGCTCCTCGAGCTTGTCGCGGCCCTGCCTGAGGTGCTCGGCGATCGTGTGGCGCCTGCGGTTGGCGCCCTCCGCCTCGCCCTCGACGCGGCCCAGGTCGCGGCGGGTCGATTGGAGCTTCTCGTTGTGCTGGCCCAGCTCGACGCGGATCGCGGTGAGCTTCTCCGAGGCCTCGTCCAGCTCGCTCTGGGCCGAGGCGAGTTCCGCCTCCGCTTCTTCGGCCTCGCGGGACTGGTCCGCTTCGAGGCGCTGGAGCTTGTCGGCGCGCTCGGTGAGTTCCTCGCGGTCGGCGGCGATCGCCTCGGCGCGCTGCGTCAGGTTGCGCAGCTCCTCGTCGAGGCGGGGGATCTCGCGCTCGATCCTGGCGAGTTCGGCGCGGTACCGCTCGGCGCGCTGCTCATCGCCAGCGACGGCGCGTTCGAGGCCTGCGAGTTCGGCGCGGTGCTCGTCGCGGTCGGCGTCGAGGGCCGCGGCGCGGGAGTCCATCGAGTTGAGCGCCGTGCGCTCTGCGTTGATGGACCGGTCGAGGTCGGTCAGGCGCTCGGTGAGCGTTGTCAGTTCGGCGCGTCTTGCGAGCAGGCCGACACCAGCCTCGATGTTCGTCGCCCTGGGGCCTGCGACGATGCGCC
Source organism: uncultured Phycisphaeraceae bacterium (assembly GCA_964351165.1). Classification (GTDB taxonomy): domain Bacteria; phylum Planctomycetota; class Phycisphaerae; order Phycisphaerales; family UBA1924; genus JACKHE01. The sequence goes on from CAYGNN010000022.1 coordinate 16,565, forward strand.
CATCGGCGTGGACGATCTCGCCGGTCCTGGTGATGACGGCGTCCCAGAATCCGGTCGGCGCGTTGTTGGCGAAGCGCAGCGCTTCGTCGAGCGTCGGCGCGAGACGCATCCGGCCCAGCAGGCGGTTGATCACAGGGCGCACGCGGTCTTCGCAGCGGACGAGCGCCGCGAGCGAACCCTCGCGGGCGGGTGATTCGCTGACTTTGGGCAGCGCGGACTCGACCGGCAGGATCGTCACGCGGCCCTGCAGCTGCTCGATCGCGCCGCGGTCGGTGAGGGCGTCGAAGGAATCGACGACGAGGGCCTGCAGCGATTCGCCCAGCGCCGCCTCGACAGCGTCGGCGCAGTCGGCGTCGGTCTGGATGAGCCCTGCCAGGGCGCCCAGCACCGGGGCGAAGACGCCTTCGTCGCCCTCGCGTTCGCGCTGCTCGAGGACCTGCCTGACAGCATCGCCGAGACCGGCGCGGGCCTCGTCCATCTCCTGGAGCGTCTGCCTGCGGCTGTCGAGGTGGACGCGGCGCTGCTCGAGTTCGTTGAGCGAATCGGCGAGCTGCCGCTGGTCGGTGGCGAGCGAGAGGGCGGTCTCGTCGAGGTCCGCGAGCTTCTGCTTCTCGATGTCCATCGCGGCCTTGCGCGCCTCGATGGCGGCGGAGGCTTCCGCGGCGCTCGCGCTGGCGCTGGAGCGTTCGATCTCCAGCCGCTGCTTGGCATCGCGGGACTTGTTCTGCTCTGTCTTGATCGACTCGGCGCGGGAGGCGTCCGCCTCGATCCTGGCGATCAGGGCGGTGCGCTCGCGGTCGATGCGTGCCGCGGCGGAGCGTTTCTCGCCGGCGGTCTCGCGGAGCGTGGCGATGCGCTGCTTGGTGGTCGAGGCGTGCTCGTTGACCTGCGTGTGCTCCTGTTCGGCGCGCTCGACGAATCCTGCGAGATCCTCGATCGCGGTCTTGAGCGAATCGGCCTGGGCGCTGAGGGCGCCGACCTCGGCGTTGAGTTCCGTCAGCGCCGCCTCGTCTCTGGCGATCTGCGCCTGCGCCTCTTCGCGGGCGCGTCTGGTCAGCTCGATGCGCTGGACGCCCTGCTGCTCGTCGTGCTGCGCCTGGGCCTTCTCGCCCTCTGTTTCCCTTTGCGCTTCGTGCAGGTCGTGGCGGCGGAGCTCCGCTTCCTGCTTGGCGGCCTCGGCGTTCTCGAGGTCGGTCGCGGCGGTGGTGCGCGCGCCCTCCAGGTCGGCGAGGCGGCTGGTGAGCCCATCGAGGCGCTCGAGCAGGTTGTGGTGCTCGTCGAAGAGCGAGGCCATGCGGAGGCCTCGCAGCTCGGTGGTCAGACGCTGGAAGATGCGCGCCTTGGAGGCCTGCCTGCGGACGAGCTTGAGCCGGCGCTCGGTGGATTCGAGCTGCTCGCGCACGCGGACGAGGTTGACCTCGGCGCGGTCGAGCTTCCTGGTCGCCTCGATGCGGCGCGCCTTGAAGCGGGCGACGCCTGCTGCCTCTTCGAAGATCGTCCGGCGCTCGACCGGGGAGGCGAGGAGCATCGCGTCCACCTTGCCCTGCTCGATGATCGAGTAGGCGTCGGCGCCGACGCCGGTGTCCATGAAGAGCTCGCGGATGTCGCGGAGGCGGGCGGTCGCGCCGTTGATGAGGTACTTGCTGTTGCCGTCGCGGTCGAGGCGCCGCTCGATGGCTACGGTGTCGGTGTCGATGGCGAGCGGTCGGTTGCTGCGCTGGGCGCCCTCGTCGTCCTGCTCGAAGAGGCCGTCCATGATGGGGTTGTCGAAGGTCAGCGTGACGCTGGCCATGCCGGAGGGCTTGCGGCCTGCGGAGCCTGCGAAGACGACGTCGAGCATCTCCTTGGAGCGGAGCGACTTGGCGGAGCGCTCGCCCAGGACCCACTTGATGGCGTCCACGACGTTGGACTTGCCGCAGCCGTTGGGGCCGACGATGCCGGTGACTGGTTCATCGAACGTGAACTCGGTCCGGTCGGCGAAGGATTTGAACCCTGAGAGTGTGAGTTTGGCCAGCCGCATCACAGGTGCAGACCTCCGTGTCTGTCTTGTTGAGAAGGGAGGGGGGGCGATCGGGCGTCGGTTGCAACCGCCCACAGGGGAAGCCATCGCGGCGCCCGATTCCGTCGGGGCCTGCTGTCGATGGATCAGGCCAGTATCACCGGTTTTGCCGCAGATATCCAGTGCGAACAGCGATCCTGGGGCGCCTGTCGGTTACTTAATTGGGCGATCTCGGGGGGATCGGGACGACAAACGTGCGTTTGGCCGGCGCGTTGGGCTGATTCTGGGAATCGACGCCGAACTGCGTCAGGCTCGGGAGCTGGTTGGGATCTGCAGGATCCGGCTCGATTTCCTCTTCGCCGGTGTCGAATTCCGATTCCGGGCGTTCCTCGACCTCCGCGCCCTCCAGCGCGTGGATCAGCTCCGCGGCGAGCACGTCCTGTTCGGCGATCATCGGGCCTGGGAGGGCGTCGCTCTCGGCGAGGACGTACAGGGCGCCGACCGTTTCGGAGTAGGTCAGCCCCAGCCCAGGCTCAGGCGATTCGGGCCTCGGTCGGTGGGCGAAGAACTCGATGAGCTCCGGGAGTTCCGCTGAGACGCTGGCGGTCAGGGAGTCCTCGGTCTTGTGGTTCAGGTAGTAGACCCCGATCTCGTCGGCTGGCTTGTCGGCGTTGATCATCAGCCTGCTGGACCAGCCGGAGACGAAGGTGGGGGTGGGGACTTTCAGGCCCTTCCCAAAGAGGACGATCCGAGGCTCGTTCTGCTGGGTGATGTAGACCATCGGGTCGTTCGAGGGGACGACGTCGAGGAAGAACTTGTTGTCGATCCAGCGCCTCGTGATCCGGGGGTCGCGGCGCTCGACGAGGGCCTGATACGCGGCGACGCGGATGTCCGCGTCCTCGGCGTCGAGCAGCTGGTGCAGGTGGTTGTTGATCCTTGGGTCGGAGTCCATCCCTGCGAGGAGCTCGATCGCCTGCCCCCTGATCGCGGCTGGGCCGTTCTCGGCGAGCTCACGCAGGTAGGGGGCTGCGATGGCGTCCTGGAGCCTCGCGCCTGCCTGCAGCGCCGCCAGCCGAGGGCCGACCTCGGGGCGTTCGTAGAGATCGCGCAGGCTGGGCAGCGCCGTGCGCCCCAGCGCCTGCATGCACCACGACAGGTCCGTCGCGAGTTCAGGGTGATCGACGAGCGCTCTGGCGTAGAGGCCAGCGGCGATCTGCGGCACCATACTGTCGAGCCTGGTGTGCATGACGAGGTTCAGGAACTCGCCTGGATCGTGCGCGTAGCGCTGGGGGACGGTGAGTTCGATGACGTCCTCGGAAACGCCGTGCGCGGTCTCGGAGCGGTCGCCCCGGCCTCTGGGGAAGCGGCTGTTGATCGTGCCGGT
>CAYGNN010000022.1:19957-23537 GCA_964351165.1 uncultured Phycisphaeraceae bacterium
GTCGTTTCTCGCCTGGGGCGCATGCCGTCGGGCTCCGGCACCACGTCCCTCCGAGACGGCGGGTATCGCGATCAATTCCCGTCCCCTGTCCCACCAGGGGCCTCCCGATCCAGCGAACCTCGCCTGAGAAAAACCCTGCCGCGCAGGGCCTCTCTGAGACAGGTTCGGCCGGACCCGGGTTTCCCCGGATCCAGCCAGAGCGAATGGCTCGCCGGCCCCTTGCAGGTCCGTCTCGCGGGCAGGCGAGGCGGAGCCGGGGACCGCACCGGCTGGGTCGGTGCAGGGGTTGATGACGAGGGGGGCTGATGCTTCCGCCAGGACCTCGGTGGTTGGGCCTGAGGGGGAGATCTGCCCCCGGTAGAGCTCGGTGGTCCAGAGCCTGCCTCCTTCGAGGCTGGTGGTGCCGGTGCCTGGCGCGATGGTGACGAGCGCATCGAAGCGCTGCCCCTCGACGCTGCCTGGGGGGATGACCGCGCGGACCGCGACAACCGCGGTGTTGGGGTCGTTGAGCATCTCGGTCGGGGTGGTCCACCCCATGCCGTAGGTTTCCTGACCGACGCCGCGGAGGCCCATCTCGCGTTCGAGGCGGTCGCGCAGCGCGATCGGCACGTCAGCGGAGCCTGTGCCGTCGAGGCCGACGACGATGCCGAAGCCCGAGACCATCAGCGGCCGGTCGCCTCTGACTGTCACGTAGGAGCCGATCGTGTTCCGCAGCGACTGGGGGACATCGCGCAGCTCGCCCATGTCCGGCATGACTGCTCGGGCGCGTTGCTGCCCTGGTTCTGCGCAGCCGGCGCTGAGGGCGCCGAGGGCGAGCAGAGCGCCGGCCTGCAGCGCGAGCAGGGTGGTGCGGATGGGGGTGGATCGGCGGTTTGCGGTGGTCATGGTCGGATCAGGGTGTGGGTTGCCTCGGTCGCTGCTGGTGCATGCAGGGTACGGGAAACGCAGGGGTTGGGTTCCCTGCTGGCTCAGGCGTGGGCGCCGATCATCGAGAGGGTCTGCTCGACCATCTGCCCGATGCCCTCGTAGACCTGATGGATCGGGGCTTGCCCGTGCATGTAGGCGGGGGTGGTGACGAGGTGGTTGGCCTCGTCGGTGACAGTCTCGGTGACGCTCGAAGCGCGGTGCGTGGCGCCCATCGCCTCCGCGGCCTTGGAGGCCTCGGAGTCATCGCCGAGCGTCAGTGTGACGCCGCCCTTGGCGCCAAACGCCTTGGCCGCGATGACCGGGGCGATGCAGCACATGCCGATGGGCTTGCCCGCATCGCGGAACTCGTGCAGGACGCGCTCGACCTCGGAGTTCACTGTGCAGTCGGGGCCCTTGTCGGCGAAGTCGCACAGGTTCATCGCGGCGCCGAACCCGCCTGGGAAGATGACGGCGTCGAAGTCCTTCGCGTGGCAATCGGTGAGCGTCGAGACGTGCCCTCTGGCGATGCGGGCCGACTCGACCAGGATGTTGCGCTGCTCGCCTGCTGGCTCACCGGTGAGGTGATTGACCACGTTGGGGTGGTCGGTGTCCGGCGCGTAGCAGTGGACGTCGGCGCCGAGCCTGCTGAGGTGGATGAGCGTGCTGACGGCTTCGTGGATCTCGCTCCCATCGAAGACGCCGCAGCCAGAGAGGACGACTGCTACCTTGGGCATGGCTGGTTCCTTTCGGCGATCGTGCATCGCCGGTGATGGCTGGTATCTGCTGGAATGGTCGGTGGATTCTACGCGATCCGAGGGCGCTCTGATCGTGATTGCCACCATCATGTCCCGCAGGTACAACCGCCGCTCACACGATCGCAATCGCACCCTCGCCCCGGACGCGGCTCGCGGCTCCAGGGTTCAAGCACCCAAGGATTTCTGATGCCCAACGCAATCGTTCTCGGCGCCGGCATGGTCGGCTCGGTCATGGCCTGGGATCTCGCCAGCGACAGCGAGTTCAGCGTCACGGTCGCCGACCGCTCTAAAGAGGCCCTCGCACGCACGAAGGAGCGCTCGCCGGACCGGCTGGAGACGGTCGTGCTCGACCTCGCGGACCTCGACGCGGTGAGGCAGGCGATCGAACCCTTCGACATCGTGCTGGGCGCTGCGGCGAGCCACCTGGGGTACGACCTCCTGCGGACGGTGATCGAGTGCGGGAAGAACTACGCGGATATCTCGTTCATGTCCGAGGACGCGATGGACCACGACGAGCTGGCGAAGGCCAACGGCGTGACGGCGGTCGTCGATTGCGGCGTGGCGCCCGGCATGAGCAACCTGCTGTGCGGCCGGGCGGTCGAGGCGCTCGATGAATGCTCCGATCTGGAGATCTACGTCGGGGGGCTCCCGGTCGAGCGGCGCTGGCCCTTCGAATACAAGGCCGGTTTCGCGCCGGCGGATGTCATCGAGGAATACACGCGGCCCTCGCGCATCGTCGAGAATGGAGAGATGGTCGTCCGCGCGGCGCTGACGGAGCCTGAGCTGATGGACCTGCCTGGCGTCGGGACGGTCGAGGCGTTCAACACCGATGGGCTGCGCTCGATCGCTGAGACGCTCGACGTGCCCAACATGAAAGAGAAGACGCTCCGCTATCCAGGGCACATCGAGCTGATGCGCGTCCTGCGCGAGATGGGGCTCTTCTCGAAGGAGCCGATCGAGGTCGGGGGCCAGATGGTGGTCCCATTGGAGGTCACGCAGAAGCTGATGTTCCCGATGTGGACGTACGAGGAGGGCGAGGCGGACCTGACAGTCATGCGCGTCACCGGCGCTGGGATCAAGGACGGCGTCGAGACGAGGGTCACCTGGGACCTGCTCGATTACTACGACCCCATCACCAACGCGACGAGCATGGCGCGCACGACCGCCTTCCCCTGCGCGATCATGGCGCGGCTCATCGCCCGCGGCGAGCTCAGCCGCCCTGGTGTTGCGCCCCCCGAGCTGCTGGGGCACGACGAGGAGCTGGTCGAGCGCGTCCTCGCGGAACTGCTCGCCAGGGGTGTGCAGTACGAGACGACGATCGAGTCGGTCGGCGACTGAATCGGTTCGTACATCTCAACAACGAAACACCCCGCCTGCGTGAACGCTGGCGGGGTGCAGTTGAATGCGATCGCTTGTCAGCAGGTCCGGTCAGTTGCAGAGGAAGCTGAACTCGCTGATGAGGATGCCGAGGTCCGCGGTGTCCACGACGTCGTCGGCGTTGAGGTCAGCGGGGAGCCCCATGCCGGTGTTCCCAAACGCGGCGACGAGGATGCCGAGGTCGGCGGTGTCCACCGCGCCATCGCCATTGATGTCCGCGGTGCAGGATCCGACGATGAGGTTGGCAGTCAGGTTGAGCGTCAGCGAAGCGCCGCTGAGCGCGCCGGGGATGCTCTCATCGCCGACCTCGATGGTGTACGTGGCGCTGTAGGCGCCCAGGGCGGCGCTGGTGTCCACGAAGGCCTCGGACGAGGCCATCAGGCCAGCGGCGATGGACGTGCCGGAGAGCAGGTCGATCGTCAGCACACCGGAATCACCGCTGGGCGTGATCGTCCCGACCACCAGGTCCGCTGTGAAGAGCGGATCGCCTGCGATGTTGAAGACCTCGAACTCGCCGGGGCTGGCGAACGAGCCCTGCTGGA
>CAYGNN010000023.1:0-22051 GCA_964351165.1 uncultured Phycisphaeraceae bacterium
GCCGCCTCGTCCGCCTCGCCGAACATCTCGATGTTGTCCTTGAGCGCCGGAGGCAGACCGACGAGTTCCTCAGCAGAAGGGAGGGGGTCGGTCTTGGCGACCTTCTTGAGGTTCATCGCCATCAAAAAGACCGCCAGCAGCGCGACGCCGCCCAGCGCGACGTTCTTGATGAGCCCCGATGCCAGGATCCCGCCGCCGCCACCACCGCCGCCACCGAACCCACCGACACCGGCGGTCATCGTGCCGCCAGGCCCCATTCCCGGCATGTCGGGGATCATCGAGACAATGACAACGCCCGCGGCGCCTCCGCTCTCCGCTGTCATGTCGACGAGCGGGAGCAGCGCGTTTCGGATGCGGTCGGTTTCAGCGGTCACGATCGGGTCGAGTTCGGTGGTGCTGGGGATCCCCTCTTCACCGCCCTCTGCCTCGTCGCCCTGCTGGCGCCTCCAGCGGTCGATGAAGTACGACTCCGGCACGTTGACTGTCGCGTTGATGCGCTTGGCCATCCCCTTGGGGTCGATGACGTTCTCGACGCGCGATCCGAACTTGTTCTCGAAGCTGGAGTCGGTCTCGTTGTCGGTGAACGAATCCCCGGCGCCTGCATTGTTGTTGAGGCTCAGGCCGGTGTTGGGGCGCACGCCGGACTCAGCACCGCGCCGAGCGGACTGCTGCTCCTGATCGTGTGACATCTCCGACTTGATCATGCCGACGGAGCCCTCGCCGGACGGCAGGTACTCCTGCGTCTGCGAGGTGACCTGCCGGACATCGACCGAGGCGTTGATCGAAACGATCACCCCTGGGATGTACGCGAGGTGGTCGAGGATCTTCTCGCGGAAACGCTGCTCGTACTTGACGACCGTTTCCAGGTGGTCGCTCGTCGTCATGTCCTCGTCGGCGCGCGCGCGGCGCTGGCGGTTGGTCATGCCGTCGATGACGCGGACCTCGTTCATCTCGAGCCCTGAGACGGCGCCAGCGATGAGCCCGGCGATCGCGTCCACCGCGGATTGCGAGAGCCCCCCAGGGGAACTCGGGAAGACGGTCGCGCTGGCGGTGGCCTGCCGCGTCGCCATACCAAGGCCGGTGGGATCGGGGGAGTCGATCAGGACGGTCGCCTTCCGGATGCCGTTCATCTCCGCGATGATGGAGGCGAGGGTGTTCTGCAGGGCAAGGTTGTAGTACTGCTTGCGCTGCGTGGTCGAGTCGGTCCACGACCCCTGCGCGATCATGTCGTTGAACATGAACGAGGTGTCCGAGGGGAGCGAGCCTCCCTCGCCCATCTGCGCCAGGACCGCGAACTTGCGGCCTGGGACGACCCAGGGGCGCCCATCGCGCATCTCGTGCTCGATGTTGTTCACCTGCAGGAACTCGACCGCCTGCGTGAGCGACGAGGGCTCAGCGCCGGGCATCAGCTCGATCATGGTCTTGTTGGAGGCATACTGACTGACGATGAACATCGTCATGGCCAAGACCACGGCCAAGCTCATCATCAGCAACTTCTGCGATGGTGAGAGCTTCTGCGCCTGTTCCTGGATTGTCGCGATCGCTCTCCGGAGCTGATCCATTGCGGGGCGGCCTCCAATGCCTGTCGGATCGGCGTCATGCTCCGCACAACGCACCGGCGGCACAGCGGAGCTGCAACCGGGTCGGCTCCTCTGTTTCGGACACCCCAGACCAACGCCTTGAAAGTGCGCACAGGAACATCAAATCTGCGCACCACGCGCAAACGTTGCGCCGGGATGTCATCCGAGGTGCAGGGTCAGACGCGGATCTGCTTCAGCTCGTCGTACGCGTCCACCACCTTGTTGCGGACCTGCAGCAGCATCTGGAACGCCATGTCCGCCTTCTGCGTCGCGATCAGAACGGTCTCGGCGTCGCTCCGCTTGCCGGCGGCGAGGTCCTCGACCGCGGCGCTCGCGTCGAGCTCCAAGTCGTTGACTTCCTTGATGTTCTGCATCAGGAGGTCCTTGAAGGAGGGCGCGTTGGGATCGACCGGCTTGCCCGGCTCGCCGCCTGGGCCGACAGGGCGGATCGGCGGGATGCCGTTTCCAGAGCCAATGAGTCCCAGCGGGTCGGACATGCGTCGTCAATCTCCAGGTGGCGCCAACAGGGCGCCGGGGCGAATCATCTTATGCGATGAGCTGCAACGCCTGTGCCATCATCGTCTTGCTGGCCTCGGCCGTGACAAGATTGGCCTCGTCCAGCCTCGTGGCCTCGTAGGCGTGCATCATTTCGGTGGGCCAGTGGATCTCGGGGTAGTTCACGTACCCGGCGACCTGGTCCTTGCTCTCGTCGGTTTCCTTCGCGGCGAAGGGGTTGTCGGGGTCGTAGACCTTGCGGAAGGGCGAGCGGTCCAGGCCGATCTCCGCGACCTCCACCCCCACCGACTGCTTCGCGCCGCCTGGCCCCCGGACCACCTTGGGCGCCATCACGGCGAACTGCCTGCGGTAGTCGTCAGGGTTTTTTGCAGGATCAACCGGGGAATCGATCTTCGCGACGTTCGCGGAGACGACCTCCAGCCTGGCGCGCTGGGCCGAGATTCCGCTGACCGAGATGTCGAGGGCGCCGTACATGAGAGTGATGGGTTCCGTGGTTCAGGTCAGGGTCAGACGCGGAGCGAGATCGCGGATTGCAGGTGGTTGAAGCGGCTCCGGAGCAGCTCAGCGCCCATCCGGTAGACCATCGTGTTCTCCGCGATGGCCTGCATCGTGGTGTCGAGGTCGCTGTTGTTGCGGTCGTGGCGGAGCTGCCCCTCGTTGATCGCCTTGGGGTTCAGCCGGACGTTGCCCCGCTTGTCCATCCCGACCTCGCGGCTGCCTCGGAGATCGAGCTCGCCCCGGTGGCCGCCGGTCAGGTCCCTGCGGCGCTCGATCGCGTCGCCCAGCGCCTGCTGGAACGCGGCAGGCTCGACGTTCTCCGGCTGGTAGTTGGGCGTGTTGAGGTTCGCGACGTTGGACGCGAGCATCTCGTGCCGCCTGGCGGAGAACTGGATCGTGGCGGTCAGAGCCGGGATCGCGCCTGAGGATGTGAGTTCGGAGATGAACATCGTGGGATGCACCGCAAATGGCGGGCCAGTTGATCGAGAAGAAACTGCGCCTGGATCCTGGGATTCGCGTTGCTCATCCCAGGCGTTGGGGCGTTGTCAGAGCGATGCTGCGACGAGGTTGTCTTCCTTCCACTTCTTCAGCTTGAGGCCCAGGGTGCGGACGCCGATGCCCAGCGCCTTGGCGGTCTTCTGCCGGTGGCCATTGAATCGGAGGAGCGTCTCGACGATCGCCTGCCGCTCGATGTCGTCGAGCAGCCTGGTCTCCTGCTGGATGATCGGCGTGTGCTCTTCCAGTTCAGGCGCCGCGGCGACGTGCTCGGCCGGGCGGCTCATCACCGGCGCCACGGCGACGCCGCCACCGGAGTGCCCATTCATCGAGCCGTTGGCGTGACCGTTCTGGTGGACCGGGTGGTCGGCGATCGTCATGGGGCGCGTCACGACGCTCGCGGCCTGCGCCGGCGCTGGCTGTGTCAGCCAGCCGCGGATCAGGTCGGCGTCGATGCCGTCACCCTTGCTCAGGACGACCGCCCGCTCACAGATGTTCTGCAGCTCACGCACGTTGCCCGGCCAGTTGTACGACAGGAGCGCCCGCAAGGCGTCATCGGAGAGGTCGCGCGCCTCGCGCCCATCCCTGCGGCAGACGCCGCGCAGGAAGTGGTCCGCCAGGACCGGCACATCCTCCATGCGCTCGCGCAGGGGCGGGATCTCGATAGGCAGGACGTTCAGCCGGTAGTACAAGTCGCCCCGGAAACGCCCTGCGTCCACCTCGGTCGGGAGGTCGCGGTTGGTCGTTGCGATGACGCGGACGTCCACGCCGATGCTCATGCTCGAACCGACGCGCTCGAGCATCCGCTCCTGCAGCACGCGGAGCAGCTTCGCCTGGATCTGGGGGCGGACCTCCGAGACCTCATCCAGGAGCAGCGTCCCATGATCCGCGAGCTCGAACCGCCCCTTGCGGAGCTGGTCCGCGCCGGTGAAGGCGCCCTTCTCGTGACCAAACAGCTCGGACTCCAGCAGCGACTCGCTCAGCGCCGCGCAGTTCACCGCGAGGAATGGCTCGCTGTTGCGGTCGCTCATCTCGTGGATGGCGCGGGCGACGACTTCCTTGCCGACACCCGACTCGCCTGCGATCAGCGCCGAGCCGTGCGAGGCGGCGATCGCCGCGATCTGCTCGCGGACCTTGCGCATCGCGGCGGACTCGCCGATCAGGCGGTCAACACCCCGGAGCGCGGCGCCCTCGTCGTGCGAATCGGACGAGCCGCCGGCGTTGGACGAGAGTTTCAGCACCGCGTTCTCTCGCTTGAGCTTGCCGTGCTCGATGGCGCGCTTGACAGCGATCAGCAGCTCGTCGCCCTCGAATGGTTTGGTGATGTAGGTGAAAGCCCCGAGCTTCATCGCCTCGACAGCCGTCTCGACAGTGCCGAAGGCGGTCATCAGGACGACCGGGAGGTCCTCGTCGAACTCGCGGATGTTCCCGAGCAGTTCCACGCCGGTCATCTTGGGCATCTTGAGATCGGTGATCACCGCGTCAGGCTTGCGCCGTGCGACCATGTCCAGCGCCGCCTCGCCGTCGCAGGCGGCGAGCACGGTGAACCCGGCGCGCTGGAGCGTCGTCCCGACGCTGTCGCGGAGCATTTCTTTGTCGTCAACTACGAGTACGGTGGTCATCGGTCGCCTCCATGCGATCGGGTAGGTGGCGCCCAGCGTCATCCCCCGGTTGGGTTCGCCGCTGCGCAGGCAAGACGACAGCGATCCTCGCGCCGCCGTTGGTGTTGTTCGTGACTTCGATGCGCCCGTCGTGCGCATCGATGATGCGGTGGACAATCGCGAGCCCCAGCCCGGTCCCGGCGTGCCGGGTCGTGAAGAAGGGGTTGAACATCCGCTGGCGGACGTCGTCCGGCATCCCAGGGCCGCTGTCGGTGACGACCAGCTCGATCGTCTCGGCGATCTGCGCCGCGTTGATCTCGATCGTTCGCGGCGCCCCCTGCTCGTTCTCCGCCACCGCGTCTGCGGCGTTGCGGATCAGGTTGGTCAGCGCCTGGTGCAGCAGGTCGGCGTCGCACTCGAACTCGATCGAGGCATCCTCTTCCGGCAGCGACAGGCTCGCGCCGGCGGCCTCGATCCGCTCGCGGCAGGCGTCCACGGCGCGGCTGATGATCGCGCCGGTTTCCGCTGGGCTCGTGCGCACGCGCAGCTCCCTGGCGAAGTCCAGCACGTCGCAGACGATGTGGTCCAGGCCGCGTACAGCGCTGGCGATCTTGCCTGCGATCTGTTGCTCGTTGGGCCGGTCGCCCAGGTCCTGCTCGAGCATGTTGGCGTACAGGCGGATCGAGCCGAGCGGGTTGCGGATCTCGTGTGCGATGCCGGCGGCCATCCCGCCCAGCGCCGCGAGTTCCTCGGCTCGGCGCAACTGGTCGTTGGCACTTGAAAGCTCAGCCTGCAGCCGGACGACCTCACTCCGCAGCGTCTCGTGCGTGCGCTGCAGGCGGTCGGTGACCTCGGTGAAGGCGCTGAGCAGCTCGCCCAGGTCATCGGGGGTCATCCCGGAGCGCGCCGCGACATCCGCGAGCTGCTGCGAGGGCGAGGCGGCCGCCTGAGGTTCGGGATGTGCTGCGAGCGTGGTCACGTCGGGTTAGCCGTTGCGGTCCTGGAATCGTGGGCTGGTGGTGCGCGAGTTGGGCGAGGCGTACGCCGCGATGGCGCCTCGGGAACGACCGACGCCTGCGAGTTCGGTGGTGAGTTCGTTGCGCTGCTTGGCGAGGTCGGCGCGGTCGCGCTCGTCGCGGGAGCCGATGCGGTCGATGCGGTCCTGGATCGTCCGGACGCGCGCGACACAGACGGTGCGCTGCTCTTCAGGGAGGGCGCCCATGAAGTCCTCCCACTGCTCGACGAATGGCTCGAGCCGGTGCGCGGAGGTCAGCGCCGCGTCGAGCAGCCGCTGCCGCTGACCGAGCAGGCTGAGCAGCTCGTCCGTCTCGGCGCGTTCGATGAGGGCCGCCTGCTTCTCGCTGAGCGCCTCGAGCTCGGACGTCGAGGCGTCCTGCTCGTCGAGGATCGTCGTCAACGACGGGAGCCACACCGACGGTGCGTCGCTGGGCGAGGGCGTGTTGTTCGTGGTGTCGATCATGATCGGGTGCTCGCGGTCATCAGTTGTCCTCGCCCACCGGCGCGTCCACACGCGGGGCGTTCTCGATCCAGCGCTCCCAGTGGCGCTGATCGATGGGCAGGTTGGGGTTGTCGAACATGCTGTCGGGGATCTCCTGCAGGCGCTGCCTGGCGCGCTCCTGCGCGGTCTGCGCCTCGCGCATCCTGCCCTGCTCGGCGTAGGCGTTGACGATCTGCATCATCGCGACCAGCGAGGATGGGTCCTGCTGGTACCGCTGCGCCGCGGCGTCGTACCAGCGGATCGCGTCATCGAAGTCCCGCAGCAGATAGGCGCAATCGGCGCGGAAGAACATCGCGTTGCGCAGTAGCCGCTCGTCGAGCTCGGTCCTGGCGAGGGCGTCGCCCTGCTCGATCTCGTCGCGCACCTCGGTGAAGAGGTCCCTGGCGCGCAGCAGCCGCTGCTCGCGGAGGGTGACGAGCTCCTCCCGCTCCCTGTCTGGCATCGCGACCTGCAGGCTCTCGTCGATCTCGTTGGCGCTGAGCCGGAGCGAGTCTGCGAGTTTGTAGCGGATCAGCGGTGATTGCTCGTGATCCGGGAATCGGTTGATCGATTCGGTCAGGCGTTCGATGGCCTCTGGGTAACGTCCCTGCTTGTAGAGCATCGAGCCCAACTCGAAGAGGCCCTGCCGGTGTTCGTCCGCCTCCGGCGCGAACATGCCGGAGCCGACGACTGTTTCGAGCAGCTCTTCGGCGCGATCGAGGGACGCTTCATCGCCGATGCGGAGCAGGGTCTGCGCCAGTCGGATGAGGCTGCGCTGGCCCTCCGGCGAGTTCGGGTTGCGCTCGATCAGCTCGTCGTAGAAGGACTTGGCCATCTCGTAATCGCCGCGCGCCTGGTGCGCCTCGGCGAGCCGGAAGACCGCGGCAGGGTGCCTGGGCTCGTCGGGATCGCCGTTGGCGTACTCGCTGAAGACCTCGATCGCTTTGGTGGAATCGCCTGCGAGGTCGAAGGCGACGCCGGCGTTCCAGAGCGAATCCGCGAATTTTTCAGGGTCTGCGAGGATCACCATCCGCGCGTGGCGGATGTACTGCTCTGCGGCTTCGATGAACTGCCCTCGAGCTTCGGCGCGGGTCACCGGCTCGACATCAGCGAGGTCCAGCAGGCCATCCGGATCGACGCCGGCCTCCTCCAGGATCTGCCGGCCCATCGCGTTGTGCGCCGCAGCCAGCGCCAGCGGCACCTCGGGCGGGAGGTTCTCGATCCCGAACAGCCCCTCCGCGAGCCGCGCGTACTCGATCGAGGCCTGGAAATCACCCTCGACGAAGCGCGCCTGGCGCCACGTCGCGAGGCTCTGCCCCACCGATTCCGGCGTGATGCGCCAGCGGCGTTCGTTGAGGGGCATCTTGTCGATCACCGCGGCGAATCCGGCGAGGGCTTCGTCGTCGCGGCCATTGCCGGCGTCGATCTCCGCCTTGCCCAGCTTGCACGCGACCGCCGCGATGAGTTCCGGGAAGGCGTCGATCGTCTCGGCGTACTTCTCGTGCGCCGTGTCAGGGTCGCCATCGATTTGGCTGATGCGGCCTTCGAGCGCCTGGATCTCCGCGACGATGTTGTCTGTAGGGAGCACCATCGCCTCGGCGAGTTCGAGGTGCTTCTGCGCCTGATCGAGTCGGCCCAGGTCGAAGTAGGCCCAGCCGAGGAGGGTGTACAGCTCCGCCTTCTCGTCCGTCGGCTCGTTGCCCAGGCGGCTGACGACGCGCAGGAGCCTCGCCAGCGCTTCTTCTGGGTGGCCTGATTCGAGCCGGAGTTCTGTCTGCCGCGCGATCGCCCACAGCCGGTCGTTCTCGCTGACGCCTGCGCCCTCTGCGAGGTTGTTCAGCAGCTGCAGCGCGCTGGCGTTGTCGGTTGATCCGCTGGCGAGGTGGGTTTCGAGGGCGCCGCGGAGCAGCCGCTGCCGCCTGGCGCTCTCGGAGTCCGGGATGCTCTCGATCCTGGCCACCGCCTCGTCGAACCGGCCCAGCGCCAGCAGCGAGCTGACGATCCGCGCCAGTTGCGCTGGCGTCAGGTCGTGCATGGCGCGCTCGGATTCCTCGTAATCCGCGAGGATCGTCATGCTGTTGGCGGCGTTGTCAGCAGACGAGCCGAGCAGCTGCTGCACTTCGAAGAGCGCATCGCCGCGCAGGGCGTAGAAGAGGCCCCGCTCGGTCAGGGTGACCTCAGGGTCGTGTACGTAGGGCAGGATCTTCTTGTTGAGGGCGTCGAGCGCTTCCTGCGGCTGCCCGTTGTCGATCAATCGCTCGACATTCTGCAGTGCACCGGTGAAGTCGTGCCCCTCGGCGGTCTGCCTCGCGAGCATCAGCGCGCCGACGAGCAGCGCCATGCTGAGCACGAGCGCCGGGCCTGGCCAGTTGGCCTTGATCGTCTCGACAAAGTCGCCTGGGGCGTAGGCCAGCTTGGGCTTGGGGGCCCGCCTGGCCTTCTTCGGCTTCTGCTCCTCCGGCTTGGCCTCCGCCTCCGGCGTCGCGGCCTGCTCATCGGTCGGGTTGGCGGTTTCTTCTTCCGGTGGCATCGGGCAGGTCGCAGGAGCGTGTCAGGGCGTACGGAGAGCCACCTCCGCAACACCGGGGCATTGCGTAGCGGCGGAACATCCGCAGAGTTATCGGGCATCTCCGGCAGATCGCTGCAAGGAACGCGCGAGATCTGCGCGGCCGCGCGGGATCGGCCTTCGCCTCCCGCTCAATCACGATGCGATCAGGCCCCCGGTTCGTCGCGCTGGTCGTTGTCGCCCGGCGTCTCGATTGGCGGGAGCGGCCCCCTGGCCCTGGCGATGACCACGGCCCCTGAGAGGGTGTCGCCTGGGTGACGCCGGCGCGGATCAGCGAAGATCAGGATCAGCAGCGGCGGGCAGACGAGCTTGATCGTGTTCCTGCTGACGCACTGCCAGAACGTCAAAGGTCTGGCGTCGATCGACGCCACGCGGATCCGCAGGATCGCCTTGCCGATCGTCCTCCCCTTGAAGAGCCACTCGGAGAGCACTGTGTGGAAAAAGAAGAGGCTCGACGCGACAGCGAAGGGCCAGAACTCATCGGCGCGCTCCGCTGCGATCGGCGCCAGCAGCAGATCGGTGAGGGTCACCCCCCACAACTCGACGACGACGAGCACCGGGATCGCGAAATCGATCAGCCCTGCCGCGAGGCGCCGCTCGGGCGCCGCCAGGGCTGTGCCGGTTGGAAGCAGGACTTCTTTGGAAGACGCCGCAGATGGCCGGAGCACGAAGACAAGCGCCGTCATCAGCACCAGCGCCAGCACGAAACCAAGGAACCGGAGGTCGTCGGGCGACACCGGCGAGACCCGGACGTGCGGCCCCTGGTGCAGGACCTCGCCGGTGGTCGTGTGCACGACGGTGGTCATGATCCTGGGGGTGGATTCATCGCTGAGGTAGATGAGCGCGGTGGTATCACCGACGCGTGTGAGCGTGAACCGCTCCGGGATCGCATCGAGCGTTGCGATCTCCGTCGTTGTGCCTGCGACGTGCAGCGTGAGCCGGGTGTCGCCATCGGCGGCGCGGCTGGCGCTGAGCACATGACCAGCGCCGGTTGCGATCAACTCTCCTCCTGACAGGTCGATCGAGACCCACTCCCGCCGCCACTGGGGCGAGATCGGTGAGGGGTCATCCGCATCCACGCTGCTGGGCAGCGGCGCCCTCCAGAGCGCCGCCCTTGATGATTCGTTTGGATCTTCCAGCAGCAGCCCGATCCCATCGGGCGAGGGGATCGCACGGCACCGGAGCGTTGCGGAAAATCCATCTGGCGTTTCGACTGGTTTCCAAACCCCATTGATGAGCGCCTGGAGCTGGTACGCGCTGCCGATGGGCGAGCCGGTCGCGTCGGCGATCGGCCGGATCAACGCGATCACCGAACTCCCGCCGGCGCCGCTGAATCCGACGACATCGCCATCGGTCACGAGCGCCGGCAGCACTTCCAGACGCCCGGCCGGCTCGAAGACAGGCGGGAGCGGGTCCGGCTGATCGAACGCGGTCAGCGCCCGGACGCCCCACCCTGGTGATGCATTGCCCCGGCTTGCCGATGACGGCGGGAAGAGTAGCACGGCGCGCGCGCCGGTCGCGGCGATCGCAATCGGCGCCTGCGGCATCGGTCCAGAGCCGTACAGCGCGCCGGGAGGCGCCTCCGCCGGCATGAAGTAGAGCTGATGCGTCGGTGGGCGTGCAGCATCGCTGCCGGGCGCCGGGGGGCGGGTGTCTGGGTAGTCGAGCGCGACCCAGCCGCCGGTTTCTGTGCCTGCGCCGATCAGGGTGCGCAATTCTGCCCCTGCGCTCACAGACGCGAGTACAAGCCAGAGGGTTGCGATCAGGATGGCGGGAATCGAGCGGCGCATCGCGGCGATCCTACACCAGCGAGACGCCTCGTGGGGCCCAGCCTGCTTATTCCGGCAGCGCCGGGTTCGGGCAATCGGCGTCGAGCACGAAGAACTCCGTCGGGCCGAACGCCTCGACGAGCGTGTTGAAATCGAAGACCGCGTCGGAGAGGCGGTCGTTCGTCTTGCCATCGTTCATCCGGTGGAGGAAGAGGCGGATGCTCGTCCCGCTCGAGGCGTGGTCGATCTGCAGCCTCGAGGGCGCCTTGGGCATGAAGCCGCCGACGCCGTCGAGCTCGACGCGGTCGTTCAGTTCGATCATCGAGGTGACGAATGGCTCTGTCGTGTCGCTGGGGTTGTAGAGATCGACCCTTGCAGGGAGCATCGTGTCCGGATCGAGGAACAGGCGCCGCCACGCGATCCGCCCCGGCGCATCGACGACGAGCCACTTGCCGTTGAGGGACCAGGAAGTCGCGCCAGGGGCGCCTGGGTCGAGCGGCGTGATGCCGAGCAGGTCGATCATGTCGATGGGGCTCGCAGGGAGTCCCAGGTCGGCGCTGCAGGGGTGATCGATATTCTCGTTGCGCCCAACCGTGACACGATCGCCCTCGTACATCTGGAAGAACCAGTAGCGATCGCTGTCGCTGCCGATCCAGAAGAGGACCTCGCTGAGCTTGCCGATCGAGAGCGCGAAGTTGTCAGGGGCGCGGAACTGGAAGTGCCCCTCGCCCTGCTCGGTGTGCGACTTCTGATTCTCGTCGAGGTAGGTGAAGCGCACTGTCGCGTTGGCCCAGATGCGCGACAGCCGGTTCGCTCGGCGGTTGTGCTGCGCCGCGACCTGCTGGTAGGAGGGAGCCGGGCCGCGATCGATCACCGCGCCATCGCTGGCCTTGTTCGTTTTGCACGAGGTCAGCAACACCGCGGCCGATGCCAGCAGCGCGATGCCGAGCGGTCGAATGTTCATTCGTCACCCCGGAGCGCCTGCCCCAGCGCGATCGCCGCCTCCGCGGCGTCGCTCTCTTCCAGACCTGGGTCCGGGACCTCGATCGCCGGCGTCTCGTCCTTGTTCTCGCCCTTGCGGCGGAGGAGCATCACGCGGCCCCCCTCGCCATCGGCGCGGGAGCCGTCCTGCCGGAGCAGGCGTTTTCTCAGGAGCAGCAACGCGAGCAGGAACCGGAAGGTCGCCTGCTGGTCGGTGGAGTTCTCCGGTGATTCGCAGAGCTGCTCGAAGATCGCGAGCAATTCATCGTCACCAAGGAAGGGGTTGTGCTTCTCTTCAGGGGAGGGCATCGTCGCGCGCCAGAAGGCGAAGAGACGCTCTGGGCGCTCGCCATCGTCCCAGGCGCCGATCGAGAGATCGCGGCGCTCAAGCGTCTCGTCCTCTTCGCCCTCGACGAGGCACGCCATGTAGTCGTGGTGCGGCTCGATGGGCTCGGACGTGATCGCGCACTGCCCGGTGGGGCGCGCGAAGTGGTAGGCAGAAGTATTGAGGATCGCCATATCGGTGGAGTCTATCGCGGAACGCGATGGCCGGCTCACTCCGTCTTGAAGAACCGCCGGGAGGTGCCGCCCTCGCCGATGAGCGCCTTGACCCGCGCCCCGCACTTGGGGCAGCCCCCCTCGTACAACGTCCCCTCGCGGTTCCGCATCATGCGGCCGTAGGTGTGGCAGCACGTGAACCAGACGCCGAGCCACTTTTTGTGCGGCGTGTCGGCGCAGCGCCGGTGCGGCGTCGCAGGGTTGATGATCCCTGGGATCTCCACGATGTCCTGTGGGTCTGGCACGCGGTTGGTATCGACCGGATCGGTAGCGCTGCTTCAGCGCGACCGGCACGCGGTTTCGACGAAGCCCGCTCTTCCAGAAATGTCGTTGATCAGGTCGCACGAGCGCTTCTGGATCTCGGTCCCCTCGTCCCCGAGCAGGGACGCGTTGGCGTCGATATTCCACAGCGCCGCGTTCGCGGTCGAGATGGTCAGGTCCGCCGCGATCCCGAGGTCCGAGGCCAGGTTCCTGTTCGAGTGCGGGAGCAGCTTCTCAAGCAGCCGCGCGACGTCGCCGGCCGTCGCGAGCGTCGCCAGCGGGGGCTGGATTGCCGCCGCGGCGCCTGCCCGGATCGCGTCCTGCCGGCCTTCGTCGGATTTCGGTTGCTTGAAGGCCGCGTTCAGGACGGCGTAAGCCGCGGCGTCCTCATCCGCGAGGCGGAGGAAGACCTGCCTGGCGCGGCCAAGCTCGCTCTTGATTGTTTCGATGGATTCCTCGATCGAGGGGTCGCCCGACTTCCCGAGCGAGTAGCCGGCGACCATCTCGCCCAGCGCCGAGGCGGTCGCGCCGATCAGCCCTGCGACCGCCCCGCCGCCTGGGGTCGGCTCGGTGGACGCGAGGGCCCCCAGGAACCCTGCGCAGGTCTGATTCCCGATCCAGTTGGAATTTTCTTGCGACATGAGCGGATAGTACCTGTTGAACCGATGAGCGTGCGGACCGGATACGATCACCACAACAAGACCCACAGGCCGGATGGCCAACCGAAGGAATTCTCAGCATGAAGCATCACAGCATCTCGTTCAAAGCCTGCCTCACCCTGCTCGGCGCTGCGACGGTCGCCGCGTTGTCCGCCGCCGCCCCTGGTGGCGAGCGTGTGGGCGATCCGTACACCCTGACCACCTGCGCCGTCTCGGGCGGCGCGCTGGGCTCGATGGGCGAGCCGGTCGTGAACGTGTACGAAGGCCGAGAGGTCCGCTTCTGCTGCGCGCCATGCACCGGGAAGTTCGAGAAGGATCTGGAGGCGTCGTTCGCCAAGCTCGATGCGCAGATCGCCGCAGACCAGGCCCCCTACTACCCGCTCGACACCTGCGTCGTTTCCGGCGAAGCGCTGGGCGATGAGCCGGTGAACATCATCGTCGGCAACCGCCTGATCCGGACCTGCTGCCAGATGTGCGAGACGAAAGTCCGTGCGACCCCTGAGAAGTTCATCAACGTGGTCAACGAGGCGGTCATCGCCAAGCAGCGCGAGCACTACCCCATCGACACCTGCATCGTGATGGAAGGCGAGCCGCTGATCGAGGGCGACGTGGAAGAGGTCGTCATCGGCAACCGCCTCGCGAGGCTCTGCTGCAAGATGTGCAAGCGCAAGATCAAGCGGGAGCCCACCGAGTTCGTCGCCATGATCGACGCGGCGTGGGCCGAGCGGGGTGGCGTCGGACGCTGAGCCTCGCATCCGCTCAACCAATGAATGAAAAAACGCCATGCCTTCAGGGGCATGGCGTTTTCAATTCGTGTTCGTCATTGAGATCAGCGGTAGCGACCGGCGTTCGACTTCCGCTTGCCGCGGCCGGTGCCGTTCTTGCGTGAGCGGGGCTGATCGCCGTAGCCGTGCCCGTTCTTGGCGCCGCTGGGCTTGCGCTTGCGCGAGCCGGGCTTGGCCTTCCGGGGGCGGCCGGAGGCGCTGTTCTCGTTGAAGCGCTCGTCGCTGGGGCGATCACGACGCGAGCGGGGGCCGCCGTTGCGGTTGCCTCCGCCGCTACCGCCGCTGTTGTTGCCCTTACCGCCGGAGCGGTAGCCGTTCTTCTTGTACGAAGGCTTGCCGCCTGAACCGCTGCTTGGGCGGTGGGGCCTGGTGACAGGGTGCATCTCGAGCGCCAACTCCGGGAAGTCCTGGCCGACCTCGATCTTGATGTTCGAGCGGCGCTCGATCGCGCGGAGCAGGCCCATCTCGTCGCGCCCGCAGAAGGAGAACGCGATGCCGGAGGCGCCGGCGCGGGCCGTGCGGCCGATGCGGTGGACGTAGGTCTCCGGATCGATGGGCATGTCGTAGTTCACGACGTGCGTGATGTTGTCCACGTCGATGCCCCTGGAAGCAACATCGGTCGCGACGAGCACCTGGGTCTCGCCGTTCTTGAAGCCCTGCATCGCGCGGTTGCGCGCGTTCTGCGACTTGTTGCCGTGGCTCGCGTCGGCGTTGATGCCGTTGCGGTGCAGGATCTTGGTCAGCTTGTCTGCGCCGTGCTTGGTCTTGGTGAAGACGAGCGTGCGGCCTACCTCGTCCCTGCGGAGCATCCGCTCGAGCAGGACCGGCTTGTTCATGCGCTCGACCATGTAGACGCGCTGGGCGATCGCATCGACAGTCGTCGCCTCGGGGGCCGTCTCGATGCGGACCGGGTCATCCAGCAGCGAATCAGCGAGTTTGCGGATGTCGTTGGAGACGGTCGCGGAGAAGAAGAGCGTCTGCCGCTGCTCGGGGAGCATCCCGACCACCTTGCGGATATCGTTGATGAACCCCATGTCGAGCATGCGGTCGGCCGCATCAAGGACGAGGACCTCGATCTCGCTCAGGTCGATGTAGCCCTGCTCGATCAGGTCGAGCAGGCGACCGGGCGTCGCGACGAGCACATCGATGCCGTTGCGGAGCGCCTTGACCTGGCGGAACTGGTTCACGCCACCGAAGACCGGGGTGTGCCGCAGCGGGAGGTGCCGCCCGTACACGCAGAAGCTCTCGAAGATCTGCGTCGCCAGCTCGCGCGTCGGCGCCAGCACGAGCGCCCGCGGAGACCTGCCGCGCGGCCAGACCTTCGGCCGCTTGCCGGGGGGCGCCGGCGGGCCGGCGAGCCGCTGGAGGATGGGCAGTGCGAAGGCGCAGGTTTTCCCTGTGCCGGTCTGGGCGCAGCCGAGGACGTCGCGGCCCTTGATCGCGTCGGGGATCGCCTGCTCCTGGATCGGAGATGGGGTGGTATAGCCCTCGGCGGTGACCGCGCGGACGATGGGCTCGATGAGCCCGAGCTCGTTGAATTGCATGTTGTGGTGTTCTCTGGGTTCCGGTGATTCCGGACGCATTGAGGCGCCCTGTGAAACCGGAATGCTTCGGGTCGGCTCTGCCGCCTCGTCAAACACCGGCTTCCTGCCGTACGCCCCACAAGGGACGTTCACGGCGTGTGGGGCAAGGCTAGGGGCGCCCGGAACCGAAGTCCACAACCGTTCGTGCGCGCGTCCGCAACAGGTTATGCGGCCTTGCGTTCTTCCTGCTGCTGCCTTGGAGACATGTTCCGCACGGTCCAGAACTGCCGCAGGTCCTTGCACATCTGCTGGAAGCGGTCAAAGCCGACCGGCTTCTTCACGTAGCTATTGACGCCCCTGACGTACGCGTTCATCAGGTCGGATTCGTTCTCCGAGGTCGAGAGGATGACCACCGGGATCTGCTGGAGATTGGGGTCCGCCTTGACTTGCTCGAGCACTTCAAGACCACTGAGCCTGGGGAGATTCAGATCCAGGAAGACAACGTCAGGGGTCGGCGCTCCAGCGTAGCTGTCCTGCTTCCTGATGTACGCCATCGCTTCCACGCCATCGACCACGTGATCGATCGTGAACCCCCCGCCGTCGGATCGGAGCCCGAGCATCATCAGGTCGGCCTGCGATTGGTCGTCCTCGACGAGCAGGATGTGCGGTTCGTTGTTGTTCTCGATCATCAGTGTGTCCTCCGATTACGCCGCCACCTTCGAGCCTGCAACCTGCGCGGACTTCGGGATCGACACGACAAACCTCGCGCCTCGGCCGGGTGCTGATTCGACCCAGGCCCTGCCGCCGTGCGATTCCGCGACGCGTTTCACGATCGCGAGCCCCACACCGGTGCCGTCGCCGCCAGCCTGCAGCCGCTGGAACAATCCGAAAATCTTCTCCTGGTACGCAGGGTCGATCCCTGGCCCGTTGTCCTGGACGTACAGGTGCAGCCCATCCGCAGTCTGCTCGGCGCCAACGGTGATCCGCAGCTGACCCTCCTCAGGCCTGCCGTACTTGATCGCGTTGGCGATCAGGTTCTCGAAGACCTGGTGGAACCCGGTCTCGTCGTACATGATCTGGGGCATGTCTTCCGAAACGGTCACCTCCGCGCCGGCCTCGTCGATCTGGTTGCTCATCTGGGCGACCAGATCCAGCAGCGTGTGGAAGGGGTCGATCCGGACCGGATCGCTCTGCGACCACCCGGCCTTGCACAACTGAAGGACATCATCGATGCAGGCCCGCATGCGCAGCGTGCCGTCCTGGATGCGCTGCACGAAGTCGTGCAACCGGTCGTGCCGGTCGTTCTCGATGTCCTGCTTCAGGAACCCCGCGAATCCCTGGATGGAGATCAGCGGAGATTTCAGATCGTGCGACGCCGTGTACACGAACTGCTCCAGCTCCGCGTTCCGGTCCTGCAGTTCCTTCGTCACCTGATCCGCGAAGACGAGCGAACGCCGGCTCGCCCGCGAGAGCAGCAGGAAGAGCCCGATCAGCAGCGCATCAATCGTGAGGCCCCCGAAGAGGATGATGAGCGGCTGCGAGTCGGACTGCGCCGCGCGGAACGACATGCAAGTGGCGACCTCGAACGACCAGTTCCGGCCGTACATCGGGATGTTGATGACCTGCGCGTGCATCGGCTCAGGGTCAAAGTCCGGCTCGGAATCTTGTAGCTCGTCGTAGATGACGACATCGCCATCAGAGAGCCTGACCCCGACATGCCGGTTTTCCTTGGCGAGGACGCCCTGCATCAGCCGCTGGACGACGAAGGGCGCGTAGACCATGCCCTCGAAGTCGTCCGCCCGGTTGTCGGGGTCGCCGCGGAGCGAACCGCGGTACTTGGGCGCGAAGAACAGGAAGCCCGGCGTTTTCTCTGAATCCTGCACGAGCACGATCGGACCTGTGATCTGCGCTGTGCCGCTGTCCCTCGCCTTGATCGCAGCGGTGTACCGGTTCGTCTCGTGCGCCATGTCCAGCCCCAGCGCCTGCGCGTTCGTGGACTCTGGCTCGATGTAGCTGATCGGGAGGTACTCGTCCTCCTGATGGCCGGGGAAGACCCGGAAGTCGGGGTGGTACACGCGGTGGCGCTGGAGGTACGACCGCATCTCTTCAGGCTCGACCGATTCGATCACGCCGATCCCGTTGATCCCTGGGTACTTGAGGTCCAGCTGGATGCTCTCGGCATAGTCACGCCACCGGTCGTGCTCGATGCCTTCCGGCGTCGTGTTCCAGTAGGCGACGCCCGCCCAGAGCGCGTCCTCGTACTTGATCATCCGCTCCTGAACGAGATCGATGACCTGCTGCGATTCGCGATCAAACTGACGCTCGACCTTGTCCAGCGCCTGGTTGTGCGCGAATTGCCACGCGCCGAAGGTGAGCATCAGCGACAGGCCGACCACGGCCCAATGGAACCAATGCAGCCGGCCGGACTGCTCAAGCTTGCTGCGCTGGGATGCACTGATCGTTGGCATACGCGATCGCTTCTCGTTTCAAGTCTTTGATGATGTGGCCAGGCCCCGGTGGGCGACGCCATGCGTATCGACCAGATCCCGCCCTGTGTGGACCCCAGGTGATGCGGAATCGCACCATGGTCCACATAAAAAACAACGCCACCCGGTGGTGGGTGGCGCTGCGGAGGACGGAAGAACTCATCCGGTCATCAGGAACCGGAGACCGCCTCCCAATGGCGCTGCGCCTTCCTGACGAGATCGCGGTCGTTGCCCTGTTCCCAGAGTTCCGATGCGTCGATCTGCTCGTTGTTCAGGAAGAGGTACAGCCTGTCATCAACCACCTTGAACTTCGTGGGATCGACCGGGAACTTGTCCTCGACCGACATCCCGAAGGCGCACCAGCCGCCGCACTGCGGCTCGTAGCGGTCCGGGTTCTTCTTGAAGAGATCGACCTGCGCTTGGGAAGTCAGGTGGTACGTCACGCCGTGGTGCTCGACCGCGAACCGGGCGTCACCCTGCTCGGCGCGGCCGACGGTGAAGTACGACACCGGGCTGTAGCCCTCGAGCGCGACACCGCTCGCCGGCACGTTGCGGCCGCCGATGTACGCCCTGCTCTCGATGATGCTCTCGGCCTGGCTCTGCCAGTAGCGGTTGGCCTTGGCGCGGACCTCTCGCTGGTCTGCATCGTTCCACAGCGATCTGGCGTCCACCTCGCTGTTCTTCAGGAAGAGGTGCGTGCGGCCGTCGATGACCTCGAAGCTGGTCGGGTCCGGGACGAACCTGGAATCGACCGAGCAGCCGAAGGCGCAGTAGCCGCCGTACGCCGGCAGGTACCGCTCCGGGTTGCGCGCAAAGGCGCGGCGCTGGCGGTCATCGGTGAAGAAGTACGTGACCCCCTCGTGCTCGGCCGCGATGCCTGGCGAGCCGGGCTCGGCCTTCTTGCGATCGAGGTAGGAGACCGGGGAGAACCCGCCGAGGCCGAGGCGGACCGTGAGCGGCTCGACCTCGACGGCGGATGCCGAATGGGAATGGGCGGCGCCCGAATCGCACGACGAGCAGGACGCGTCGCCAAACGCGAGCGAGTTGGCCGCGAAGAGGAGGGATGAGACAGCGATCAGTTTGGTCATTGTGTTCATGGGTCTGATTTCCTGACAGGGCGCAGCGATCGCGCCCCGATTCTGGTTGGGTTGATGAGGGGACCGCCGCGCGCCGAGATCGGCGCAAGGAACCGGCGGTCATCGGTTGCAAAGGGAGGGTGGTCGCAGCGCGATCGCGTGACGATCGCGCAAGCCCCGATCAGAAGAGCGTCAGCCCCATGCCGTTGAGCGACGCCTGCAGGGGATCCCTGCGGTCGCATCGGGCGGAATGCAATGTGCGGATCGGTGTACGCATAGCAGTAATGGACGCCGAGGGAGGAGCCGGGGCGTCCGTCGAAGTTTCAGATGCCCACCACCAGCCACGGTTACACATCACCAAAGAAAAATTGAGTACAACCTGCATCACGCGACCAACGACATCGGCGTAACCACGATTCGCACCCGGCATCGAATACCGATCAGCCCAGGAACCACCAAGCCCAACGGAGCACACCACGATGCCCAACCTCTTTGATCCGCTGCCCCTCGGCCCGATCACGCTGCCCAACCGCGTCCTGATGGCGCCCCTGACGCGGTCCCGCTCGACGCAGCCTGGCGACATCCCCAACGAATTGAACGCGACGTACTACGCCCAGCGCGCCAGCGCAGGCCTCATCATCGCCGAGGCAACGCAGGTCTCCCCGCAAGGCAAGGGCTACGCCTTTACCCCCGGCATCCACAACGACGCCCAGGTCGAGGGCTGGAAGCTCGTCACCGACGCCGTCCACCGCGAGGGGGGCCGCATCTTCCTCCAGCTCTGGCACGTCGGGCGCATCAGCCACACCGACCTGCAACCAGACGGCGCCCAGCCCGTCGCCCCCAGTGCCATCCGCGCCGAATCGCAGACCTACACCAGCGCTGATTCAGGGATGGTTCCAGTCTCCGAGCCCCGCGCGCTCGGGACCGACGAGATCCCAGGCATCGTCCAGCAGTTCCGCGACGGCGCCCAGCGCGCCCTCGATGCCAATTTCGACGGCGTCGAGATCCACGGCGCCAACGGCTACCTCCTCGATCAGTTCACACGCTCAGGGACCAACCACCGCACCGACGACTACGGCGGTTCGCTGCACAACCGCCTCCGCTTCCCGCTGGAAGTCGCCGAGGCGGTCACCGATGTCTGGGGCGCCGACCGCGTGGGCTACCGCATCGCCCCCACCGGGGAATTCAACAGCATGTCCGACGACGACCCCAGGACCACCTTCACCGAACTCGCAGCAGGCCTTGGAAGGCTGGGGCTCGTGTACCTCCACGTCGCAGAGTCCTTCGCAGGCAGCGAGCGCAACGACGCGATCCTCGAGCCCATCCGCGAGGCGTTCCCCAACGCCTACATCGGCAACGGCGCGTACAACGAGGACCTCGCCAACCGCCGCATCGGGACCGGCCACGCCGACGCGATCGCGTTCGGCGAATCCTTCATCGCCAACCCCGACCTCCCGGAGCGCTTCCGCCAGGGAGCGCCCCTCAACGAGCCGGACCGCGACACCTACTACGGCGGCAACGAGATCGGCTACACCGACTACCCGACGCTCGAAGAGATCGCCTCTCGCTAACCCTATTTTCTGCAACAACTTCGCAGCCGACGCCCCAGCAGAGCGCCGGCTGTATTTCCCTCGAGACCAACGCCGCACGCCGGTCGATGTGGGCTATTCTGATCGCCCCTTTCGCCCCCTCCCTCCGGAGCATCCCCATGGCGCGCACCGCCCGCGGCTCAACGCAACTCTCGATCATCCTGGGCATCTGCCTCGTCGCGCTGATCGTCGTCCCCTTCACGCAGAAGCCCAAGGCGCCTGCGGACAGCAGCGAAGCGCCGACGCTCATCATCATCTCCCCCCACAACGAGCAGATCCGTTACGAGTTCGCCCGCGGCTTCGCGCAGTGGCACGAGCGCGAGTTTGGCGAGCCAGCAGCGATCGACTTCCGCCGCCCAGGAGGCACCAGCGAGATCCGTGCGCAGCTCACCGCCATCTACGAGAGCGCCATCAAACGAGGGCACATCAACGCCCAGGGCGAGATGATGGACGGCATCACCATGCCCTACGACCTCTGCTTCGGCGGCGGCACGTACGAGCACGGCCGCCTCAAGAGCGGCGTCTCCGTCGTGGTCGATGGCGAGACGGTCAACGTCCCGATGTCCGTCCCGGTCGAGTTCGGCCAGCCCACGCTCGACAACTGGTTCGGCGAGAACAAGATTGGCGTCCTCACGCTCTACGACCCCGACCACTACTGGTTCGGCCTCGCCACCAGCAGCTTCGGCATCCTCTACAACACCGAGACCGTCGCGCATTACGACCTCCCGGAACCGAAATTCTGGACCGACCTGACCAACCCCGGCTACCTCGGCATGCTCGGCATGGGCGACCCCCGCCAGACCGGGTCCATCGCCACCACCTACGAGTCCATCCTCAACAACTACGGCTGGGACGAGGGCTGGCGCATCCTCCGCGCCCTGTGCGCCAACGCGCGCTACTTCGCCGCGGAATCGAAGAAGGTCGTCCTCGACATCAGCCACGGCGACGCCGCCGCGGGGATCTCTATCGATTTCTACGGCCGCTACCAGGCGCAGGCCGTCATCCCCAAGGGTGGGACCGCCGAGGATTCCCGCCTGCGATTCGTCGAACCGGCCGCGAAGGTCTTCGTGGACCCCGATCCGATCTCCATGCTCCGCGGCGCCCCCCACCCCGAACTCGCCCAGCGCTTCATCGAGTTCTGCCTGACCGACGAGGGGCAGGCGCTGTGGCAACTGCCCGCGCGGGAGGACGCCGAGCCCGACCCCGGCATCGGCCCCTGGAAGTACGAGCTGCGCCGCATGCCCATCGTCCGTGGCGTCTACGACCGCCTCGGTGATCGCTTCATCGACGATATCAACTCCTTCCAGATCGCCAGCGACGCCGAGCCCAAGGGCTGGCGCAGCATGATCGGCCCGATGATGGGCGCCTTCGGCATCGACGTGCATCACGAGTGCGCCCACGCCTACCGCATGATCGACAAGGCCCGGCAGAGCGGCGCGAGCCCAGGCGAGATCGCCGAACTCGAAGAACTCTTCTACGCGATGCCGGTGCACACCACGCCGGAGGGTGAAGAGCTGCTCTTTTCACCGGAGCACTACAGCACGATCCGCAACGAGTGGCGCGACCGCGACCGGTCCGCCGACCTCGCGATCGAGTACGCCCACCAGATG
>CAYGNN010000024.1:0-21323 GCA_964351165.1 uncultured Phycisphaeraceae bacterium
CCCTGCGGCGCGTAGTAGTACGACTCGTCGCGGATCAGCGAGAGGATGTCGTGCTGCCAGGGCTCCAGCGGCGCGTGCTCGAGCAGGAACAGCAGGACGTCGCGCGTTGTTGATTCCGGGAATCGACCCTTGCCCTCGTTCTTCGCGGCCTGGTGCGCGGCGCGCTGCTGCTCGAGCGCCTCGGGGGGATTGATGAACCGATCCATGCCTGGCTTGGCAGCGAACCGCTGCGGCTCAAACTCGGTGATCCGACGGCCCTTCCCTGAGTCCCGGGAGACGAACTCCGAGTGCGGATCGATCAGGTTCTCCACGCTCAGGCAGGTGTCGATGAACCGCTCGACCGTCTCCGCGCCCTCGCGCTCGATGTGCCTTCGCACACGCGTCGCGTGGTTGGCCATCTCGTCCATCATCTTGCGGTTGGTCTGACCGAACCAGGCGTTGCACTTGAAGAAATCGGAGTGCGCATAAACATGCGCCATCACCAGCTTCTGATCGAGCGTCGCGTTCGACTCCTGCAGGTAGGCGTAGCAGGGGTCGTTGTTGATGACCATCTCGTAGATGCGGCCCATGCCGTAGGCGTCGCGCCGGTCGAGCTTGTCGTACTCCATCCCCCACCGCCAGTGGGGGTACCGGACAGGGAAGCCGCCGAACGCGGCGATCTGGTTCATCGTGCGGAAGTCGAGGACCTCGAAGATGACCTCGAAGAAGTCCAACCCATGCTCGATGGCGCCCTCGCGGATCTCGTGCATGTGCCGGAGCAGCATCGGCGGGAGATCGGTTCTGGAAGGGCGCGACGGCATGCGATCGGTATCGGTCTGATCCGACCGGCGATCCAGACCTCGGTTCTCGGACTGATCAGGCGCCGCCGTGCGAGGTCAGCGAGGCGTCGACGACGAGTTTGACCCGCCGCACGGTGGTCGGCGCGAGCTTGACCAGTTCGCGCTCGCCCCCCTCGCGGAGCATCCGGTCGAGCGCGTACCTGGTCGCGTGGTCCGCCACGCCGATCGTCAGGGCGCCGCCTCGGACGCCGACAACCGCTGTCCGGTCGATCGAATCATCGGGGCACACCGCCTCCCACGCCTTGGCGCACCCCAGGTGCTTGCGCTGCGACCGCTTCATCGCCATCGCGCGCTTCTGGAAGGTCTCCCCCATCGCCTGCGCACGCTCGGGGCGCACGCGCGAATCCCGCACGACAGCGAAGCGGTCGAGGTCGTCGGGTGTGATGTGATCGTCGGGGAGCATCGGGCGCCAGTATATCAGCGGCGATGCCGGTTCAATCCAGCATCGCGTCCGCCGGGAGCCGCTCCAGCAGCGGACCCAGGTGCTGCTCGTAGGGCTTCCAACGCGCGACCGAGGATTTGTAGATCGGCTTGTTCACCTGATCCGAGCTGAGTGTCCTGGCGATCCGCTTCGTCTTGTGGAATTCGAGGCAACGATCGTCCCACTCCAGACCCAGGAAGTCGATCAGGCGGCGGCTCATCGATTCGGTGTCCGCCACCATCGCCTCGTAGGAGACGTCGAGGATCGGGATATCCAGCACCGACTTCCAGTGCTTCATGAGCCGCCAGTAGTCGGCGTAGAAACCGCCGAGGTCTTCGAGGTCGTAGGCGAAGCCGTTGCCCTTGCCTGTGAAGTAGAGCGAGTAGACCGACAGGCAGTTGTCGCGCGCGTCCCGATGGCAGTGGATGACCCGAGCCCCTGGGAAGAGTTTCGAGATCATCCCCAGCGCCCTGAAATTGTCCGGCATCTTGTCCGTGATGCGGGCAGCGCCGGGCGCTTTCTTGCGGAGCGATTCCAGGTAGTGCTTCGATGCGTTCTCGACGTTCTGCTTCGAGAGCTTGGACAGGTCGGTCAGGAAGGAGATCGGGTCCGGGTCGTTGTCGTTGAACGTCGAGACCATTTGGGTGATGGTCGGCAGCTCGCCAGCGCCGAAGACCTTGGGGTGGCTCGCGGCGATCTGCTCCACCAGGGTCGTGCCTGAGCGGGGCATCCCGACGATGAAGACCGGGTAATCCGCCTTGCGCGTGGACGCTGGCACTTCCTCGATGCGATCCCTCGTCCAGACCTCGATCAGTCGATCGGTCATCGTCCTGTTCTTGACCGCGTTGTAAGGGACCGGCGCCACCTCGTTCGCGTCGCGGTACGCCTCGAACGCCTCGTCATGACGGCCGAGCTTCGCGAGGAACCCACCCTTGTTGAAGAGGGTCTGCACCTTCAATTCCAGAGGCAGGTCGGGCAGCTGCAGCGTCAGGTCGGCGGAGCGCAGGCCCTGCTCGTGCTCGCCGACGACGCCTGCAACGCGCTGGTGCGCGATCAGGAAGTCCGGCGTCTCTGGCGCACGCTTCATTGCCTCGCGGAGCAGCTCGTTCGCCTCCTCGCCTCGGTGCAGGCCGACCAGGACATCGACAAGGCACCGCATCGCCCAGGGGTGGCCGGGCGCCAGCTTGAGCGCTGTCTTGAACGCGTCCGCCGCCTGATCGAGCTGGTTCTCCTTGGCGAGGATGCGGCCGTACCGGCAGTGCAGGTCGGCGGACTTCGGCATGAGCCGCAGCGCCTTCTTCAACACACGCCGCCCCTCGGCGTATTCACCCATGTCCGCATGCAGCACGCCGAGCAGTCCCAAAGACGCCGCGTCATCCCGGTTCTTCCGGAGATGGTTCTTCAGGACGCCCATCGCCTCGCTCAGGCGCCGCTCGTTGCAGAGCTGCTGCGCCTTGAGGTACGCCGAGTGCTGTGAACGGGCTCCCTGGATCACGAGTGCTTCTCCCCGCCGGTCCAGAACGAGGCCTCCGGCAGCAACGGCATCATCGGCGCGAAGTGCTCCTCGTAGGGCTTCCACCGCGCGAGCGAGTCTTTGTAAATCGGTTTGTTGACCTGATCAGCGCTGAGCGTTTTGGTCGTGCGCCTGGTCTTGTGGAAATTGAGACAGCGCTCGTCCCAGTCGAGACCTGTGAATTCGATCAGCTCCCGGTTCTTCGTTTCAGGGTCGGCGACCATCTCCTCGTACTGGACCTCGAGGATCGGGATCTGCAAGACCGACTTCCAGTGCTCCATCATCCGCCAGTAATCGGCGAAGCAGGAGCCGAGGTTCTCCAGGTCGTACGCGAACGCGATCTGATCCGCGTTGAACTGGTTGAAGTAGCACGACAGCAGCGTGTCGCGCGGGTCCCGCCTGCAGTACACCACCTTGCAATCCGGGAAGAGCTGGCCGATCAGCCCCAGCGCCAGGAGGTTGCTCGGCATCTTGTCCGTGATGATCCTGGCGCCCGGCGCGAGCGGGGAGACCAGCTTGTGGTAGTGCGCGGCGGCGTTGTCGATGTTCTGCGGCGTCAGCGGCGTCAGATCGGACAGCGTCCGGCTCGCGCCCTTGTTCCCCATCTTGAACTGCGTGACGATGTTCACCACGTGCATCAGCTCCCCGGCGCCGTAGGCCTGAGGGTGGCTCGCGATGATCTGCTCGCACAGGCTCGTCCCGGAGCGGAACATCCCGACGATGAACACCAGGTGTGACGATTTCCGGTTCGACTTCGGCAGCGACGCGATCGCCTCAGGGGTCCACGCCTCGATGGATCGGTCCACCTCTTCCCGGTGCTTCGCCTGATCGAAGACGGCCCCCACGCTCTGGTTGGCGCTCTGGTAGGCGGCGAAGGACTTGTCGTGCTCCCGCAAGCCACGGAGGGCATCGCCCCTGTAGAAGCGGAAGTTGGTCTCGATCGCCGGGACCAGCCCCCCCTCCGCCAGGGCCCGGTCGGCGAGACGCAGCGCGTCCTCGAACCGCTTCAGCTTCAGGTACGCCTGGCAGAGCGGCAGCGCCACGTCGGTCTGCAGGTGCTGGCCAGGGGTGACCTGCGGCTCGAGCACGCTGAGCGCTCCGGCATGATCGCCCATGGACATCAGGGTGTCCGCGAGGCAGCGTGTCGCCCAGCGGTTGTCGGGGTCCAGCGCGATCGCTTTCTGGAAATGCCCGATGGCCTCGTCGAAGCGGTACTCGTGGAAGTAGGTGATCCCCATCCGGCAGAGCATCTCGGTCGACTTCGGGAACTCGCGGATCGCTTTCTTCAGGACCTTCCGCGCCTCGGCCAGGTTGCCGACCGAGGTCAACGCCGCGGCGTAGGTCGCGCGGAGGTTGGGGTCCTTGTCCATCCCCGGGATCGCGAGCTGCCGCTTGCACAGCGTCGCCGCCTTGAAGGGCTTGTTCTCGTTGAGCAGCGCCTGGGCGGCGGCGATGACGCTCTGGTTCTGGCGGTTGCTGCTGATCATGGTCAGGAGAGCGTAGACGATCCCGAATGCTGGATCGAACCGGGGCGCGGTCGCAGCGCAAAAAAAGAAGCGGCGTCTGCGCAACCAGACGCCGCTCAATCATCGTTGGAAAAGTATGTGTACCCGAAGTTCCGGGAAAGATTCGAGGTCAACTAGTCGAGATAGCAAAGGTGAAGGACTAACTAGTAATCAAATGAAACTGACTCTTCTCAGGAGAGAAGACTTAGCGACGACGACGCGTCGCAGCAGCGCCGGCGAGACCGAAGATGGCCATCGCGCCGGGGGTCGGAACGGAACGGAACTCCCAAGCGAAGTTCGCGTAGGCGTTCGCGGGGAAGCCGCCGAAGAACGACAGGCCGCCGGTGCCACCGTTGAAGAACAGGTCGTCGGAGAAGCCCTTGTTAGCAGGGCCGGCGCCGGCGATGATCTGTCCCATGTTCGAGAAGAGCGACGAGGCGTCCGCGTTCGCGGGGCCAACAACGTTGGTGTAGACCAGGCCGGCCCACATCATCTCGTCCTTTTTCACGATGTTCAGGTCCTTGACGTCGACCGACAGGGTGCCGCCCGAGTAGGAACCGATCTGGATACCCGTGACGGGGATGATGGCCTTGACCGACCCGAAGTCGGGGAGACCGTCGGGACCGGCGTTGAACAGGCCGATCTGGACATCCGCGGTAACAACACCACCGGTGCTCGAGCCATCGTTGTTGAAGCTGACGACCGAGAACGTGATCTCATCGATCCGTGTACCGGCGGGCTTGTTCATCAGGATGTCATCGGCGTAGATGGTGTCGCCACCGGCGCCGACAAAGCCCGTGTTCAGGAGCGAGTCGAGCGACGAGTAGCAAATCGAGGTGCCGGTACGATCAACGCTCGCGCTGAACGAGTTGCGGAGCTCGAGGATACGACCCTCAGCAACGTCGATCGCCAGAGCGGAGCTGGCCGAACCAGCAACGACAGCCGCAGCAGCAGCTGTAAGAGTAATGTGACGCATTTCGAAAATCCTCCTAGATTCTTCTCACTCCCCCGCAGCAAACGCCATGGAGGAATCTTTGTGGCGCCATACAGACGCCGTTTCCAACGATGAGCGCCTGGCCAAACGACCAGGCACGAACTGGTGAACCGCGCGTTCCAAAACAAACGGACCGCACGGAGTCGATCAAGTTGTGCTGAAGGGTGCGCCTGCGGTCGATCTCGCTCTTGACGGATCAATCCTGCGTGGTGCGGTGTCATGTTTCCCCCATGACATCGCGGGGCGCCGACGTGTTGTTCTCCCACTCAGCGTTTAGACAAACAGCCGGCCCAACATCTGGAACCGGTCACTCAACACCTTAGTTTTGCCATACCGGAGGACCTGCGTCAAGCGCAAATCCCGCGTAATCGGCACAATCAGCGAATTCGGGATGACCCAAAAACCCCGAAAATAAACCGTTTTTTGGACGCTCAGAGCCTGCTGACGTGTCCCGGCCGATGCCGCGGAGGCTATTTTCGGATCACTCGGTATCCAATACCACGGTTCCCGGTCCTGAGGTCACCAGGACCCGGTGATCCAGGACCGCGATCCTTGTCGGCGTCGGGAAGAGCCCGACATCCCGCCGCTGCTCGAGGGCGCAGCTCTCCATCGAGAAGAACTGCAGATCGTAATAGAAGACCTCCCCATCGATTGAGCCGGCCACCATGCTGATGGTCACGAACCGCTCCGCCCCGAACTCCGCCGGGTGGATCGTCGAGGTCGTCGGCCGGTGATCCACGCCCACCAGCTCGCCCCGGCGGTCGTAAAGGACGATCCCGATCGTCGTCGCGAAGGCCGAGCGATCACCCACGGCGCCCCCCAGGATCGGCGCTGAGGAGGTCACCCGCCCCTGCGTCAGCATGGGATCCGGCATCGGCTGGCCGCTCTCCGTCTCGATCTGCCGGAGGTCGCCCCGGTCATTCAGAACCACCACACGGCCTGGGAAGACCCAGGCCTCGGTCGTGTGCCGGCCGGCGCTGCCGCCGACGCTCCAGCGCCTACGGCCGGTGAAGACGTCGTACAGGGAGACAGCGCCTGTCGCCCCCACGATCGCCTCAGCGCCATCGGTGACGCGGACCCAGTGCGGCGAGCCGGTCTCGATATCGAGCCGGTGCTGCACCTGCCCGGTCCGGTTGTCGAGGATGACCATCGCAGGGATCGAGATCGAGCCGCCGTCTTCCGCCTGCCGGAACCCGACGATGGCCACGACGCCTGCGTTGACCGAGACATCGACGACGCCGTGCAGGGTCTGCGCCATCCGCCAGCGCTCGCGGCCGGTGATCTTGTCGTACGAGATCGACCGCCCGCCGCGATCGGTGATCACGATGGACTGCCCATCGACAGCGACCATCTGCTCGAGCGCCTGCCTGGCGCCATCCAGCGGCGTGGGGATCGTCCGATCTTCCTCATCAGGGTCCATCTCAAAGAGATGCGAGAAGGGCGCCGAGGCCCAGACCGCATCGCCGGTTTCGAGGTCATGCCTCGCGTAGAACCAGCCATCCTCGGACTTCCGCGAGAGGAAGGCGGACCTCGGATCGATGTTGATCAGCGACGTGTTCTCGTCGGACTCGACGGACCACCGCTGCGTGAGCCCTGTCTCCTCGCCCACTTCCCAGAGGGCGATCTCGTCGCCCTTCTCCAGCACGATCGCGTCGGTCGGCGCGCCGGCGACCTGCCTGATGATGGGGGTCATGATCGACCAGCCCTCGAGCGACTGGACCTCGGGGTTTTCCCCCAGCAGACCGACGTTCGGGCGGCGGTCCATCAGCGCCAGCCGCTGCTGCAGCTGATCGCCGAGCACCCCCACATCGATCGGCGAGCCCTGATCCGTCAGCACGAGCGTGCGCCGCTGCCGCTGCATGCGTTCGAGCAGCTCCGCCGCGGCGGAAACTCGGCCGGTCTCCGCGAGGAGGCTGATCAGCCTCCCGGCGAGTTCGCCGAGCAGCGCATCGTCGATCGACAGCGCGTCCTCGGCGGTTTGCAGTCCGGATTCGAGCGAGAAGACCGCGCCGTGCGGCCTCCCTCGCGACAAGTACGCGGACGCCGAATCGAGCCACGCCTGCACGCCTGCTCGCGCGACCGGGTACCGCTGCGCCAGCGCGGTATACGCCTCAGGGCCGGACCCTGGGATGATGCCCTCGAGCATCTGCCTGGCTTCGATCTCGTACGTCGCGTACACCGCTGGGCCGTGCCTGCGGACGACCCTCCGCAGGGACCGCGTCGCCTCCGCCTGCGCCCTGGCGTTGACGCCCTCGACAGGCACCGACGCCGAGGCGAGCGCCTGGTCATCGAGGATGGTCTGGTAGGAATCGACCGCGATGTCGATCCGGTTCTCCGCTTCGTAGAACCTGCCGCGGGCCATGAGGT
Source organism: uncultured Phycisphaeraceae bacterium (assembly GCA_964351165.1). Classification (GTDB taxonomy): domain Bacteria; phylum Planctomycetota; class Phycisphaerae; order Phycisphaerales; family UBA1924; genus JACKHE01. Next base: position 7,640 of record CAYGNN010000024.1, read on the forward strand.
GCTGCACGCGCTCGTCCGGCTCCGCAGCGGCGCGGCCCAGTTCGACGATGAGCTGCTCGATCTGCTCGCTCGTGAGCATCCCGAGCTGCGGGTCGTTCTCGTCAGGCTCGATCATCGCCTGCAACGATCGGAACAGGCGCCCCCTGGCGGTGCGGTTGCGATCGATCATCGGCGCGCGCTCGATCGAGGCCAGCGCCTGCTCGACCGCCGGCTGGATCTTGTCCGGCTTGGCGGCCCGGTACGCGAGTTCGGCGAAGGTCACCGCTGGCGTGGGATCGCTCGGCATCTCGCGCATCCGCTCGCTCAGCACGCGCTGCGCCACGTCCCAGAGCAGGTAGGTGCGCACCTCGGAATCGTCGATGACCACGAGCTGGCTCTCGAGCGCGAGCACGTTGCCGGGGTCTTCCAGGTGTGTCAGTTCAGGCTCATCCCCGGCGGACGGCGCGATGGGGGCGCTGCGCAGCCCTGGCCTGGTCGGGACGATCACCCGATCGCCAGCGATCACGGCCCGGCCCTGGAACATCTCCGATCCCAGGTCCATCGCGGTGAACGCGAGGGAGGTCATGTCAGCGAAGTCGTCCTGGTGAATCCCATAGACGGCCGAGAGCCCAACGATCGCCAGCGTATCGCCTGCGTTGAGCGGGTACAGCGGCGACTGCGTCGAACCGAGCAGCTGCGCCGTGCTCCGGCTGGCGATCAGCTGACCGGAGTACGCGTCCACCTCATCGATGCGCAGGAAGTCCGGCGTAACGACATACAGCGAATCACCGATCAGGACCGGCCCCATCGAGGACCAGGGCTCGATCGGCGCGACGAGGTTCCGGTCGATCTCCAGGTCGCGGACCCACCGGGTGACGCCGCTGGCGGTCTCGACCGCCGCGACGAATCCGAGCGAATCAACGACATACACCACGCCGCGCTGGACGACCGGCAGGTCTGCCGCAGAGCCGCCCGATGCGAAGGGGAGCGTTCCGGTCGAACCCAGGGGCCTGCGCCAGAGCGGCCGGCCGGTCGTCAGATCGAGACCCAGCAGCTGCACGCTGTCGAGTCGGCGCTCCTGCAGGTCCTTCGACACCGTCGCGATCACGACGCCCTGATCAACCAGCAGCCGACCTTCGACGGTCGCCCCTTCCAGCGCAGGGTCCGCCAGCGAAACAGGCGTGCGCCAGCGGACCTTGCCGCTGAGGGCGTCGATCGCGACAACCATCGTCTGCCCTGCGCGGAACTCCTCAGGGGACTCGGAAGCCGCGGCGACGATCCACCGGCCATGCGTTGTGACGGTCATCGCGCTGTCGCCATCGCGGCGCTGATTCCTGCGGAACCCGGCGCGTGCGGCGTTCTCTTCCTCAGCGCCGGGCGTCGCCAGCGCGGTGCGCCATTTCGGGGACAGCGTGAACCGATCCCACGCAGCGACGTGCACGCCGTCGTTGATATAGATCGTGTCGTCGGCGACCGTCGGGAAGACGCGCCAGACCTTGGCGGTGTTGCGCCGCAACGTCCTGCCCCGGTTCGGCTGCTGCTCTTCCTCGTCGTCCTGCTTGAGCGACAGCGGCTCCGACCAGAGCGGCCGCGAGACGATCCCGCCCAGTTCCACCGATGGGCCTGGTTCGAACGGAGTAACGCCATCGATCTGCATCGGTCCGTCGATGCGCTCCTGGTCATCCAGCGGCCCCAGCCCCGCCTCGTCGCGCCAGCGGTTGACGACCGCGAGCAGCCTCTGGTCCTCCGGGAGGTACCGCGCGACCTGCGTCGCGAGCATCGCGAAACTCCGCGCGCGGTCCGCGTTGCTGCGTGCAGGGTGCTCTTCGAGCGACAGCAGGGTGTGCCACGCCGCGTCGAACCTGGCGGACTCCATCCGCTGCTGGGTGAGCAGCAGCGCCGCCTCGAACCCAGCTGGAGTCAGCAGCGCGATCCGCTCGACGTCGGAGATGGCGCCCAGATCAAGCAGCCGCTGGGCCTCGGCGCCCTCCGCAGCGACGTACCGCTCGAGCAGCTCCGCGTGGCGGAGCAGCCGCGTGTTGATCACCCTGCGGACGGCGTAGTACAGGTTCGGGTCGTCTTCGGTCGCGATGACCCGCTCGCCCTCGGTGCGCAGCAGCGCGCGCAGCACATCGACCGCCTCGTCCACGTTGCCCCTGGCGACCTGGTCCATCGCCCGGGCGATGCCCTCGCTCGCGGCGGTGGAGTCGTCTGTATAGACCGGTGTTTGCCCAGCCTGACCGAGAACCGGCGCGGCGGGGAAGGCCAGCAGCGCGAGGACCGCCAAGAGCGCGAACCGTCCGATACGCGCCGCGGCGGGCGCCCTGCGGCGATCCGGGGTCCGGATGTGACAGCCGGTCGTCTCGAATGGGAGTTCGCTGGTTCCGATCATGGTGTCGGTGGTGTCCTTCCTGCACGGCGCGATCGTCGCAGACCGCACGCCCGACCAGTGTACGCGGCGCAACCGGCCGTGCTGATTGACCCGCGGCAACCGAGAGCCGATCTCATGGCGTGAGCACGCCAAGCCATCCTGAACCCGGCCAGACCGGACCTAGCGCCGGGAAGCAGGCCGTGGCAGCGGCTCGCCCAGCTTGGACGCCAGGGATGCCCCGCGTGTTCCGGGCGCTGCTGAACCGGGACGTCTTCGGACGCGTGAGCACCGCGGCGGTTGGCTCCGCCGAACGGCGCGTCGCGCTGCTGGCGATCGCCATCACGATCATGGGCCTGGCCGATCTCGCGCTGACGCTGACCTACATGAACACGACCGGCATGTACGAATTGAACCCGCTCGCCAGAGTGATGGTTGCGACCGGCGGCGCCCAGCAGCTGATCATCTTCAAGCTGCTGACCCTCTCGATGAGCGCCGGCGTCTTCTTCCTGCTCCGCAGGCACCGCATCGTCGAGCCGACCGCCTGGGCCTGCGCCCTGATCATGGGCGCGCTCACCGTCCACTGGGTCTCGTACAACAAGCAGATCGAGAACCCCGACGTCTGGCACGGCATGCAGCTGGCGATGGGCGACGAGGCCTTCGTCTACATCAACAATCAGCAGTAATCGTGGATTCTGTCAGGTCGTCGCGACCGACGCGACCGGCGCTTGCTGCGCCGCGGGTGTCGCCATCCGCACCGCCAGGCGCAGCGCCGCGACCATCGACGAGGCGTCCGCCTTGTTCTTCCCGGCGATATCGAACGCCGTCCCATGGTCAGGGCTCGTGCGCACGCTGGGCAGGCCGACCGTCACGTTGACCGCGTCCTTCCAGTCGAGCAGCTTCACCGGGATCAGCCCCTGATCGTGGTACATCGCGACCACGACATCGAAAGCGCCGTCGAGCGCGCGGTTGAAGATCGTGTCGGCAGGGTAAGGCCCCTTCGCGTCGATCCCCTGCGCCACCGCCAGCTCGATCGCAGGCTCCACCAGGCGCTGCTCCTCATCGCCGAGGATCCCCGCTTCACCGGCGTGGGGGTTGAGCCCGCACACGCCGACGCGGGGGTGCTCGATCCCGAGCTGCAGGCACGCCTCGTGCGCGAGGTCGATCGCGTCGAAGACCTTGCCGATCGTCAGCACGTTGCGGATGTCCATCAGCGGGATGTGCGCCGTCGCCAGGACCACGCGCATCCTGGGAGTCTGGAACATCATCGCGTGCCGCTTGGCGCGGAGGCGCTTGGCGAACATCTCCGTGTGCCCTGGGAATGACTTCTTCCCAGCCATCGACCAGGCTTCCTTGCTGATGGGCGCCGTGACGACCCCATCGACATGCAGGGGATCGTCCGCAGGGAGCCTGGCCATCTCGATGGCGGTCTCGACGAACTTGTACGACGCGGCGCCGCCGTCTTTGGTCGGCCCAGGCGAGCGGCCGCCTGGAGCGCCGACGAGGCGGTGCGTGTCGTCATCGAACAGGGCGACGCCCCGCGCCGCCATCGCGGTCGAGGCGATCGGCGAGCCCAAGGGCGCCCTCCACCAGAAGGGGTCGATCTCCGCGAGGTCCGCGGCGTACTGCATCGGCTCGCCCATCCCCAGCACCACGAACCGGGCCGACTGCCGGAGGTCCGGATCGGCCAGGGCCTTCACGACGACCTCCGGCCCTACGCCGTAGGGATCGCCCATCGTGACGGCGATCCTCGGCAGCCTGGGCTCGGCCGCGTCAGGGGCGCCAGCGGTCGGGTTGGGGGTGTGATCGGTGATCATCGGGAAGAATCGTAGGGGGGCGAAAGGCCGCCGGGCGGTTTCCGACTAATGCTGCATTGGGGCCGAGCGTCCCCACTGTGGGGACCGTGTCCGGCCCCCACTCGGGTACGATTCATGGGTGGGACCGATCATGGCAGGCGCCGCAGCGACGATGAACGACGAGAAGCAGAAGAAATCCTGGGCAGGCTTTGAGGACGCCAAGGTGTACGTCGCGAGCATCGACTTCGGCTCCGGCGGCAAAGGCGAGCGCCTGCGCGATGACGACGCCTCGGAAGCGGAGCGCACTTACACGCTCTTCCAGCACCTCGTCGGCCTCACCAGCGCCATCGACGGCATGGGCATCCTGGGCCTGATCGGCGCCATCATCATGTGGCGGATCAAGGCCGCGGAGTCCCCCTTCTACGACGATCACGGCCGCGAGGCGGTCAACTTCCAGATCTCGCTGCTCGTCTACCTGATCGGCGGCGCCATCGTCCTGACGCTCTTCTCGTTGATCACGTTCGGTGTCGGGGCCATCTTCGCGATCCCCCTCGCGGCGATCGGGACCCTGTTCCTCTTCGTCATGCGGTTCGTCGGGTGCATCCGCGGCGCCATCGCAGCCAACAAGGGCGAGTACTACCGCTACCCGATCACCATGCGGTTCATCGGCTGAGCCACCCTGATCGGCACACGCCCTGCACTGACAGCGCCCGCCGATCGCCATACACTGCCGTGATGGGACCGCTGCTCGAAGCGCACAACCTGAAGAAGGTCTACAACGGCCGCACGGTCGTCGATGGTGTCTCGTTCACCGTCGAGGAGAGCGAGATCGTCGGCCTGCTCGGACGCAACGGCGCCGGCAAGACGACCAGCTTCCGCATGTCGATCGGGATGATCGACCCTGACGGCGGCCGCGTGACCTTTGACGGGCGGGACATCTCCTCGCTGCCCATGTACCAGCGGGCGCGCCTCGGGATGGGCTACCTCAGCCAGGAGCCGAGCGTCTTCGGTCGCCTGAGCGTCGAGAAGAACGTGCTGGCGATCCTCGAGACCCGCGGCTTCAACCGCACAGAACGCAAGAAACGAACCGCGGAGCTGCTCGCGCAGTTCTCCCTCACGCACAAAGCCAAGGACCTCGCCAGGACCTGCTCCGGCGGTGAGCGGCGCAAGCTCGAGATCGCGCGGTCGCTCGCGACCGACCCATCCCTGCTGCTGCTCGACGAGCCCTTCTCAGGAGTCGATCCGATCGCGGTCGAGGACCTGCAGGCGGAGATCCGCCGCTTGTCGGAGATGGGCATCGCCGTGCTGATCACCGACCACAACGTGCAGCAGACGCTCCGCGTGTGCGACAGGGCCTACGTCATCGAGGAGGGCAAGGTCCTCCGCGAGGGCACGCCGCGGGAGCTGATCAACGACAAGATCGTGCGCGACTCGTACCTCGGGACGCTCTTCAGGGGCGACGAGTTCGACGACCTGCCGCTGCGCAAGCCGCGCCGGCAGCCGCCTGTGAACGGCGCTTCCGAAGACGAGCCGGCGGAGGTACGGTGAGGCCGATGCGAACCCTGCGCCGAACCATTCTGATCGCTTCTGCTTCCGCCTTGCTTCTCTCGACGCTGACCGGCTGCCTGCACCGGCGGATCCACATCGTGACCGACCCCCCAGGCGCGACGGTGCACCTCAACGACGTCCAGGTCGGGCGCACGCCGGTGGAGGTCGATTTCACCTACTTCGGCGTCTACGACGTGCGCATCAGTAAACCGGGGTACGAGCCGATCCTCACCAGCGAGAAGGCGGAAGCCCCCTTCTACGAGTGGCCCGGCATCGACCTCATCGCCGAGGCGATCCCGACAGACATCACGACCAACATCGAATGGTCGTACACGCTCGAACCGATCGACAACGACATCGACGGCGTGCTCGAGCGGGCGAAGGAACTCCGCGAGAACCTGGTCTCGGACGGCCAGTGATGCTCAGTCGATGCTGACACCGATCTCAGCAGCCGGCACACCCACAACACACGCACCATCGGGCGTATCACGGATCACCGCGGCGCCAGCGCCGACGACCGCGCCTTCGCCAATGCGCACGCCTGGGATCACCCTCGCGCCGATGCCGATGAGCGAGCCGGCGCCAACACAAACCGATCCGCCAAGCACCGCGCCTGGGGCGAGGTGCGCGTTCTCGCCGATCACCGCGTCGTGCTCGACGACAGCGCCGGAGTTCACCGTCGCGTGATCGCCGATCGTCGCGTTGGTGTGGACGACCGTGTTGGGACCGATGAAGACGCCAGAGCCGATCGTGGCGCTGGGCGAGACGCTCGCGCTGGGGTGGATGACCGTGCCGAAGTCGCCGGTGATGCGCGCGACGCAATCGCGACGCAGCCGCAGGTCCCCCACCGCGATGATCGCCGGGTGGTGGCCGGTCAAGCCCTCGTTGTCGATGGAGGCGAACCCCCCGATGCGTTCGGCCATCTTGCCAAGCGGCGCGTCGGTGTTGTCGTCGAGGAACCCGATGAGGCGCCAGCCGGCGAGCACCGCCGCTTCCGCGACGACCGTCGCGTGACCGCCGCCCCCGACGAGCAGGAGGCTGCGGTGATGATCGGTCGGCGTGGCGCCTTGGGTGGTCATGTGGGGCTCCGATCTGCTGGTTTCGCGTCTGACCCGATCGGGGACTCTACCATGAAGCGATGCCAAGCCTCATCGAATCGAAGACACAGCCTGTCCCAGCCAGGGCCAAAGTCGGCGCGGTCAGCTACCTCAACACCCGCCCCATGATCGTTGGGCTCGACCGCTGCGCCGATCTGGATATCACGCTCGCGGCGCCGGCGCACCTGTATGGGTTGCTCGAATCGGGCGCTGTCGATGTCGCGCTCGCGCCGGTCTTCGAGGCGCAGAACGCAGGACCTGAGGTCGTGCTGCTCCCCTGCGGCATGATCGGCTCCGAGGGCGAGACGCTCACCGTCCGCCTGTTCTCGACCGAACCCATCGAGACGATCAGCAAGGTCTGGGCGGACACCGAGAGCCGCACGTCCGTCGCGCTGCTGCGCGTGCTGCTCCGCAAGCTCCACGGCATCGACGCGGAGATCGTCCCCTTCAACGCCCGCGAGCGCATGGCGCACGCCGCCAGCGATTCGCCAGCGGAGCCGGTCGAGTGGCCCCAGTCGGTGCTGCTCATCGGGGACAAGGTCGTCACCGACGCCGCCCCTGCGGTGCGCTACCCCCACCAGCTCGACCTGGGTGAGGCGTGGCGCGAACTGACAGGCCTGCCCTTCGTCTACGCCGCGTGGATGTGCCGGGCAGACCGGGTAAACGATGACGAGGTGCGCCTGGCGCAGCTCGCGCTCGACAGGCAGCGCCGCCACAACGCGATGCGCCCCGACTGGGTCGTCGAGACGCAGGCGCCGGCGCTGGGCTGGCCGACAGACCTCGCCCGGCGCTACCTGGGTGAGCTGCTCTCCTACGAGCCAACGCAGGCGCACCGCGACGCGATCGGGTTGTTCTATTCCATGGCGCAGGAGATCGGCCTGCTGACGGAGCCTCGCGATGTCCGCTGGGCGGACGCCGCTGAAGCCGAGCCATGCCTCGCCTGAGCAGGCTGCACGTCGGCGCGCTGGCGGACCTCGCGGACCAGCTGCGCTTCGCGCCCAGGGCGCGCACGCTCGCGCAGCTCGCCGCGGCCTCGGCGCTCGCGAGCGAGATCGCGCCGGAGCAGACGTACCCTGAAGACTGGGTCGTCTTCCGCATCACCGGCTACCGGCCGGAACTGGATTCGCCCGCATTGATCGTCGGCGCGGCGCTGCGCGGTGGGCTCTCGGCCTTCGTCGAGCGCGTCAGCGACCGCGCGGACCTGCAGGAGTCCGACCTCCCCCCCTTCCTGCACATCGACGAGCTGACGCGGCGCTGGGGTGTCAGCGCCAAAACCATCGAGCGCGCGCGCCGGCAGGGGCTTGTCGCGATGCGCTACACCGATGGAACAGGCGTCGTCCGCCTGGCCTTCACCGAGCAGGCGGTGGAGCGGTACGAAGAGGCGAACCAGGACCGCCTGCGCGAAGCCGCGGCCTTCAACCGCATCCCTGATGCGCAGTCCAGGCGCCTCGCGGAGATCGGCGTGCGGGCGATGCGGCGCTTCGGTTGGTCGCTCAACGCGGCAGCGGAAGGCCTCGCAGAACGCTCTGGCCGGGGCCGCGAGACGATGCGGCAGCTCCTCCAGCGGACGATCGACCCGGCGGACCGGGCGAGCGGCGCGCTGGCGCCGAGGGAACGGCGCGTGATCGACCGCGCCGTGCGCCGCGCTGTGGAGGTGCGCGTCATCGCGACGCGGTACGACCGGACGCCCGCCGCGATCCGGCTCATCGCCAACCAACGCCGGTTGAGCAGGATCAAGCGCTGGCGGCTCCCGGCCGCAGAGGCGATGCCTGAAGTTCCTGCGGTGAGCTCCATCGAACAGTTCCAGGCGCCTGCGACCATCGGCCGGTTCCTGTCCCTCGCAGGATCAACCGGGAAACCGGACGCTGCGATCGAGCGCACGATCGCGACGGCGCACCGGGCGCTGCTGCTGTGCGCAGGGCATATCGCCTCGACCATGAACCGCTCCGCGCCGCGCGCCGGGGCGCTCGACCGCGCCGAGGCGGACCTGCGGCTCGCGTCGATACTCCGGTGTTCGCTGGTCGGGTCCGAACTGGCCCTCGTGCGCGACACGATCGAGGGGCGCCTGGGCGCACCGATCGGGGCGCTGGCGCCGGCGCACGCCGTCCTCGCGCACGATGCCGCGATCGATGCGCTGATCGGCGCGGTCGCGCACTTCGACCCTTCGCGCGGCGGTCGCCTCGCTGCTTCCGCTGGCCTGGCGATCAACAAGGCCCTCGCGCCGGTGGAGCGGGTCATCCGGGAGCAGCCGGACCCGCGAGGCGGCTCGGCGGAGACGAGCCAGACCCCCATCGACGACTGGACCACCCGTTCAGCGCCCTGGAACATCTGGCTGGATCTCCCGGAAGGGTTCAGGCTTCGCGTCAGCGGATTGGAGGAGCCTGCGGCGGCAGCGATCGCACTCCTGCACGGGCTCGATAGCCGAGCGCCGATGACGCCTGCGGAGATCGCGGAATCGCTGGGGATCTCCAAGGTCGCGGCGAGCCGATCGATCGGCGCCGGCAAACGACAACTCCGCGGGATGCTCCGCGATGGTCTGCCCCCCACCGGCGCCGCCAAGACTTCGGTACGCTGACACGCGATGCACGAACGCCGATCGTTGAAGGTGCGAGAGGACGCGGGTGACGCGCCGCGGATCCTGCTGGTCCGCGAGACGCTGGCCGCGATCGCGTTCGTGCCCACCGTGCTGCACTTCGGCTGGCGCGAACCCATCATGGACCAGGGGTTCCTCCACGCCTTCCAGTTTGTCGCGGTGGTGGCCTTCGCGATCGCCATCTACGTCTCGATGCGGCGGTCGGGGAACAAGGAATCCCGCCGGCAGTACCTCTACTCGCACTGGACCGAGGTCGGGCTGGTCGGCATCGCGATGGTGGTCGCGTGGTCGTGGTTCGGGCTCGCGATCACCACCGCGGCGATCATGATCGTGACCTCGCTGCGCCTCTACCTGATCGTGGTGAGCAACAAGAAGATCCCGCCTGGGTTTGTCTTCGTTGGATCGTTCCTGGCGCTGATCGTGGTGGGGACTGCTGGGCTCATGCTCCCGGCGTCGACGCCTGAGGATCAGCCGATCAACCTGCTCGACGCGTCGTTCACGATCACCAGCGCCATCAGCCAGACCGGGCTGACCGTCCGGCCCACCGGCGAGGGGTTCACCAGGTTCGGGCAGGTGATCATCCTGATCTGGATCCAGTTCGGCGCGCTCGGGATCCTGGTCTTCGGCGCTGTTGTAGCGACCCTCCTCGGCTCATCCTTCGGTGTGCGCGCCACGCAGACCCTGGGCGAGCCGACCGAGCTCGGCTGGGCCGGGCAGTACTCGCTCGGGCGGCTGGTCATCTTCATCGTGGTCATCACGCACGGGCTCGAGCTGCTCGGAGCGACCGCGATGTATTTCACCTGGCCGGAAACCTGGCCTGGGGCGCCGGACATCGCCTCAACCGGCGACCGGATCTACCACTGTGTCTTCTTCAGCGTGTCGTCGTTCTGCAACGCAGGGTTCTCGACGTCCGCCAACAGCTTCGAGGGGCTGCGGACCCACTGGACGGTCCACACGATCATCCCGATGCTCATCCTCTGCGGCAGCATCGGATTCCCGGTGCTCGACAACGTCGCGCGCGTCGCCTGGGCGCGCATCCGGCGGGTGCGCACACAGGGGCGGCATCTGATCCGCCTGAACGTCCACACCAGGATCATCCTGATCACGACCGCCTGTCTGTACCTCTTCGGATTCGGGACGATCCTGCTCTCGGAGACCGTGCTCATGGGCGAGCCTGCGTCGTTGGCGGCGCTCGACGCGCACGTCATGACGTTCCAGCGGACGACCGGGTTCAACACCATCCCGGCCAACGACATGGGGCTGCTCGGGCAGCTCTCGCTGATCTTCCTGATGTTCATCGGCGGCTCGCCGGGCTCCGTCGCGGGCGGCGTGAAAGTGATGGTCTTCGCGGTCCTGGCGATGACCGTCTGGTCCACGCTCCACGGGCGGCGCGACACCGAGGCGTGGGGGCGGCGGATCCCCGACGAGATCGTCCGCAAGTGCGCGACCATCCTGGCGCTGTGCCTGGGCATCGCGATGGCCTCCGCGGCCGTGCTCTCGGTCACAGAGCACGCGGTGCAGGAGGGGCAGCTGGGGCCGATCCTCTTCGAGGCGGTCTCGGCGTTCGGCACGACCGGGCTCTCGATGGGCATCACGAGCGAGCTGAGCGCGCCGGGGCGGATCACGGTCATGGTCACGATGTTCATCGGCCGTGTCGGGGCGCTGGCGATCTTCGCGGCCCTCTTCAGCGTCCGCACCTCGAAGCGGGCCCAGTATTCCTACCCCACCGGCGACGTGGTCATCTATTAATGATCGCACCGCCCTCAATGACTGAACCTGCACAACAGGCCCCGGGCTGGCTCGGCACCCGGCAACCGGAACGGCTACCCTGACGCACCGATGATTGAACGCTTCACTGTGATCGGGCTCGGGCGCTTCGGCTCGAGGTTGGCGACCTCGCTGGCGCAGGCCGGCGTCGAGGTCATCGCCATCGACAAACGCCGGGAGGTCGTTGAGGAACTCCGCGATCAGGTCACGCTCGCGATCTCGATGGACGCCACCGACGAGGCGGCGCTGAAGATCCAGGGCATCGACCAGGTGGACACCGCGGTCGTCGGCATGGGCCGTAACTTCGAGGCCACCGCGATGACGACGGCGCTGCTGAAGTCGCTCCGCGTCAAGCGGGTGATCGCCAGGGCCGGCAACCCCATGCAGGCGAGGATCCTCCAGCGGATCGGCGCTGATTCGATCGTCAGCCCTGAGGACGAGTCCGCCGACCGGTGGAGCCACAAGCTGCTGATGCCCTTCATCATCGACCACGTCGAGCTGGGCAATGGGTATGCGCTCGCCCAGATCCCCACCCCTGAGCCGTGGAGGGGCAAGAAGCTGCAGGACCTCGACCTGCGCAACAAGCACAAGGTCACCATCGTGGCCATCAAGCGGCGGGTCGCCTCCGCGACAGCCACAGGGGCGGAGAACTACCACGAGCGCGTCGTGGACCTCCCCCAGCCGGACAGCCAGGTGGGGCCAGACGACACCCTCGTGCTGGCCGGCTTCGACAAGGACATCGAGCGGCTGCCCCGCTGATCCCCAGCTGCCTGGCGGGGCGCCAGGATCAGCGAGCCGGTGGCGTCCAGAGGCCCTGCAGGGCCAGGCTGCCCAGCTCCCGGATTTTCATTGGGGCGGTGTGGTTTTTCATCCGAAGAGGCTTATCATCGCGTTTACCCGGAGCGGTTGACCTGCACGGCGTGCAGGGACCGCCCCATTCCCGACCCCTTTGGCGGTCAGCGACTCAGAGGATGCGAGCCGCGGCCCTAACACGAAGCGCTCAGAACCGAGCGTGCAAGCCATGACCAAAGCAACCATCGAGGCGCCCTCCAAGTGCGCGAGCCCGTCCACCTTCAGAGCCGCGAGCATCTTTGACGAGCTCGGGATGAAGCAGGACCCGGACAACCTCTACCTGCAGACGATCGACTCGGTCCTCACCGCCGCGGAGATCCTCGAACTCCCGCACCACCTCAAGATCATCCTGGCGCAGCCCAAGAACGAGATCATGGTGCACTTCCCTGTCATGATGAACGACGGGAAGTACCGCCTCTTCAAGGGATACCGAGTCCAGCACAACAACGCGCTCGGCCCCTACAAGGGCGGCATCCGCTTCCACCACGACGTCTCGCTCGATGACGTCAAGGCGCTCTCGCTGCTGATGACGATGAAGTGCTCGCTCGCCCGCGTGCCCTTCGGCGGCGGCAAGGGCGGCGTCAAGTGCGACCCCCGCGCCCTCGACAACGACGAGCTGATGCGCGTCAGCCGACGCTTCATGGCCGCGATCAGCAGGCACATCGGACCGGACATCGACATCCCCGCCCCGGACGTCGGCACGAACTCCCAGGTCATGGCGTGGTTCGCAGACACCTACCAGGGCATGGCCGGCTCTTCAGCGCGCAACGATGCGCTGGGTGTCGTCACCGGCAAGCCGGTCGACATGGGCGGCTCGCTCGGTCGTGAGAAGGCCACCGGCCAGGGCGTCATCGACGTCGTCGCTGAGATCCTCCCGGACATGGGCCTGCCCCTCGAGGGTCTGAAGGTCAGCATCATGGGCTTCGGCAACGTGGGCTCCTGGTCCGGCCGCCTCATCGAGGCGCTGGGCGCCAAGGTCATCGCGGTCATGGACCACACCGGCGCTATCCGCAACGACGAGGGCCTCAACTGCGAAGCGCTCTCCATGCACGTCGCCGAGACCGGCGGCATCGCTGGCTTCGGCTCCAGCCACGGCGCTACGAAGACCGGCAAGCACACCCAGGAGGGCGCCGAGGCGATCTCCCTGGAAGAGTTCTACCGCACGACGGTGGACCTGCTCATCCCTGCGGCCCTCGAGCAGATGATCACCCCTGAGAACGCGGAGTGGATCGACGCCAAGGTCATCGCCGAGGGCGCCAACGCCCCGACGACCCCCGCCGGCGAGCGTCGCCTCCTCGAACGCGGCGTCGAGATCCTGCCCGCCATCCTCTGCAACTCCGGCGGCGTCACCGTCTCCTACTTCGAGTGGGTGCAGAACAAGACCAGCACCTACTGGGATGTCGAGAAGGTGGACACCGACCTGAACCGCCACATGGTGATGGCCGCCCGCCGCACGCAGCTCGCCAAGCAGCGGTACGACGTGGACCTGCGGACCGCCGCGTACATCGCCGCCCTCGACCAGATCGGCAAGGTCTACGCGATGCGCGGCATCTTCCCGTGATCGGAAGAAGCACACCCTGAGTCATTCCAAACCCCGCCGGATCGAGTCCGGCGGGGTTTTTTCATGGGCGTGGGTCCGATGGGTCCTGGACGCCGAGTCTGAGCGGAGCGAAGGCTCGGATAC
>CAYGNN010000025.1:0-975 GCA_964351165.1 uncultured Phycisphaeraceae bacterium
GCAGGACTTCGAGCCCGACCCAGACCATCGGCGCCACGATGAGCCAGAGGACAGGCCAAGCCTTGATGGGGTACCGCTGGGCAAACCGCCCCATGATCCAGACGAAGAGCGCGATGAAGATGCTCAGGTACAACACGAGCCCTGGCCATCCGGACATCGTCACATCGATCAGCCACCGGTGCTCAAACGCCCAGAAGGGCGCCGAACCAAGCCCCGCGTAGAACGCAGCCCGCCAAGGCTTCTGTGTCGCAGCGGCGCACCGCACCAAAGGGATGATCGCCCACACCGCGAACCACGACCACCCGATCGGCGGGAACGCCAGCGTCATGCACACACCGAACAGCAAACCCGCAAGTAGTGCGCGCCTCCGCTCAGCGATCGGTTGTCCTGGTTCGGGCATCGCCGCAGTCTAAGCGATCACTTCCCGGCGTAATCGATCACGCGCGCGATCTCGTTCCGCAGCTCGTGACGCGGGATCACCCGGTCCACCATCCCCTTGTCCTGCAGGTACTCCGACCGCTGGAAACCAGCAGGGAGGTCCTGGCGGATCGTCTGCTTGATGACCCTGGGGCCGGCGAAGCCGACCAGCGCGTCAGGCTCCGCGAAGTTCACATCGCCCAGCATCGCGAAGCTCGCAGTCACGCCGCCGGTGGTGGGGTCGGTCAGGACGGAGATGAAGAGGCCCCCAGCGTCGTCGAACTGGGCGCGGGCCGCGGAGGTCTTGGCCATCTGCATCAGCGAGAGGCCGGACTCCTGCATGCGGGCGCCCCCTGAGCAGCTCACGATGATCAGCGGCAGGTCGTTGTCCGTCGCGTGCTCGATCGAGCGCGTCAGGGTCTCGCCCACCACGCTGCCCATCGAGCCCATCATGAAGCTCAGGTCCAGACACGCCAGCACCGCCGGGCGGCCCTTGATGAAGCACCGGCCGGCCATGATCGCGTCAGGTCTGCCGGAACGCTTCGTCTCGGCTTTGAT
>CAYGNN010000025.1:985-4988 GCA_964351165.1 uncultured Phycisphaeraceae bacterium
GCGGATCGGCGCAGCGAAGGTCCTCGAACATCGGTTCGAATGTTTCCGGATCGACGAGCTGCTGGATGCGCACTTCCGCGCCGATGCGGTAGTGGTGGCCGCACTCAGGGCAGACGTGCAGGTTGTTCTCCATCTGCTTGCGGAAGATCATCTTCGCGCAGCCATCGCAGCGCATCCACAGCCCCTCAGGGACGTTGGACCTGCGGCCTGCCCCATTGGGGCCTGGCAGCGTTCGGCTCAGGGTTCGCAGCGGCGCCTGTGCGGTCGGCGCGGTGGGTTCGTCAGGCATGTGATGACTCGTCTGCTTCACAGAGGATTCTTGGGAAACCGGTCCTGAGTGTAGCCGTCAGGGGCGCTCCGATGCTGATTTTGGACACGCCCCGGCGAACAAAAACGCTGATTCTGGCCCATTCAGGCCCGATATCACGCGATCTCGACCGGGGCGCCCCTGAGGGCGCGGATCACGTCCAGCCGCTCGGCGGGGGGCTTCCCGAAGATCGCGCTGGCCGCGACGAGCGTGTCGCAGCCGGCCTCGCGGACCTGAGCCGCGTTCGTTGGTGCGACACCACCATCCATCTCCAGGCGCTGCGAATCCTTCAGCAGCGATCGGAGGCGCCGCGTGGTGTCGAGCGTCTCCGGCATGAAGGCCTGCCCGCTGAACCCTGGGTTGATGCTCATCACGAGGATCATGTCGAAGTCGGGGAGGTATGGCTCGATCGCCTCGATGGGTGTTGGTGGGTTGATCGCCAGCCCAACCGTCATCCCTGCGGTGCGCACGCGCTCCGCGACATCCCGCACGTCGTAGTGGGGGGGCGAGACGACCTCCCCCTTGCTCCGCATGATCCCCAGCGCCGGCTCGATGTGGAACGTGAAGTGATCCGCGCCGGCGTCCGCGAAGGACTGGATGTAATCGATGGGGTCGGTGACCATCAGGTGCACGTCCAGCGTCGCCTGAGGGAAGGCGCGGCGGATCGCGCGGATCATGTCCGGACCCATCGTCAGGTTGGGCACGAACTTCCCGTCCATGACGTCCAGGTGCAGCGTCGAGGCGCCCTCAGGGCCTGCGGTCCCGCCGACGACGTTCGAGAGGACGGTCTTGCACTCCGCCTCCATGTTCGCGAAGTCGGCGCTGAGGATCGAGGGCGCCACGATGGGCAGGCTCGTCGGATCGGTGATCTCGTTGCGTTGAGCGAAGGGCATGGCCAACGGTAGCCGCGAGGATCGTCAGCCGCGACTCTGCTGCGGCTCCAGCACCGCGCCGATGAGCGCCCGGTAGAGGTCGATCCCCAGCGGCGCGTTCGCGGTCCGCTCCGGATGCCATTGGACGCCGCGGTAGAACCTGCGGCTGGGGTCGTCGATCGCCTCGATCACGCCGTCGTGGGCGCGGGCGACGACGCGCAGAGCCCCTGGGTCGCTGACCGCCTGGTGGTGCTTGCTGGTGACGCTCCCTGAAGGGAGCCAGGAGTCAGGGACAACAGGCTCGATCGGGTGCGTGTGGTCGTCAGCGTGGTCCTCATGCGAGGGCAGCTTGTCCGGCATGTGCTGATCGAGCGAGCCACCTGCGAGCAGGGCCATCCACTGCATCCCCAGGCAGACACACAAGACCGGTTTGTCCTTGTGGTTCGTCTCGAGCTCGCGGAGCAGCGCCACTTCAAACGCCTGCCGGTCCGGCTCGACGATCGTCGCGCAGGCGTGGGTCGCCTCGCCGAAGGGAGCCATGTCGGGGTCCTCGCCGCCTGTGAAGACGAAGGCATCGAATCGCTCGGCGTACGCCGAAGCGTGGCCAGCGATGTTGGGCAGGCACACCGGGATGCCCCCTGCCTCGGTGACCGCTCCGGTGTACGTCGAGGGGCAGACGGAGCGTCCGCCGATGGTGTCGCAGGTGATGCCGACGAGGGGGGGAGTCATGGCGAAAGTGTACGCGAGAAGCGCCGGGTCGCGTTGACTCGACAGCGCTCCTGCGGTACGTTGCGCTATGGGACAAGACCTTATCAGCAAGAAGATCGTTGCCGAGGGGATCACGTTTGACGACGTGCTCCTGATCCCCCAGCGCAGCTCGATCCTCCCCGGCTCCACCGACACCTCGACGCAGCTCACCAGGGCGATCCGTCTGCACATCCCGCTCATCTCCGCGCCGATGGACACTGTCACCGAGGCGGAGCTGGCCATCGCCCTCGCGCAGGAGGGGGGCATCGGGATCATCCACAAGAACCTCCCGATCGAGGCGCAGGCCAGGGAGGTGACGAAGGTCAAACGCTCCGCGTCCGGCGTCATCGACGACCCGGTCACGCTGGGGCCTGACGAGACGGTCGCCGACGCCAGGAGGGCGATGGCCCGCCACCGCGTATCCGGCTTCCCGATCACCGATCAGGGGAGCATGGGCGCGCGCACCGCGGGGCGTGTGCTTGGCATCCTCACGCGGCGCGACCTGAAATTCATCGAGGATGAGTCCACCCCGATCCGCGAGGTGATGACCAAGGACAACCTCGTCACCGCGCCGATGGGGACGACCCTCGAGCAGGCGAACAAGATCCTCAACCAGCGCAAGGTCGAGAAGCTGCTGCTCGTCGATAACGACATGAACCTCGCAGGGCTGATCACGATGCGCGACATCGACCGCCTCAGCCAGTTCCCATCCGCCTGCACCGACGACCATGGCAGGCTCCGCTGCGGCGCCGCGGTGGGGGTGCTGCAGCTCGACCGCGTCGAGGCGCTGCTGAACGCCGGCGCGGACGTGATCATCGTCGATACCGCCCACGGGCATACCGACAACGTGATGAACACCGTCCGCGAGGTGAAGGCGATGCGCGAGAATGTGCAGGTCATCGCCGGCAACGTCGCGACGGAGCAGGGCACGAAGGACCTCATCGAAGCAGGCGCGGACGCGGTCAAGGTCGGCATCGGCCCCGGCTCGATCTGCACGACCCGCGTCGTGACCGGTGTCGGCGTGCCGCAGATCAGCGCCGTGATGAACGCGGTGAGCGTGGCGGAGCCGATGGGGGTGCCGGTGATCGCGGACGGCGGCGTGCGCATGAGCGGCGACATCGCCAAGGCGCTGGCCGCCGGCGCGAGCAGCGTGATGATGGGGTCGCTCTTCGCAGGTCTCGATGAATCGCCTGGTGAACTCGTGATCAGCCAGGGGCGGCGCTACAAGAGCTACCGCGGCATGGGGAGCGAGGGCGCGATGTTCGCAGGCTCCGCCGACCGGTACGGCCAGGCGGAAAAGCTCGACGGCAAGCCGGAGCAGATCAAGTTCGTCCCTGAGGGCGTCGAGGGCCTGGTCGCGTACCGCGGTCCGCTCGCGGAGTTCGTGTACCAGCTGGTGGGGGGCGTGCGGAGCGCGATGGGGTACTGCGGCTGCGCGACGCTGGCGGAGTACCGCGAGCACGCGAAGTTCTGCAGGATCTCCGCAGCAGGGATGGTCGAGAGCCATCCCCACGACATCCGGATCACCAAGGAATCGCCCAACTACACCGCAGAGGTGGCCAGGGTCTGAGCGGATCCGATGCCGTGACAGTGGGGTTGGAGGCTCCGCGATTGTGGAGAACCTCCGGCGGTCGCGTCACGTCTAAGTCATTGAAATTACGTGTGTTCCAGTATTTGGAGCGAATCCGAGCGTGGCCGCTTGCCTGCACTGGAAGGTCCGATAGTATGGAATGGTTATCGGTCCTTACCGGGGTTTCCCTTGGTTCGGACCTTGCCCATGACACCGACCTCGACCGGCTCTCAATCCTCCCAGAGGGCCGATCGAATCCCGAAAGGGAGAGCCCTGCAACTTGCGCAAGTTGCAGGGTTTTTTGTGCGCTCTTGGCGCGCACGGAGACAGTCTGATGGCGCATTGATCCTGGGATCTGCTTCGCTCATCCCAGGCGTGGGGGGCTGGGTTAGGTGTTGAAGAGGAAGTGGGTCACGTCGCCGTCGCGCATCACGTAGGCCTTGCCCTCGACGCGGAGCTTGCCAGCCTCGCGGATGGCCTTTTCCGTCTTGTATTCGATGAGGTCGT
>CAYGNN010000025.1:4998-15577 GCA_964351165.1 uncultured Phycisphaeraceae bacterium
AAGCCGCGCTCGAAGTCGGTGTGGATCACACCAGCGGCTTGCGGCGCGGTCGCGCCGACCGGGATCGGCCAGGCGCGGATCTCCTTGGGGCCTGCGGTGAAGTAGGAGTGCATCCCCAGCAGCGCGAAGGCGGCCCTGGCGACGGAGTCCAGCGCCGGTTCGCTCAGGCCGATGGACTCGAGCATCTCCAGCCGGTCGGCGTCGTCGAGTTCGGAGAGCTCCGCCTCGATCTTCGCGCAGACCGGGACGCACTCCATCCCCTCCGCTTTCGCGTGCTCGCGGACCTTCGTCGCGAGCGGCCCTTCGCCCCTGGGGTCGTCCTCATCGACGTTGGCGATGTAGAGGACGCGCTTGGCGGAGATCAGGCCGAGCCCCTTGAGGATCTTGCGCTGCTCAGGGTCATCGGAGATCGTCCCATCGCCGAGCATCTGGCGGACGCTTCGGCCCTCTTCCAGTCCCGGCTTCATGGACTTGAGCAGCTCGAGCCTGGCGATCGCTTCCGGCTCGCGCGTTCTGGCGTTGCGTTCAGCCTTGGGCAGCGCTGTTTCGACGACCTGCAGGTCGGCGATGATCAGCTCGGTGTCGATGGTCTCGATGTCGCGGATCGGATCGACGGAGCCCTCGACGTGGGTGATGTCCTCGCCCCCCGGGGCTTTCTCGAAGCAGCGGACGACGTGGCAGATCGCATCGACCTGGCGGATATGCGACAGGAACTTGTTGCCCAGCCCCTCGCCCTGGCTGGCGCCCTTGACGATGCCGGCGATGTCGACGACGCGGAGCGGCGCCGGGAGGATCTTCTCCGTCGGCATGTGCTCGTTGATCTGGTGCAGGCGGGGCTCAGGCACGGAGACGACGCCGATGTTGGGCTCGATCGTCGCGAAGGGGTAGTTCGCGGAGAGCGCGCCGGCGGCGGTGAGGGCGTTGAAGAGTGTGGATTTGCCGACGTTGGGCAGACCGACGATGCCGACTTCCATGACGAGTTCCTGCTGCGAGATTCAGGGGTGATCCGGGCCGTTGCGTAGGGCTGATGACCCAGAAAGAGAATGAGGGCGGATGGTAGGCCGGCGCCCCTCAGCAGGCGTCGCGCCACTGGGGCGCGAAGGGCGTCCAGCAAACCGGCGCTGCCTGGGCCTCCGCGAGGAGCGTCTCGTACTCCGCCTGCGGGATCTCGGTGCAGCCGAACTGTTCCAGGAAGGGGTTGGTCAGCTGCGTGTCGAAGAGCGTGAACCCCCGGCGCCTGAGGTGGGCGACGAGGTGGACGAGGCACGCCTTGCTCGCGTCCGTCCCCAGCGGCGGCGGCGCGTGGAACATCGACTCGCCCAGGAACGCCCCTCCGATGTGAACGCCGAAGACGCCTCCTGCGAGGTGTTCCGCGCCGGTGTCCGGATCGGTGGCGAAGGCCTCGACGCTGTGGGCGTGCCCTGCTTCGTGCAGGAGCTGGTACAGCGCCGCGAGCTGATCGCTGATCCAGACGCCGTTGTCCTCGCTGCGCGGCGCTGCGCATCGGCGGACGACCTCCGCGAAGCAGGTATCGGTCGCGATCCGGAATGGTGTCGTGTTGAGGCGCTGGCGGAGGCGGCGCGGGACGTGGAAGGCGCCTGGCTCCAGCGGGAAGTGCCCTCGCATCGTTGCGGCGAAGAAGTCGAGCTCCCCGGTGTCCGGGTCCGCCATCGGGAACGCGCCGGCGCGGTACGCGCTCAGGAGCGAATCGACGACCTGCTGCTTGTCGGGCGGTGTGCGCACGCGCCGATGGTACAGGCAGAAAAAAAGCAGCGCCGATCGCTCGGCGCTGCTTGCAGAGGCTGCTGGATGTCGCCGGCGATCACATGCCGAAGTTGCCGATCAGGATGCCGAGGTCGGCGGTGTCCACGGCGCAGTCGTTGTTGATGTCGGAGAAGGTGTCGTTGGTGCCGAAGGCGGCGATGAGGATACCCAGGTCGGCGGTGTCCACGACGCCATCGCCGTTGAGGTCGCCTGCGATGTAGGGGGAAACGAGCTTGATGACCTGACCGGAGCCGTAGTTCAGGAGGTACATCTCGCCGTCCTTATCGACGGAGAACGCGGCGGCGCCGGAGTAGGAGAGCCCGCCGGAGAAGATCTCGCTGAAGTGCTCGCGGACGTTGCTGCCGTCGAGCTCGACCGAGCGGACCCGGGAGGTCACGAAGTCGGCGAAGAAGAAGCGGCCTCGGTTCTGGATCATCGAGGGGCCCCGGTAGACGTGGCCGCCGGTGATGGAGAAACCGATCGCGTGGCTGTACTCGTAGAAAGGCTCGACGAATGAGGGCAGCGGCGTGGCGATGCTCGTGTTGAAGTTGTGCATGCCCTCGCGGTGGCGCCAGCCGTAGTTCAGGCGGTCGGCGGCGATCGTGGGGTCGTAATCGCCAGGCTGGTAGCTGATCTCTTCCCAGCTCTCCTGGCCGACGTCCGCGATGATCATCGCGCCGTCGCTGGCGCAGCCGAAGTCATCGAAGCTCCACTTCCAGGGGTTGCGGACGCCGAAGGCCCAGATCTCGGGGAGCGTCCCTGCGAGATCGCCGGTCGCGCCGATGAAGGGGTTGTCATCGGGGACCACGTAGGTCTCGGTGTCCGGGTTGCGGACGTCGACATCGATGCGGAGCATCTTGCCCAGGAGCTGATCCTTGCTCTGGGAGCGGTTGTTGGGATCGCCGCCGGAGCCGCCATCGCCCATGCCGATGTAGAGCATGCCGTCAGGGCCGAAGGCGATGTGGCCGCCGTTGTGGTTTTCAAAGTCCTGCTCGATGACGAGCACCTCGACAAGGTCGGCCTCGTCGAGTGTTGTCGCGCCGGGCGCAGTGCGCGGCGCGCGGGCGATGACAGTGCGGTTGAACGCGCCGAAACCGCCGGGGAAGACCGTGTAGTTGAAGTACACCCAATCCTCGTCAGCACGGCCCTCGCCCTGGGGCGGGATCGCGATGCCGAGCAGGCCTCGCTCGTTGGAGGTCGAGCCGATATCGCCGGCGAACGAGATCAGGTCCGTGGCCTGGAGCACGCCGTTATCGACGACGCGGACACGGCCGGACTGCTGGGCGATGTACTGGATGTCGGGATTGGCTGGGTCGGTGATCATCTCGACCGGGCGCGAGAGGCCGGTGAGGTAGAGTTCACCGGCGACCGTGGCGGAGCCGGCCATCGCGGGGGAGGCGATACTGATGACGCCGGCCAGGCCGGCGATGATCCCGAGACGATAATCCATTGGGGGTCTCCTCTTCTTCTGCTTCACAAAGTCAATCGGCGGTTCGAGGCGCCGATTGGGGGCCAAGGTTTCAGATGCGTGATCGGGACGGTTTTCCCTGCACTTGACATGCGATTCGGCCGCCCTGGACGGGCCAGCGCGGATGCCGGCTGTCCGGATAACCATGGCCGGATCCAGGCGGGATTCGCTGGTCGAGTCTAGCCGTGCCCTGCCGGGCGACCAACGGAAATACAGCGGCAGGTGAAGCTGACGTGTCGCGGGGATCAGCCGGCGATGCAGTCCGCGCCGAACGCCGCGATGAGCTGCCCCAGATCAGCGGTGTCGACGACGCCATCTCCATTGATGTCGCTGACCGGATCGCTGGTCCCGAAAGCGCCGATGAGCAGGCCCAGGTCGGCGGTGTCAACGACGCCATCGCCATTGATGTCCGGCGCGAGGTCGCAAGGCGCTGCCAGGTCGGCGGAGAAGAGGCTCGCGACGCCTGCCTTGTAGGGGGTCATTGCGAGCGTGGACGGCGCAGCATCGATGTCTGCGGTAAACCAGAAGGTGTACATCGTGCCGTAGCGGAGCGTGTTGGGGAACTCCTCACCGGCGCCCATATCAGGAGAGGGCGCCGACCAGGTGATCGCATCGGCGCTCACGTTCGCGGTCCAGGGGGCCATCGAGAAGAGGGGCTCTTCGTCCTCGACCGGCGCGTGGAACCCGATGTCGGTGATGTTGACGCCTGGGCTGAGCGGGACGCTGAAGGAGTCGAGCTGCCGGTCGAGCGTCATGTTGTAGATGTTGTACTCGTACCTGTTGTCGCCACCGCCAAGCGGGACCACGCGCACCGCGACGCGCACGCGGCCCTCGTCGTCGGGGAACACGTTGACGACATCGTCGCCCCAGTCATCGATCGCAGGGCGCTGCTCGAAGTTGGAGATGGGCTCGAACGTCCAGTCGGGCTCGACGGTCGGCGGGATCATGCGGATCTGGCGGTGGGCGTAGTTGTTCTCGATGTCCTCGTCGTCTGCGACGATGTAGAAGCCCTCGATGAAGTACCGATTGATCGAGTCTGCCGCGAGGATGTCCTGGTCGGAAGCGCGCAGGCGGTGGTCGTCGAGATCGTGACCTGTGAAGTTGGAATAGTGCGAACTCACACAATCACCTGGGACCGATGGGGGGTAGCCGACCTCGCCGGTGTCGAAGTGCGAGCCGCAGGGTTCCCAGAACCCGGTGCGAGGGTTGACCTCCGAACGCGGCCCGAGGTGCTGGCGGTTGGCGTTGGTGAAGTTGCCGTAGGTGTCGAAGCAGCCGACGCCGAGCATGCTCCCGCCGGGATCGGGGCAGCCATCGTTGACGGCGAAGAAGCCGTGCTTCAGCCAGGCGAGGCCGATCTGCTCGAGGCGGCCGCTGCGCTCGCGGTAGAGGTTCTGCCCGATGAAGGGGTGGCGGTTGTCGAGTGTCTCACCGATGGGGCCCGCTTCGAACCAGTCCACAGGAACAGTCCCGACGTTGTGGCTCGTGGTGACGAGCCCCAGGCCGATGCGGCCGTTGGGGTAGACGCCCTCGCGGCCCCAGATCCTTGGGTCCTGCAGCGCGCTGATTTCGACATCGAGCACATCGACGCCACGCTGCTCGGCGTTCGCGCGGGGCGTGCTGCTCGTGATGGCGATCGTGGTCAGAGCCGCGGCTGCGGCGCATGCGACGATGGATTGATAGCGCATGGGGCTTCTCAAAGGGGGGTGTTGTCGGATGAAGGATCGGTTCCTGATTATCCGGTCATTGCGGCATTCAGCAAGGAAAATCGCAGAAAACGGGCGCCGTCAGCTGTCGCGGATCACCCGGCGAAGCAATCAGCGCCGAACTGCCCGATGAGGACGCCCAGGTCGGCGGTGTCCACCATGGTGTCCCCATTGATGTCAGCCTCAGGGCCGGCGGTGCCGAACTGCCCGATGAGCAGGCCCAGGTCGGCGGTGTCGACCACGCCGTCGCCGTTGAGGTCGGCGCTGAGCGAGCAGGGGGCGCTGATCACGGCGCTGAGGTCGCCCTCGACGCCGGGCTTGTACTGCGAGAGCGCGACCATCGAGGTCGAGGGCGCCTCGTCGGTGGTGAACCAGAAGGTGTACATCGTGCCGTAGCGGAGCGTGTTGGGGAAGTCCTCACCAGCGCCGGGCGCCGGGGCGTTCCACGTGATCTGATCGGCGGTGATCGTCGGGACCCAGTCCGTCATCGCGTACTGGACCTCCTCGTCCTCGGGGTTCGCGTGGAACCCAAAGAGCAGCGGCGTCACGCCATCGCCCAGGGGCACGCTGAAGGAGTCGAGCTCGCGGTGGAGCGTCTGGTTGTAGACGTTGTACTCGTAGCGGTAGAACCCATTGCCGAAGTCAACGCAGCGCAGGCCGACCATGACCTCGCCCTCGCTCGTGGGCTGCGCGGTGTCGAGCTCGTCGGCCCACTGCGCGATCGCTGGTGTCTGCACCTGCACGCCGCTGTCGGTGAACTCCCAGCGGTTGACGCCGGGGCTCCAGTCGAGCTGCACGAACTGGTGGCGGTAGTTGTTGGTGATGTTGTCATCGCCGGCCACGACGTAGAAGCCCTCGATGATGATGTCCGCGTTCGAGTCGGCGTTGATGATGTCCTGGTCGTACACGCCCAGGCGGTGGTCGGTCCCGGCATGGCCGGGCGAGCCGTGCGTGCGGACGCAGTCGCCAGGCTCGCTGGCCGGGTAGCCGATCTCGCCGGTGTCGAAGTGCGGGCCGCAGGGCTCCCACGCGCCGGTGAGGGGGTTGATCTCGGAGCGCGGGCCGAGGTACTGGTGGATCTGGTTGGAGACGGTGTCGTAGGTGTCGAAGCAGCCGACGCCGAGGTGCTGGCCATCGGGCTGCGGGTCGCACATGGCGTTCTCCGAGAAGAAGCCGTGCTTGATGAAGGCCTGCCCGATCTGCTCGAGCCTGCCATCGCGGAGGCGGTACATGTTCTGCCCGATGAAGGGGTGGCGGTTGTCGAGGGGGTCGCCGATGTTGCCCGGCGTGAACCACTCGACAGGGACGGTCCCGACGTTGTGCGACTGCGTGCTGATGGCGAAGCCGGCGTAGCCGGTGGGCCAGGCGCCGTCCCGGCCCCACTCACGGCCTCCGAAGCACTCGGAGATCTCGACATCGATGATGTCCACGCCGCCCTCGACGCCGCCGATGGATTGCGCCTCGGCGCGGTCGGTGATGCGGACCGGAGAATCGGGGCGCTGCGCGCTGGCGATCATGACGGCGCTGGCGGCGACCACAGCGGCGGCGGCGCCCATCAGGGCAAACGGAATCGTCCTGTTCATGCTGACCTCCCACGATCGGATGGCCCGACAACGTCTCTGGGCGCTCCGATCGCTTGTTATCCAAAGCCTACACCGCCGATGAGCATGGGCAACGACTCATCGGGGAAGTCGGTTGGTCTCTATAGTTTCAAGCGACCCGGAGGTCGCCTGGGGGCCACGGCCGGCGAGGGATCGGGTTCTCGGACCGGCGGCCGCGTGCGGATTCGATCGTAGATCCCGGCGCAGACAGCGGGGTAGGGGCGGAAAACGCCGAAACACGGATGCCGATGACGAACTTCTCGCTCCCACAACTGGTGGCGCCCAACAAGCCAGGCCCAGGCATCAAGCGGTCCCGGCGCGCGGTGTTCCGCGCGATCTCGTTGCTGGTCCTGAACCTGCTGATCGTCGCGCACATCATCCAGTGGAAGATCAGCGGGAGCACCGTCTCCCCGGTCGAGCCCAGCGAGGCGATGTACACCCTCGAGCGGGGCGAGGTGAACGCGGGGTTCATCTTCCTCGTGGTCGCGATGCTCACGGTGCTGGTCTTCGGGCGCTTCGTCTGCGGCTGGGCCTGCCACGTCGTCGCGCTGCAGGACCTGTGCGGCTCGATCATGAAGAAGTTCGGCGTGCGCCCCAGGCAGTTCCGCACGCGCTTGCTCGGCTGGGCGCCGCTGCTGCTGGCGTTCTACATGTTCTTCTGGCCGACGGTCGAGCGAGAGATCATCGCGCCGATGATGCGGTCGTGGTGGCCGCAGGGGCTGGTGTACCTGGGCGACGCGATCCCGAGGCGCCCCGATGCGCTGATCAACGCGACGATCACCACCGACTTCTGGGCGACCTTCGCAGGCGTCTGGGTCGCGATCCCGTTCCTCTTCGTTGTCGGATTCGCGACGGTGTACTTCCTGGGGGCAAAGGGGTTCTGCGCGTACGGCTGTCCCGACGGCGCCATCTTCGGGACGCTCGACCAGGTCTCCGTCGGGCGGATCGTCGTCGATCACGACAAGTGCGAGGGCTGCGGCCACTGCACCGCGGCGTGCACGAGCAACGTGCGCGTCCACGAGGAGATCCGTGAGTTCGGGATGGTCGTCGACCCAGGCTGCATGAAGGACATGGACTGCATCAGCGTCTGCCCCAACGAGGCGCTCTCGTTCAAGTTCGCCAAGCCATCGATCATGAAGGGCAAGCCGAAGAACAAGGCGCCCAAGCGCACGTTCGATTGCACGCTGGGCGAAGAGGTCTTCGTCGCGGTCGTCTTCGCGGTCATCTTCTACGCGGCGCGCGGCGCTTACGGGACGATCCCGATGCTCTTCGCGGTGGGCCTCGCAGGCTGTGGCGCTTTCATTGCGTGGAAGGCCTGGAAGACGCTGCGCGAGGACAACGTCCGGCTGAACTCCTTCCAGCTCAAACGAGGCGGGAAGATCGGGCGTTCCGGCTGGGCGCTGCTGGCGCTCGTCGCCATCGCGACGCCGGTCTTCGCGGATGCCTTCGTTGTCAAGGCCATCAAGACCGCAGGCGATTTCGATGACCGCCGTGTGGCGGTGCCGGCGCAGATCATCCTGACCGGGCAGTTCGACCGCGTCACCCCTGAGCATCAAACCCTGGCGAGGCGAGCCATCCAACGATTCGAGACCGCCAAGCGGCTCTCCTTCGCGCTGGGCGCGATGCACACCGACGCGAACGTGGACTTCCGCATCGCCTGGCTGAAACTGACGCTGGGCGAGGTTGAAGAAGCCAACGAGATCATGCTCCGCCTCGCCGGCGAGCGCCCGGACGACGAGATGATGGTCCTCAACGCCGCGACCGTCCTGCGGATGCTCGAACGCTACGACGAAGCGATCGCGCTCTACAACGACGCGGTGACCGCGCACCCTGAATTCAGCAACGCACGGCGTGAGCTCGCAGGGATGCTGATCGTCACTGGGCGCGAGGCGGAGGCGGAATCGGTCTACCGTGCTGGGCTCCAGCACGACCCGGAAGATGCGGTCACCAGGACGGCGCTGGGCGTGATGCTCGCGGCCAGGGGGCGCACCGATGAGGCGATCCCGCACCTGCGGTTTGTCGTTGAGCATCATCCCGAGAACGCCTCGGCGCACAACGACCTGGCGGTGGCGCTCTTCTCGGCCGGCGACGCGGCCGGCGCGATCGCATCGATGGAGCGGGCCTGCGAGCTCGACACGGCGAACCCGCACTACCCCAACGTGCTCGCGCAGATGCTCGATCAGCTTGGCCGGGGCGAGGAGGCCGAGAGGTGGCGGGAAGAAACCCAACGCCGATCGCAGGCTCTGCAGCCCTGAATCCCTGCTGGCTGGCGGACTTTGGCCGATCGGCATCGATCTCGACGATATGGGATGGAGATGGCGCCAGCCGCAATGGCGGTCGGTCTGCGATGCCGGATTCGCAGCCTGTTGAGGGCGCCGGAACGAAAGGTCGAGACGATGCACACGAAGGCACAGCGCAGGATCGGTTGGACACACATCGGCGTTGCGACACTCGCGGTCGCCGCGGCAGTTGCGCTCCCAGGCTGCGGCTCTGTGCCGGGCCCCGCCAACGTCAACGCGCCGATGATGCACACCGTGCGCACGCCGCTGCGCGTGCTCGTCACCGCCGATGGCCTCGATGGTGTCGGATCGCTCTCCGTCGGTCAGCGGCAGGTCGTCAACAGCGGGCAATCGGCGCTGGTCGGTCTGCTGGGCGAGGTCGCGCACTTCCGGTACATCGCTGAGCAGGACCCCGAGTTCCCGGTGTACGACAAGCTGATCGTCAAGCTGGAGTACCTCGAAACGCAGACCGAGGGGCAGCCGATCCGCAGGCTCAACTTCGAGCCTGGCGCTGAGAAGAAAGAGCACAACCCGGCGCTGGCCGACAACATCCAGGGCCTCGACGCGAACGTCGCGTTCGTCGGATGCCGCGTGACGCTGCTGCTGGATCGTGACGAGCCGGGGCTGCCGCGGAAGTCGATCGCGATCGGACGAGGGGAAGCGCGCTGGAGCGCGACAAAGAAGTACGTCCTGTTTGGCAAGCGCAACGCAGGCAGCCCCACGCACGCGATCTACTGGACGATCGAGAAAGCGGTCGCCGATGCGCTCGAGGACATGCTGTCCGGCCGACGCCTGGCGCAGGTCGAGGGGCACATGCGTGCGCTCGAATTGGCGCAGGCCGCGGAGCGCCGCAGGCGGTTCGCCGGTGTTGAATCCGGCGGCTGATCCGCAGTGTGAAAACGCGATGCTGATGGGCTCTGCAGGCTACTGGGCGGTGGTCTGACGCATTTGTTGTAGTTGATCCGGGTTTCACCGCTGGATCTGCTGCGCCTGTGGTACCCTGAGGCCTTGTCGATTGATCCGTCCGGGGAAAGAAACCGCTTCCAACGTGTCAGACACCTGCAAGGAGACGATCATGTTCAAGACGAATACGCATGCCCTTCGATCGATCGCACTGGTCATCAGCGCCAGCGGCGCCTGTGCTGCCCTGGCTGGAGGGCTGCCGCCTTGCTTTGTCGATATCAACACCGACATGGCGGTCGACAGCGCCGACCTCGGCATCCTGCTCCAACAGTACGGCGACACCGGCGCAGGGATCGCCAGTGATGTCGACGACAATGGGGTGGTCGATCAATCCGACCTCGGCGCCTTCGGCCCTTACTTCGGCGCCCTCGAATGCGTCAACCCGTTCGAATCTGGCGCGATGACCTATGCCGCGACCCGCGTTGACAACTCGGCTGTCCAGCCGGGCGATGACGAGCTTCTCGATCCGAACTTCGCCGGCGGTGTGACGCATTTCACCTTCGACATCGGCGTGGAGATCACCGGTGGGACCGCGTGGACGACGACCTCGATGCAGTTCCAGTTGGACCCTGCTGCGCCGTTCGATATCTACCAGACCGGACCGCCGTTCGGCGGCGACCGAACGAACTGGGGGTTAGGGGGCATCGTCCCTTCGGTCCAGTACGACACCGCTGTGCAGGCGCCGCAGGACATGGGGACCGGGGATGTCAACATGATCCCTTCCGGCGTTGACTCGACAGCGGACGAATTCTCCATCGATTGCTAGTTCTCGCTGTACCCGGTTCCGATGATGGCGTC
>CAYGNN010000025.1:15587-21267 GCA_964351165.1 uncultured Phycisphaeraceae bacterium
CAACTCGACACACGCCTTCACCGAGGGCCTGCTGCACACCGAGACGTTCGAGATCATCGAGAACCCCCTCGCCGGCGACCTCAACGGCGATCTCGTTGTGGACACCGCCGATCTGGGCGTCCTCATCGGTGACTTCGGGACCTTCGCCCCTTACAGCGATCCGAACAGTGACGGCGTCGTGGACACCGCGGATCTGGGCATCCTGATCGGCGAGTTCGGCCAGGCCTGCCCATAACGTGCCGGTCTCCGGCCCCTGGCTCGCTCCGGCGCCCATGGACTTCGGGATTCTGACTTTCGTCGCCCTCGCGAAGGGGTACCTTTGCGAGGGTGTTGTTGTTCGGCATCCCCGATGGAGTTGGCCCAGCGGCCGAAAAGCGCTCGCATAGTCCTTTGAAGCCGCGGCATCCCGATGCTGCAAAATTCGCCCTGACCCCCATACCCTGATTCAGATCCTGACTCAGCACCTGATCCGAGACCGGAGCCCCGATCGATGCCCCAGAACAGCCGTCACGCGATCGCCGCATGCTCACTCATCGCAGGCAGCGCCATTGGGGGCATGCTCGCGATGCAGTCGCAGCCTGGCGATGACGCTCCTGCAGAACCCCGGATCACGACTGAGCTGACCGCCAACACCTGGACCGGCTCCACGCAGTACGAGCCAGCGATGGCCGCCAGCGCGGATGGGCATGTTCTGGTCGCCTGGGCAAGCCGCAGGCAGGAGGACGGCGCGTTCGGCGTCTTCGCACAGCTGCTCGATTCGCTGGGCCGCCCGGTCGGGACCGAGACGCACATCAACCAGCACGTCCGAGGTGCGCAGGCCAGCCCTGCAGCCGCGTTCGATCAGGAGTCAGGCAACGCGCTCGTCGTCTGGGAAAGCTCGCATCAGGATGGCTCAGGGATCGGAATCGTCGGTCGGTGGTTCACGCCATCGGTGCTGGGGCTGCTCCCGGCCTCGAACGAGTTCGCGATCAACGCCCAGCGGCAGGGTGATCAGACCACCCCATCGGTTGCGATCAACGCCGAAGGCGCAGCGCTCGTGACCTGGTCCACCGACCAGGGCGGCGCGGTCGGTCGGCTCTTCGCAAGCGGAGGGCAGGCCCTGACGGATGAGATCAAGCTCGGCCCAGCCGGTGCGCTGGCGCCTATTGCGCAGGCAGGCCCCGATGGCTTTGTCATCGCAGGCGCTGCCAACGATCCCGAGGGGCGCCCTGCGGCGCTGTGGATGCAGCGGCTCAGCGTGACAGGTAGCGCTGGACGGATCGAGCCGATCGCCAAAGCCGAAGGCCAGCAGGACATCGAGCCATCCCTTGGCGTCGATGCCGAGGGGAACGTGACTGTCGCGTGGATGCGCCGAGGCGAAACCGGGTACCGCGTGATGCGCCGCGATTTCGACGCGTCCGGCGCCCCGACAACCGGCGATCAGACGATCGCGACCACCGACGACCGCTGGCTCAGCGGCGCTGCGGTCGCCGTGGCGCCCGATGGCCGATCGATCGTGAGCTGGAACGAAGAGCGGGAGACGCCCCCAGCGCCCAGGGACGGCGTCGGACGCCGCTCGCGCGCCGCTGATGTGATGGCGGTCCGATTCGACGCTGAAGGCGCCCAGCTCGGAGCGCCGCAGCAGGTCAACGAGACAGCCGAGGGCCGGCAGCGCCTCGCTGTCGGCGCTGTCGCGACGCGATCGCTCTGGACAGCGCAGGATCAGATCGTCCACGCCTGGCACGGCCGGACCGATCGTGATTCCAGCGGCGTTGGCGTCACGCTGTCGCACCCTGAATCGCTCACCGCGCACCAGCCGATCGCCTTCGACCCGCGCCCTGCTGTGACACCAGCCTTCAGCGATTCATCGACGATCGCTGACGTAGCGCCGGTCTTCGATGAAGACTTCATCCCGGAACCGGCCGAATTCAATGTTCGCGGCGGCGGCCCTGACTTCGGTTTCCTCGGCATCCAGAGCACCGGCTGGCGCCCACCTGACCCTGAGATCGCGGTCGGCCCGGATCACGTCGTCGTTGTGGCCAACGCGCAGATCATCTACCGCAGGAAGAGCGACGGCTTCGCGACATTCGCGCAGAACCTCACGGAATCCGGAGGGTTCTGGGGCGGC
Organism: uncultured Phycisphaeraceae bacterium; assembly: GCA_964351165.1. Classification (GTDB taxonomy): domain Bacteria; phylum Planctomycetota; class Phycisphaerae; order Phycisphaerales; family UBA1924; genus JACKHE01. The sequence goes on from CAYGNN010000025.1 coordinate 17,695, forward strand.
CAGGGCGCCGGCGGCTTCGTCTTCGATCCGATCGCCCAGTTCGATACCGAGAGCAACCGCTTCATCGTCGCAGCGACCGAACGGCAGGGGGCGCAGCAGTACATCAACATCGCGATCTCGGACGCCGACGATCCCAACGGCGCGTGGAACAAGTTCCGGCTCAATGTCACGTCGTACGGGCGCGGCATCGACTTCCCCAACCTCGGCGTTGACGAGGGCGCGATCTACGTCACCGTTGATTTCTTCGAGGACCCGATCGGCAACTGGGTTTTCATCCTGGACAAGGACGACCTGATCGCAGGGACGGTCACGATGAACGCGGTCCAGTCCGAAGCAGCGCCGAGCGTCCTGGGCTGCATGACCAACTACGACGCAGGCAGCCCTGCGCAGTACTTCGCCACCACGTACTTCGGGAACGGATCGCAGATCGGCCTCAAGGCGATCACCGACCCGCTCGGAACGCCGGCGCTGCACGTGCACGCGCTTGCTGTTCCGTCCTACGTGCAGCCGCGCGATGCGGAGCAGCTCGGCTCGACGAACCTGGTTTCGACGGTCGACTTCCGCATCAAGCACGGCGTCGTGCGCAACGGCGCAATGTGGGTCGCGCACACGACCGGGACCTTCGATGGAGATGGGCCATTCACCTCGGTTGCGACGACGAGGGTGCGCTGGCTCGAGATCGACCTGAATGGCTGGCCCACCAGCGGCGAGGTCCCCACCCTCACGCAATCAGGCACCATCGACGAGGGCATCGGCACGCACGTCTGGCAGCCGGATATCACCGTCGATGATCAGGGCAACGCAGGGATGGTCTTCAGCAAGTCCTCCGCGACGGAGTATGTCTCGATGGCGCGCGTCGTGCGCCGCGCCACCGACCCCCCAGGGACGTTCCGTCAGGCGGTCGAGATGCAGCAGAGCACTTCCCCAGAACCGGAAGACCGGTGGGGCGATTACGCCGGCATCCAGGAAGACCCTGAAGCGCCCGGCACGTTCTGGGGTCACCACGAGTACCGCACGTCGTCGTGGCGCACCTGGGTCGGCCGGTTCAGCCCGCTGACGCCCAACCCGCTGGACTTTGACCTGATCGCGCCGGCAGACGAGGCGGTTGATGTCCCGACCACAACTACACTCGACTGGGCGGACGCAGAGGACGCGACGTCGTATGACGTCGCCATCGCGACCGCCCCTGACCTGATCAACACCGTCGCTGTGACCAACGTCTCCGGCTCCGAGTGGGCGATCCCAAGCGGCGCGCTCTCCTGCGGCGTGCAGTACTACTGGGGCGTCATCGCCAACAGCCCCAACGGGATCACAGACTCAACGCCGCAGGCGTTCGCGTTCACCACCGGATTGGTCGCGGATATCAACGGCGATGGCGTTGTTGACACCGCTGATCTCGGCGTGCTGATCTCGGCCTTCGGGACCGCCGGCCCCTCCGGAGACCTCAACGCTGATGGCGTGGTGGACACCGCCGACCTGGGCCTGCTCATCAGCGGCTTCGGCGGTTCGTGCGACTGACCGCCGCCTGACCGATCAGCGCGAGCAGATGACGCCGTACTGCGAGATCAGGATCCCCAGATCGCTCTGATCCACGATGCCATCGCCGTTGATGTCCGCTGCGCTGTCGGCTTGCATGAAGGATGCGACCAGCCGGCCGAGGTCGGCGCCATCGACAATCCCGTCGTCGTTCAGATCCGCGGCGCAGGATTCCACCAGGCAGGAGCCGATCTCGATCACGTCCAGCCCCTCGCGGTCCTTGGTGACGATCAGGAGATCGTCTTCGAGGTCGATACTCAGCGGGGTGTACGGGATCGGCTGCATATCAACGAGGGCGATGTTGAAGGGGTTGCTGAAATCCAGCGTGTAGAGGGTGTGCTCGTTGTGCGAGGTCAGGAACGCGTACCGATTGGCGACGCGGATCCCGTTGGTCTCTTCGTCGACGCCAGGGTAGACGTCCACCTCGCGCACGAGCAGCAACTGCCCAGGATCGCGCGCATCGATGATGCCGAACCCCTCGAACCCTGCTGCCGCATAGATCGTCTCGCCGACAACCTCGAAGTCGTAGACCTCGCTCAGCCCGGTGAACGTGGAGACCCGGGAGGGCGCGGTCGGATCGCTGATATCGATCACGTCGATCCCTCGGTTCACCAGCGCGATGTACAGCAGGTCGCCGACGATCTGCATCCGCCCAGGGCGTCCGGGGATGTCGAACGCGGAGACTTCATACTGCGGCGATTCAGGGTCGCTGACATCCATCACCACGAGCCGACCGCTGTTGTTGAAAGCGCCGAAGATCCGGGAGACGTAGGCGTACCCATTGCTCACCGCGATATCGGTGGGTAAATTCAGTGCTGATCCGCCCCTGGCGCCAACCAGGAAAGGGGCCAAGGGGTCCTGCACATCGAAGATGGCTAGGCCGTCATCCCCGTGGACAACGTAGGCCAGGTCGCCGTTGAGCGTGATCGCCCGGCCATCGAATTCAGCGTGCGCCGACCCCATCCCCTTGATGGCGCCCGGCTCGCGGCAGTCGTAGATCTGCAGATCAGGCGAGCCGTTCGTGACGTACACCAGCCCATCTCGGATCTCGGCGTGGTCCATCCTTTCCGGGAACGCAAGGCGCCCAAGAATGGCCGGGGTAGAGACTTCATTGGTATCGACCGACAGCAATTCCTGGAAGTTGCTAACCAGGTCGGACAGGCCATGGAGCAGGAGGAGGTCGTCATTGACGAGGGTGATGCCGAAGAATGTTCCCGGTGTCGGCATTGTCCCGAGTTCAACTGGGTTCTGCGGATCAGAAACATCAATCAGGCGCAACGCCGATTCCCCGGAGCCGATGTACAGCGTCGAACCGGAAACGCGAATGCCGCTGCCATCGGCGACGGGTAATGAATTGAGGAGCATCGGGAGGAACGGATCGGACACATCGATGATCAGCAGCGTGCTCCCGTTCCCATTCGTCTCCAGCACATAAACAAACCCATCATCCGCCTCGACCTGCACGGCATCGCCTGCAAACGTGATCGCAGGGAGCTCAGACAGGCTTCCCCGGTCAATCAAAGAAAAACGCCGCAGCCCTGCGCTCTGATCCGCGAGGTACGCGAACCCGCCTTCGACTGCAAGGTCGCGGCTTCTGTCACCTGTCGGGGCGTTGTCGAGGAGCTGCGGCGAGAGCGGGTTGCTGAAGTCGTACGTGCTGAGACCGCCTGCGGAACTGTACGAGCAAACGAGCTGGTCTTCGATGTGCAGCCCGAAGGGGAGGATCACTTGGTCGGCGATGCCGAGCACGCTGGGATTCTTGGGGTTGCTGATCCCGAGGACATGCATCCGGTGATGATCATCGATGGCGTACAGCAGGTTGCCGTCAACGGTCACGCTCACCAGATCATCGGTGAAATCGACGAGCTGCTTCCGTCCGATCGCGGCGAGACGCTCCGGGTCGGAGATGTCCAGGATCATGAGCCCACCGCGGTATGCGGCGGCATAAACAGTGTCTCCCTTCACCGCGAGATCCCGAGGAACCCCGCCGATGGCGGTCGTGATGGTCGGCTCGCAGACCTGCCCGGCTGATGGCGA
>CAYGNN010000026.1:0-20314 GCA_964351165.1 uncultured Phycisphaeraceae bacterium
CTGGGCGCGACGCTCGGGATGTTCTCGACCGGGGAAACGCAGAACCTGATGGGGCTGTTCGGCCTGGAGATCGTCGCGTCGTTCGCGCTGGTGCTCATCGTGCATACCTGCGCCGTCGATCCTCGGGCGCACCGGACCGGCGGGATCTGCGTGGGCCTGGTTGTGCTGATGTGCATCCTGGCGATCGGGCCGGTGACCGGGGCTTCGATGAACCCTGCGCGGTCGTTCGGGCCGGCGGTCTTCGGCCACTGGGACGTGCACTGGGTCTACTGGGTGGCGCCCCTGGCTGGCGGGACGCTGGCAGGGTTGGTCTACAAGACGGTGTTCGACGCGCCGATGGAGCCTGACAGCGAGTGAGGCTGGGGTGAGGGGCGCGCGCCGGTTCAGGCCATCTGCTCGGCGCGGACCGGGAGTGTCGCGACGATGTTCTCGATGACCTGGTCCTGGTCGATCCCCTCGGCCTGCGCTTCGAAGTTGAGCAGGATGCGGTGGCGCAGCGCCGGGACAGCGACCGCCTTCAGGTCCTCGACGGCGACCGAGGGGCGCCCATCGACGAGCGCCCGGCACTTGGCTCCCAAGACGATCGCCTGCGCGGCGCGGGGGCTCGCGCCGAAGGAGACGCAGCGGTTGACCAGCGGTGTGGCGAACTCGCCCTGGGGGTGCGTCGCGAGCGTCGCGCGGACAGCGTAGTCCTGCACGTGCGGCGCGATCGCGACGCGGCGGACGAGCTGCTGGTGTGCGACGATTTTTTCGCCGCTGAGGACTGGTTCGATGGTCGGGTTGGCGCCTGCGGTGGTGCGGTTGAGGATCTCGCCCAGCTCGTCGCGCGTCGTATAGCCGACCTGCAGCTTAAAGAAGAAGCGGTCGAGCTGCGCCTCCGGGAGTGGGTACGTGCCCTCCTGCTCGATGGGGTTCTGCGTCGCCATGACGAGGAAGGGTTTCTTGAGCTGGTGTGTCTGGCCGTCCACGGTGACGGAGCGCTCCTGCATCGCTTCGAGCATCGCGGACTGCGTCTTGGGCGTGGCGCGGTTGATCTCGTCCGCGAGGCAGATCTGGGTGAAGATCGGACCGTGCTGGAAGCGGAACTCGCGGCCGGTTGAGGTCTCGACGACGATCGTTGCGCCGATGACGTCGGCCGGCATCAGGTCAGGGGTGAACTGGATGCGGTTGAAGTCGAGCGAGAGCGCCTCGGCGAGGGAGCGGACGAGCAGCGTTTTGCCGAGCCCCGGCACGCCCTCGAGCAGCGCGTGACCGCCTGCGAAGAGGCAGGTGAGGACGCCGTCAACGATGTCGCGCTGGCCGACGACGACGCGGCCGATCTGGTCGCGGACGGCGTTGTAATCGCGTTGGAACGCCTCGATCGCGGCGCGGACCTGATCGGGGTCGTTGGGGGCGCCGGATGCCGATGGGGTTTGTTCAGTCATGGGTCACAGGTTCTTCGGATGCGGCCGGGATCGGTTGCAGGCTGGTGCGGAATCAGAAGGCGATGCTGGCGCGGAACCCGATGAACAACGCGGTGTCGGCGTCGGTTTCGGAGATCCGGCGCCCGCGCCGGTTGGTCAGCTCGAATTCCTGGGCGAAGACGCCGCCGCCCTCGATGGCGAGGACGATGTTGTCGGAGGGTTTGAAGGCGAGTTCGAGTGAGGTGACGACACCGGAGTCGCGCAGGATGCCCTCCGGGATGGGCGCGGAGGATTCATCGGACATGCGGAACTCGCGGTACTCCCAGGCGCCGCGGGCGCCGAGCGACCAGCCGTTGCCGAGGTCGGAGATGATCTCGGCGCCGATGCCGCGGGTCTGGATGCGCGTGAGGTCGTTGACCTGCCAGGACACACCGATGATGGGGAAGACGAGCGGGTCATCCTCGAGCCTGGACCAGACTGCGATCATGGCGGAGAGGGTCAAGCCATTGCTGAAGCGGCGCTCGACACCGCCGAAGAGGCCGGCGCGGAAGGCATCGCCGTAATCGGCGTCGGTTTCGCCTGCGGCGCTCAGCGTGCCGCCGACCAGGACCGCCCAGGTCTCGTTGACTGCGAAGCGGAAGGATGGTGTGAAGGTCAGCGCGAGCGCATCGCTGAGCGGATCGTCCGATCCTGGCGCGAGCGCTGTGGCGTTGCTGAAATCGTAGGAGGAGTGCTCGATCTGGAAGTCGAGGGAGTAGGAGGCGGTCTCGTTGATCGCGTCTGCGATGCTGACGCCAAGGATGGTGCGGTTGACGCTGAAGTCACCTGGGGCGTCGTCGAAGTCGGAATCGAACTGGAGGCGGTGGCTGCCCCGGAGTGAGACACGGGGGCCGCCCTGCTGGAGCGCAGCGCCGACGATCGAGCTGGAATCGCCAGGCTGATCGGGTGTCGCGGCGGAGCGTCGCTCCTGCGATTCGGTCGTCGCTGTGTCTGGCTGCTCGTCCTGCGCCATCGATGCTGGCGCTGTGATAGCGGCGATGGCGATGGCGGCGGCAGCGATGCGGGCGGGGATCATGAACAGATGCTCCGGGCGGTTGTGGTGCTGACCAATCGTACCGTGTTGCCTGCTTGGAGATCAGACCCTGGACCGCAGCGCGAAGAGCAGCCACTCTGCGACGAGCAGCACGAACGCGATGAGGACGAAGAGGGGCCAGATCTCTCTGGGGGCGGCTTGTCCCACGCCTCCAGGGCGGATGTCCTCGCCTGCGATGCGGACCGTCTCGGCGGTGGCGATGGCGGATTCGGTCTCGTCGAACAGGTTGACGGCGAGGAGGGATGCGGAGGCTTCTGCGCCCTGCGCCTCGTAGATGCCGGTGCGTTCGATCGCGCCGACTGCGACAGCGAGCTCCGAACCGGTGCGCACCGGGACGGCGCGCTCGGTAGCGCCGTTGCGGTTCAGGACGATCTCGCTGGCGCCCCTGGCGGCGCGGAGCGTGACGGCGTCCGCGGTGGTGACCGATCTGGCCTGCGCGCCAGCGCCGACCTGCGCGAGACGCTCGAGCGCGTTGGCGATGAAGATGGGGAAGCTGACGCTGGTCGCCCAGTTGGATTCGGGGACCGCGAAGGCGACGATCGCCCTGCGGATGCCGGTGCGCTCGAGCTCGACGATGAGGGGGCTGTCGAGGCCCCTGGCGACGGTGCTGAAAGACCAGGCGCTCAGCTGGGGCTCGGTGTCCTGTCCGGCATCGGGCTCGGTGTTCGGCGCTTCGGTATCCGGTGATTCGCCAGGAAAGGCGATCGGCCTGGGCCTGTAGACCTCGACAGCGCCGAGTCCGACCTGACGGAGGAGCGGGCTCGTCCGCCGCCACCAGACGATCTGGGTCGGCGCGAAGGACTCTTCACGCGAGCCGACGCGCAGCCCTTCGATGGGGAGGCCTGCGGCAAAGGAGAGCGATGGTGATGCGGGCAGCGCCGCAGGGGCGCTGCGGTCGAAGACGATGAGGTCGTAGCCGCCTGGCGTGGTGGAATCGCCTGGTGGCGCTGATTCGTAGGCTTCGACGGTCGTGGGGGTGGGGACCGCGCCGCTGACCGCTTCGAGCGCGCGCAGCAGGTAGGAATCCGGGCGCCCGCCTGTTGCCGGGCCGACCACGAGGATGCGCGGCGGGTCCGGCGGCGCGAGCGTCATGTGCGCCGTGTTGTCTGCGGCGAGCGCATCGTCGACGGTCAGGCGCAGGCGGAGCGGGATCGTTTCGCTCGCTCTGGTGGTCGCGCCGCGGAGGTCGAAGGTGACAGCGCCCTCGCCTGGTGCGCCGTCCTCGGCGGGGGGGAGGTCCACTGTCTTGACGGAAACCGGCTGCTCCGACGCGGCGAGGGTGACAGCGATCTTCACCGGCTCGGCGCTGGTGTTCGTGAGCCTGGCGAAGACGCGGACGAGCGAGGCGTCTTCGAAGTCGCGTTGGGCGCCGGCGGCGACGATCCCGACATTGAATGATGGCGCGGTCGATTCCGGTCCGGTGCGGATGAAGCGGAGTTCCGCGCCGACAGCGCCCAGGCTGGCGGTTTCCTGCGTGTCGTTGAACGAGCCATCGCTGAGCAGGGCGATGGTCGCGGCGGATGATGCGGCGCCCTCGCCCTCGCCGGTCTGCATCAGGAGCGTGCGCACGAGTCGCAGGGCGCCTGGGAAGTCGGCGGGCTGGTCGGTGGGCTGGATGGCGTCAACGGCGCGGCTGAGCGTGGCCTGGTTGTTCGTGAAGCGCGTCAGTGAACGGGCGTCGTGCGCGAAGGCGATGACGATCGCCTCGGCTTTGCCGGTGGCATCGCCGGAACGGTTGTGTCGTTCGATCAGTTCCAGCGCCTGCGCCTTGGCGCTGTCGAGGCGGGTGGCTCCGCCGGCTTCATCGCCGTCGGTGGCGCTCATGGATGCGGAGCGGTCGATCAGGATGACGAGGCGGTCGGTTGGTCCTTGCGCCGCGTCGATCGCAGGGCGCGCGAAGGCGAGCAGCAGCGCGGCGAGGGCGATCAACTGCAGCAGGAGCAGCCACGAGGGCTTGATCATGCGGAAGGGGGCGTTGACCTGCAGGTCATGGACGGCGCGGCGCCAGAGCATGGTCGAGCTGACGCGCACCGGCCGGCGACGGAGCTTGAGGAAGTACAGCGACAGCAGCAGCGGCACGACGAACGCGGCGGCGAGGAGCCCGGCGCTGGGGGCGAGGAACGTCATGCGTCCACCCCTGGGGTGCGCGCGACGATGTACACGACGTATGTCTCGTCCAGCTCATCGGCATCGGTGAGCGGCAGGGGATGGACTGCGCCCGATTCGTCGATGGCGCCGCCCAGGCGGTCGTGGACCTCGGTGGATGTGAAGCCTGCTTCGGTCATGGCGTCGCGGAGTTCTGGGATGGACCAGAGCCGCCAGTCGTAGAGGAACGCGTCTCTCAATGATTCACCGGTGGGGAGTTCGAAGTGCATCGCGTTGATGACGCGTCCGGTCAGGGGGTCCGCTTCGCGCTGCTCCCAGACGTACCGGATGCCGCCTGGCAGTTCTTCTTCGGATTCCCCGATGGCCATTGCATCCGCGCCGCCGTAGAGGTCCGCGACGAGGATGCCGCCATCATTCAGCCTCGAACGCGCGTGGCGGAGGTACTGGACGAGGCGGTCGCGGGTGTGGATCTCGGTGGGCGCCGTGTCCTGGGCGGCGATGATGTCCGCCAGGTCGTTCGCATCGAAGACATCCGCGCAGCGGGTGGTGATCGCGCCGTCGAGGGCGGGGTCCTGCAGCTCGTGCAGCCGGTCGAGGGCCTGCTGGTCGAGGTCCACGCAGACGGCGCGGGCGCCATCGTGGATCTGCACGAACGCGCGGGCGATAGCGCCGGCGGCGGAGAAATCCTCGCCCAGGGTGATCGGTCGGTTGGCGTCGGCGTGGTGCAGGGCCCGGATGAACCGCGCCTGCATCGCTGGTGACTGCACGGCTCGTTCGTAGAGTTCGTGCCGATCGGGGATGGGTTCGGTCGGCGTCACGGCGATGGGGCGTCGTCTCTGCGCTTGATGGAGCGGATCAGCTCGAGGAATTCCGGTGTGTGCTTGTCGACTTCCGCTGTCGGGCCGGACAGCCGGAAGAGGACGAAGCCGTTGGGGCCCCCCTCGACGATCACGCCGACCATCTTGGCGCCATTGACGCCCAGCTCGAGCGCATCGAGGAGCAGGCCTGTCATGGACTGCCCGGTGATGGTGACTGTCGTGATGGTGAGGTCGTCCTGTTCCCATGTTTCAAGAACAGGTTCGGGGCGTTGGCCTTCCAGGGTCCGGAATTGTGAGGTCCACCGGTCCACATTGATCTGGCGCGACTGGGTGTTGTGGGCGCCGAACGAGAAGGCGAACGCGAGGACGTGCTCGCTGGCGCCTGGGATCTTCCAGTTTTCCAGCCATGCGTATTTCGGGTCGTCCTTGTCGCTCCAGCCTGCAGGGGTTTCCCAGTTGAGACCGACCATGGCCTGCGGGTCTCGGCGCTGGACCTGGTCGAAGATGGACTCGTCGAAGGGCTCGGGGGTCGGGAGCGGCGCGTCCAACTCGCCGTTGTCGTTCATGACCTGCTCTGGCGCTTTGTCCTTGCAGCCGGTGACGCCGAGGGCGCAGAGCGCGAGGGGGAGCATCCACACGAGCCGGCGCCTGACAGGCGGCTTGCGGGCGGGGACAACTGGGTTGCTTGCTGCATGGTCCATCACCGGGCATGGTAGAGCGCCGCGTGCGAACTGGCAGGGGTGGCGTGATCGGTGATTCAGAGCCGGCTGGAGGCAGTGTGGGACCCGTCAAGATCGAGAGCCTGGAGGACCCCAGGGTGGCCGAGTACCGGAACATCCGCGACGCCGACCTGGTCGGGCGCCGGGGGGTGTTCATCGCCGAGGGGGAGCTGGTGGTCCGGACGCTGCTCGATCGGCACGCTGCTGGCGGGGAGTTCCGCGCGAAGTCGGTGCTGCTGAACCGGACGAGGCTCGAGGCGATGGGCGACGCGGTTGAGGGTGTTGGGGATGACTGTCCGGTGTACTACGCCGAGCAGGAGGTGATGGACGGGATCGTGGGGTTCCACATCCACCGGGGCGTGCTGTCGTGCGGGGAGCGCATCGCGGCGCCCTCGGTTGCGTCGATCGTCAGGGCGTCCGATGGGCCGATCGTGGGGCCAATCGTGGTATTGGAGGACCTTGCGAATCACGACAACGTGGGCGGCGTCTTCCGCAACGCCGCGGCCTTCGGGAGCCGCGGCGTGCTGCTGACGGCGCGGTGCTGCGATCCGCTGTACCGCAAGTCGTTGCGGGTTTCGATGGGGCACGTGCTTTCAACGCCGTACGCGGCGATCGAATCGGTGAGCGCCGCGTGCGAGCGGTTGCACGCCTCGGGGTGGACGACGCTCGCGCTGACGCCGGACCCCTCAGCGCCGACGCTGGGTGAGTTGATCGCGTCGGGTGAGACAGGCGATCGCACGGCGGTGCTGCTGGGCGCGGAGGGCCCTGGGCTGACGGCTGGCGCGATGGCGTCTGCGACGCACCGGGCGCGGATCCCGATCGTTGCTGGGGTCGATTCGCTGAATGTGGTCGTCGCTGGGGCGATCGCGCTGTCGGCGCTGCGTTCGTGATTCAGGACTGACCGCGCTGCTGCTTCGCTGCGGCGAGTGCGGCGTCGCTGACATCGCCATCGCGGATCGCTTCCCAGTCGGACCTGCGGTTGAGGGTCGGGCCGTCTGGGTCGTGCGAGGCCTCGACCCAGCCCTCGGTGATCATCGCTTCGAGCATGAGCATGCAGGCGTGCATGAGACCGTTGCGCTGCGCTGGCTGGGTGCTGCTCCGCAAGATCTGCTTCTGGATCGACTGCATGACCTGGGCGAGGCCCGAGGCTTCCCGGAGCGCGTTGATTGTCATCAACGCAGGGCCGGTCACCGGGAGCGTGCTGCCGTCTTCCTTCTTGTAGCAATCGGAGCACTGGATCCGGCCGTTCTGCGCGACGCCGAACCGGCCCTTGGTGACGCCTTCGAGCTTCAGCTTGAAGACGTTGTTCTTGTCGATGGAGAACTTCTCCATCGTGTTGTTCTCTGCGAATCGGTCGATGACGACGCGCGCGCTCTTGAGGTCGAACGAACCGAGCTTCGCTTCGCCTGGGTATTCCTCCGCAAACCCACCCTGGCTGAGCCACTGCCAGGATTCTTCCGGCGAGAGGTCGAGCCCGGCTTCGGTGGCGATGGCCTGGCAGTGGTCCTTGATGTCCTCGAAGCAGCCGTTGGCGGCGTACCAGTACTGCGCGAATCGGATGTGCTGCCTGATGTTCTTCCGCGTCTTCTCGTCGTACCGCTCGCAGAGCCAGTCGGCGTCGATCTCGCCCCGGTTGAGTTCGAGGATCGTGCAGGCGAGCTCTTTGGCGCTCGCCTGGGCGAGGAGCATCCCGGCGGTGAGGATCGGATCGGCGAAGCCGCACGCCTCGCCGCAGATGAACCAGTTCTCCCCGACGACGCGGTCGGCGAGGTGCGACCAGTCCTTGCAGGAAGAAAGCTTGTTGACGCGTTTCGCGTTGGTCATCAGCGCTGCGATCTCTTCCTGCTCGCTGATCGCTTTCAGGTAGATCTCCTCTGGGGAGAGGCCGGTCGTTTTGTAATACTCGGCGGGGAGGATGAGGCCGATGCTGGTGCGCTCAGGGCCCAGCGGGATGAACCAGATCCAGCCGTACGAGAGCGAGCGGATCTGCACGCGGGTGCCGCCGATGCCGATCTTGATCGCCCAGTCTGCGTTGGTCCAGTAGTCCCAGATCGCGATGTTGCGGAGTTCCTTGGGCTCCCAACTCGTGACGCCCATCGCTCGGCGGAGGATGCCGACCGAGCCGGAGGCATCGACGTAGCGATCGGCGGTGATGGTCTCGCCGGTGGAGAGGCGGAAGCCGTTGACGCGGTCGCCCTCTTTGAGGATCTCCTCGACGCCGGTTTCTTCGCGCACCTCGACGCCCATCTCCTCGGCGTGGCGGAGGAGGATGTCGTCGTAGATCTCGCGGTCCACCTGGAAAGCGGTGTAGAGACGCTGCCCATGGAAAGGGGCGGGCCTGGGCTCGTCAACGAATTTCTCGACGGGGTAGAAATCGAAATCCCAGCGGTCGAAGTTGCGACCCCAGGTGAGCGAGGCGCCGAGCTTGATGGGGAAGTTGGCGGCCTCGACCTTGTCCCAGCATCCCATCTCTTCGAGGATGTGGCTGATGCCTGGGAGCTGCGATTCGCCGACGTGATCGCGCGGGAACTTCGCCTTCTCGATGATGAGCACGCGGAGGTCGGGGTCGTACTTCTTGAGCAGCGTGCTCAGGGTCGAGCCGGTGGGGCCGCCGCCGATGATGGCGACGTCGTAGTGCTGCGCTTCTCCGTTGCTGGCGCTCATGAGGCGCTCCCTTCTGCGCCGGAAGCGGCGCGCTCTGCGAGCGCCTGGTCGCCATCGGTCGAGCTGCGGATGATGTTCCCGGCGGATTGTCGGTTGAGTTTGGGTCTGCTGGGGTCGAGCGAGGTGACGACCCACTCGTCGAGGACCATGGTTTCGAGGGTCTGCATCGCGAGGTCGAGCGCGAGGGAGCGCTGGTCGATCGGGATGGGCAGCACCTGGATCCGCGCCTTGAAGTAGGTGAGGATCTTGGCGAGGTCGCTGGAGTACTGCAGCGCATCGTGGGCGATCTCGTACCACTTGTGCATCGGGAGCACGCGGTCGTCGCGCTTGAAGCAGTCCACGATCTTGATCCGGCCCATCTCGGGGATGCCCATGACGTCCTCGGTGGCGCCCTCGAGGTTGAGCTTGAAGACGTTGGCCTTGTCGATCTCCATCTCCATCTGCCTGTCTTCTTTGTTGAAGAGATCGATGACCTCGCGGGCGGAGCCGATGTCGAAGGAGCCGAGCAGGGGGAGGCCTGGGCTCTCGGTCGCGAAGCCGCCCTGGCTGAGCCAGCGCCACGCTTCGGAGGGCGAGAGGCTGAGGCCGGCTTCCTTGGCGATGGACTGGCAGTGCTCCTTGAGGTCGTCGAAGCAGCCGTTGGCGGCGTACCAGTACTGCGCGAAGCGGATGTGCTGTCCGATGTTGCGGCGGTTGCGCTCGTCGAATCGGTTGCGGAGCCACTCTGGGCTGATGACGCCCCGTTCGATCTCGAGGATCGTGTAGGCGAGGTCGCGCGCCGAGCCGTGCGCGAGGTTCATGCCGGCGGCGAGGATTGGGTCTGCGAATCCGGCGGCCTCGCCGCAGATGAACCAGTTCTCGCCGGTGATGCGGTCGGCGAGGTGTGACCAGTCCTTGCAGGACTGCAGCTTGCCCTCCGCCTTGGCGTTGGTCATCAGCTTGTTGATGTCTTCCTGCTCGCTGAGCGCTTTCTTGTAGAGCTCTTCAGGCGAGAGGCCGGTCTGCTTGTAGTACTCGGCGGGGCAGATGAGCCCGACGCTGGTGCGGTCGGGGCCGAGCGGGATGAACCAGATCCAGCCGTAGGGGAGCGAGCGGACCTGCACGCGGGTGCCGCCCACGCCGATCTCGACGGCCCAATCGGTGTTGCGCCAGTAATCCCAGATGGCGATGTTGCGCAGCTCGCTGGGTTCCCAGCTCGTGACGCCAAGGGCTCGGCGCATGACGCCGATCGCGCCGGAGCCATCGACGTAGTGGTTGGCGGTGAGGGTCTCGCCTGTGGAGAGCTGGAATCCTGTGACGCGGTCGCCCTGGTGGAGGACCTTCTCGACGCCGACCTCTTCGCGGACCTCGACGCCCATCTCTTCCGCGTGGCGCAGGAGCAGGTCGTCGTAGATCTCGCGGTCCACCTGGAAGGCGGTCTTGAGACGCTGGCCTGCATACTGCGCAGGGCGCGGCTCGTCCTTCCAGTGCTCGACCGGGTAGAAGTCGAAATCCCAGCGGTCATTGTCGCGGCCCCAGGTGTACGAGGCGCCGACCTTGATGGGGAAGCCGATCTTCTCGACCTTGTCCCAGCAACCCATCTCGTCGAGGACGGCGCTGACGCCTGGGAGTTGGGATTCGCCAACGTGATCGCGCGGGAACTTCGCTTTTTCGATGATGACGACGTGGAGGTTGGGGTTGTACTTTTTGAGGAGCGTCCCGAGCGTCGTGCCTGTGGGGCCGCCGCCGATAATCGCAACATCGCAGTCGTACATCGAACCGTTCGTAGAGGGTGTCATCTTGGGGTCTCGTTCCCTGAAATTATGCGGCCAAAGGTGCTTTGAGGTATCGGCAATCCGGGATCGGGTCCGAAGCGGGATCGGGAAAGCGATGCGCGAATCCTGAATGCCGGAACCCCCAGCCTACACAGGATTTATCAAAACGGAACCCTTCAGGGCGGGATTTGCTGGTGGTCGGTGAACGCCCTCGGCGAACTCGGCTCAGGCGTCCTCGATCGCGGCCAGCGCCTCAGCGGGGATCGGGCCTGGCCTGAGGATCGTGTCGTCGCCCTGGCGGTCGCCTGGGATCACGATCGTGGAGGGCTGGCTGGTGGTGATCTCGGCGCCTGCCGGGCAGTAGCAGGCGAGATCGCCGCTGCGCAGTTCCTCTGCGAAGACGCGCTGGAACTCTTCGAGGGACTCCGCTGGTGGCTCGCCGGCGCGGTTGGCGCTGGGGGCGATGATGGGGCGGCCGTAGGCGCGGACGAGTTCGAGCAGCACTGGGAGGCCTGGCGCCCTGAGCGCGACGGTGTCGCCTCCTGCGGTGACGACGCCCCGGATTGTCTCCGCGGCGGGGCAGACGATGGTCAGCGGCCCTGGCCAGAAGGCATCCGCGAGGCGGCGCGCCCGGTCGGGGATCGACGCGGTGATCGAACCGGCCATCTCGAGATCGGCGACGAGCACCGGCATCGGTTTGTCGCTGGGGCGGCCCTTGATGGCGTAGACGCGCTCGACCGCGGCTGGGTCGAGCGCATCAGCGCCGACGCCGAAGACGGTTTCGGTCGGGAACCCCAGCGCGCCGCCTGCGCGGAGGTGGCCCAGCGCGTCTTCGAGTGGGATCGTTCCGGCGCCGGTCATCGTCAGTCGTCGATGGAGGGCATCTCGCGGAGGAGGTCGTTGAGTTCCTCTTCCGTCGGGATGAGCAGCCCGAGACCGTGGCGTTCGAGCGCGACGCCCATCGCGCTGTTGAGATCTGCGATGGAGGAGACGTAATCGGTCAGCGCCGCTGCTTCTTCCAGCTCGGCCCTGGCGAGCGCTTCCTGCCTGGTGAGTTTGAGGTCGAGGAAGGAGGGCGTCATCGCGCGGGTGGTCTCTTCCTCGACTTCCAGCGTGCGGAGGTTCTCCGACGCCGCGAGGCGTGAGGCCCTGGTCTGCTCGATGAGGCGGTAGTTCGTCTCGACGTTGCGCAGCGCCGCTTTCACATCGACGATCACCTGCTGCACCACGTTGCGGTGGGCGATGATCGATTGCAGGCGTTCGAGGCGGCGGAGGCGGTAGATCGCGTTGGCCTCGTTGTTGCCGATGGCCTGCTCGAAGACGAGGCCCATCGTGTAGTTGACGAGGTCCGCCTCGCCCTCTTCCTCGAGAGCGCCTGCGATGTCGTCGTCGAGCCCATTCAGGCCTACCTGGAAGGTGAAATCGAGCTGCGGGAGCTTCGCGTCCTGCGCGAACTGCTCGCGGATCGCGGCGTCCTCGATCGAGTTGAGCGTGATCTCGATCTCCGGGCGCGAGCCGAGCGCGGTGTTGAGCGAATCCACAAGATCAAACGCGATCGGCTGGTCGGTCGGCAGGTCGCTGGTGACGAGCACGGCTTCGCCGCTGACCGGGAATCGGTCGTCGTTGATGATCTGCTTGAGGCGGTCGGAGGCGAGGCGCAGGCTGTTCTCCGTGCGCATCAGGTCGGCCTTCCGTGCTTCGACGCGCGCGACGGCGTCGGAGTACTCCGCGGGCTTGACGTCGAAGTCGAGGCGGCCTTCGAGCACGTCGCGTGTCTCGATGCCGCGGTCGAGCAGGCGGCGGTTGACCATCAGCGTGTAGTGCGCGAGGGCGAGGTCCCAGTAGGCGCTGGCGGTCTCTTCGATGAGGTTGAGCAGGTCGCTCTCGAGGCGCTGGGCATCGGAGCGGCGCTGCGAATCGGCGAGGCGGATCTCCGCGAGGCTGGCATCCTCGCCGAAGCCGCGGAGGAGCGGCTGGTTCAGCGTGAGGTTGAGGATCGCGTTGCGCGAGGGGTCGGGGCTGAAGTTGAAGCCGGGCGTTTTGTTCTCGGTGATGCGCAGGCCCTGGCTGATCTCGATGGCGCCGCCCGTGGTGAGCTGCTTCCGGACGCCGGCCTCGAAGTTGTAGGAATCACTCTTGGTGATGTCGGAGCCGAGCGCGACGCCGTTGAGGACCGGGACGGCCTGCGGCTCGTGGACGCGGTTGTAGTTGGCGCTGGCGAAGAGGGTCCAGTCGAAGGCGGCCTGGGCTGCGAGGAGTTGCTGGCGTCCGAGCGCTGGGTTGATGCGCGCGGTCTGGATGTCCAGGTTGGATTCGACTGCGGAGCGGATCGCCTCTTCGAGGGAGATCGGGAGGATGTCGGAGGGCTCGCCCCTGAGGTTGCTGCCGATGCTGGGGGCCTTGGAGAGGTCGTAGGCGCCTGGCCCGGCCATCTTGCCGAGTTCCTCGATGCGCTCATCGTTGAAGGGGAGTTCGGAGGGCGTCCGGGTGATCTGCTCCGGCTGTCCCTCAGCGCCGGCGTCGGCGAGCTGTTCCCTGGATTGTGAGAGAACGGTGTGCCGCAGCGAGGTAGCGCCGTCGCGTGTCAGGCTGTCTGTAGAGCAGCCGGTAGGGGCGATCGCGGCGGTGGCCATCCCGGCGCCGAGGAGGATGCGAGCGATCGAACGTGAACGGAAGTGGTTTCGAATCAGTGACATCGATGATCCTGCGGTCGTGGTGCTGGCCTTGGAGCGGTGCGATCCGGTGAATCCGCCGCTCGATGAGGCCGATACTACGCAAGGACCAGAGCGTTGGCCGGGGATGTTCCCGGGCCAGTCGCTGGGCGGCGGAGCGCCGCCCTGGCCGGAATGTGCCGTGGCGTGTTCAGATCGCGTTCGGCAGGGATTGCGGCGGCGCGCAACCTTTGGTCTGATACACGTTCTCCGCCCGCATTCGGCGGTGAGCAAACTGAATCAGATGCGGACCGGCGGAGCCGGTGCGTTGTCCCGGACCAGAGGGGGATCCCTCCGCTCGGGATGGAAAGGAGTCGCCACGATGAACGTGAACACACTGCAACGAACCCTCCGGCGCTTCGGGGCCTCAGTCCTCGGCGTCGCCAGCGTGCTCGCGGCCTCTGCGTCCCCAGCGATGGGGCAGGTCAGCGAGGTTGAAGAGCCTTACGTCGTCGTCGTGGATGAAGCGACGGCGCCCCTGCGCTGCGGCGCGGACGAGCTGTACTACGAGGTCGGCGAGCTCAAGCAGGGCTCGATGCTCCTCGTTGATGCCTCGGACACCTTCGGCGTCGATGGCGATGGCTGGCTGCGGGTCTCGCTCCCGGCGGATCAGCCGGCGCTGATCAAGGCGCTCCCCGAGCATCTTGATGTGGACACGATGCGCAACACAGTCACGCTGCTGCGTCCTTCGCGCCTGATCGCGCTCAGCACCGATGGCGATCTCAGCCAGAGCTGGAAGAAGCTGCTGACCAAGCCGATGGAGCCTGGCTCCACGCTGAAGATCATCGAGACCATCCGCGACGAGAGCGGCGAGCCCCTGGCGTACATCGTCCCGGCGCCCGAGCAGGCGCGCGGCTTCGTGCACGGCCGCTTCGTGCGGCAGGCGACGTCGAGCGAGGCGGTTGCGTTCCGCGCCGGTCAGGCGCAGGCCGAGGCGACAACCACCGTCGCCCAGCAGCCGGAGCAGTACAACCCGCACGAGACAACGATCGATGCAGCGCCGGTGACGAAGCCGGTCGAGACCGCGTCCGCGCCGGTGGCGACGCCCGAGCCTGTGATCGAGAACACCATCGACGAGACGCAGACCGCCCAGGCGGATGCGCAGACCGATGCGCAGACTGGCGATCCTTCGCCGTTGCCTGAGATGCCTGCGATCGAGGGCAACACGGAGCGCGCGACGACGACCATCGCGCAGAACGAGGATTCAGGCAGCGTCGGCGACCTGCTCGGCGTTGGCGATCAGGAGGAGACAGAAGCGGACGCCCCTGCGATGGATGTCACACACGCGACGCGTCCGCTGCGCATCCCCAGGGTGATCGAGACCCCTGCAGACCGCATTGCCAGCGCCGAGAGCGATGACGATGATTTTGATCGCGGCTCAGCAGCGCACGACAGCTCAGAAGAGGAAGCGGTCGAGGCGGAGCCGATCATCGAGAACCGCCCGCTCCCCACGATGCGGGACCTGGAAACGGCCTACGCCGCGGTGCTGGCGCAGAAGTCCGGCATGGCGGAGCTGGAGCCACTGATCGGTGAGCACGAGCGTTATCTCGCAGCGATGGATAGCGGCGAGGCGCCTGGCGATGAACTGGACCGCGAGGTGATCGTGGCGCACCTGGAGCTGCTGAAGATCCGCGCGGACCTGCAGCGGAGCATGCTCCGCATCGAGGGTGTGCGCGAGCTGGCGAAGCGGAACATCGATCGCATCGATGAGGGCATCGCCGGCATCGATCGTTCGAGCGAGTACGTGGTGGTCGGCCGCCTGACGACGAGCGTCGTCTACGACGGCAAGCGGCTCCCGCTGCTCTACCGCGTGCAGAGCATCGACGAGGACTCCGGCCGGACGCTGGCGTACGTCGTCCCGGCCAACGGTGTTGATCTGTCCGGTTCGCTGGGCTCGATCGTCGGTGTGGCTGGTTCGGCCCGAATCGATGCGAGCAGCAGGCTGAACATCGTCACGCCCCAGCGTGTGGACAAGCTCCGCGCCGGCGCGACTGCCGCTGTGCAGTAAGCGACGCTGGACAATCTGGATTGGTACTCACGCCCTGGCGATCGGCTTCGATCCGCCGGGGCGTTTCGTTTCCACAGGCGCGGTCTTGCGGTTGAAGAGCTGCCGCATGCAGGTGAGGCTGCCCTCGGCCTTCATCATCTCGGAGATGTCGACGGTGCGCACGTCGAAGCCCCTGCCGCGGAGCATCGCCGCGGTGGGTTCCGATGAGGCTGGCATCACGACGACGCCATTGACAAGCATGGTGTTGCCGGCCCAGGGGTCGTCGGGCTCGACCGGGATGATCTCGCAGCCGGTGAAGGCGCTGGTGTCCACCCAGCCGGTGTTGGCGAGGATGGTGTTGGCGCCGATGCAGGAGGCGCCGGTGCTCAGGTGCAGGCAGCCGGTGACGTCAACCTGCTTGACCTTGTACCCCAGCGGTTCGGTGAACGCGGCGAGCTGTTCAGCGCCTGCGTCGTTGGTCCTCGTGGAACGGCCGACAAAGAGCGTGCGGCCGTTGCGGATGACATCGCCGCCCTCGAGCGTGGCGGGCGCGGTCATCCGGTGCGTCTGTCGGTAGGCGGCGATGATCGGCTCGAGCGCGTTCGTCTCGTTGCGACGCGAAGGGGCGCCCATCCGGCAGAGGATGGCGACTTCGTCGAGCGTGATGACGGCGTCCTCGATGAAGACCGCGTCGGGGTGCTCGGGGAGCGGGTCGAGCCTGACGACCTCGGCGCCCAGCTCTTCGAGGAGCGCGCAGTACGCGCGGTGCTGCTCGATCGCGCGCGGCACGTCGATCGGATCGCGGTCGATGCACGTGAGCTGGCAATCGGCGATGGACTCGGTGGGCGGGCGCGTGATCGCGATGAGCATGGGGCGGCTTTCGGTTGGGGCAGATGCTGAGGCGTGGTTCAGATCGGGATCCGGTCGGTGGCGCTGGCGATGGCGTCGATGCAGGTCTGGATGTGCGCCGCTTCTTCGAGGTCGGGGACGAGTGTTTTCATCTCGGTGATCCCGACGCTGATGTCGTCGCGGCTGACAGCGGCGGCGAAGGCCTTGTCCTTCAGTTTCTTGCGCACGCTCTTGGGCTTGAGGTCCTCGACGCCGGTCGGTCGGACCTTGGCGACGGCGACGATGAACCCTGCGAGCTCATCGACTGCGAAGAGCGCCTTGGCCATCGGCGTCTCGCGCGGGACGCCGGAGTAGTCGGCGTGCCCCAGGATCGCGTCGAGGATCTCGCGGTCAACGTCTTTCGATTCGAGCTCGCGCACGCCGACAAAGGGGTGCTCTTCCTTCGAGGGGTGCTTCTCGTAGTCGAAGTCGTGCAGGATGCCTGCGACAACCCAGTCGTCGGGGTTGCTGGCGCTCAGCGATTTCGCGTAGGCCCCCATGCAGGCGGCGACCGCCTCCATGTGGCCGCGCAGCGCGGGGCTCTCCGTCCACTCGTGCATCAGGGCCCTGGCTTCGTCTGGGGTCATGCCGACAGGATACCGCCCGGGCAGGCCCGGTCGAGCGGTCCGCGTCGGACACGCAGGAACGGCTCCTTGTTCAGGTCATTCCGCTGGCCGGTACGCCTGGTCGAGCGCACCGAGCAGGGGGCCCAGGTGTTTCTCGTACCTTCGCCACCGCTCGACAGAGGTGGCGTAGATCGGTTGGCGGACCTGATCGGTGCTCGCGGTCGTGGTCACGCGGTCTGATTCGTTGAACCTCGTCACCGCTGGGTCCCATTCCAGCTCGAGGAAGTCGAGCATCCTCCGAGCGCTGCCCTCGAGGTCGGCGACGACATCCTCGTACACCACGTCGAGGATCGGCGTCTGCACGACGGTCTTCCAGTGCTCCATCAGCCTGCGGTAGTCGTTGTAGTACGAGCCGAGGCTGGCGAGGTCGTCGGTGTAGGCGGTCGCGCCCATGAAGTTGTGGAAGTAGCAGGAGACGCAGGTGTCGATGGGGTTGCGCAGGCAGTGGATGACCCTGGCGCTGGGGAAGAGGCGGCTGATGATCCCCAGGTGCATGAAGTTCATCGGGTTCTTGTCGGTGACGAACTCTTCGCCATCGCTGAGGCGTGTCAGCAGGCCGACGTACCCTGACGCGATGCGGCCGATGGACTTCTGCAGCGCCTGCGGCGTCATCGCCCCCTGATCGATCTGCCGGAGCGACTGCACCGCGTGGTCGATCGCGGTGAGTTCGCCAGCGCCGAAAACGCACGGGTGGCACGCGAGGATCTGCTCGACCAGCGAGGTGCCGCTGCGGGGCATGCCGACGATGAAGATTGGTTTGTTCGATGGGTTGGCAGGCGTGGGGATCGCCTCGATCGCCTCGCGCGTGGAACCTGCGATGACCTGGTCGGTCATCTTCGTGCGCTCCGCCGCGTCGAACTTCCCTGGGCGCAGCGCGTTGGCCTGGTGGTAGGTCTCGAAGGCATCGTCGTGCCGGCCCTGCTTGTCGAGGAGGGAGCCGAGCATGAATAGCCCCAGCAGCCGGTTGGTCTGGTGGACCGCCGGGTCGTTGACCCAGCGTTGCAGGCGCTCGATGCCCTCGTCGGCGCGGCCCTTGCCGGCGCAGAGTCGACCGAAGGCGAGGTCGAGCTGGGGTGAGGCCTGCTCCGATCCGAGCAGGGGCTCGATCAGTTCGAAGGCCTCGTCCTTGCGGCCGCAGAGGTGGAGAGTTTCGGTGAGCCCCAGGATCGCTGGCGTCCAGTCGCGTTTGAGGCGGATCGCCTCGCGGAACGTGGACTCGGCGGTGATGAGCTGCCGTGTGTGCAGCAGCGCCTGTCCCTTGTTGGTCCGGTGCCTGGGGTTGTTGGGCTCGAGGCGGATGGACTTGTCGATCGCGGTCAGGGCCTGATCGACGTTGTTCATCCCCATGTGGCACTCGGCCATCGCCGCGAAGACGGAGGCGTTCTTCTTCCCGCCTGGGGTCTTCGCGACGGACTGCAGCAGTGGGAGCGCCTGCGCGTAGCGCCCGGCTTTCAGGTGCGCCTGGATCTGGCTGATCGTCTGGTTGGGGTTGAGCGCGGCCATGTGTGCGGTGTTTCCGGTGGTGGAGTGGCGAGGATAGTCGCTGTCGGCGTGCGTGTGGCGCGGGTTGTATCGGTTGGGCGGGCTCTTCGCGCGATTCTCCGATAAACCGGGCCTGCGTGCGCTCGCCTTGCGGCTTTTCGAATCGGACCCTCCTGGTATGAACGACGCCACCATCGTGATCACTGAGACAGGCAGGGTCGAGCGGGTCATCAAGGCCGAGGGCGGGTTCCTGGGCTACCCGGATCTGGCCGGGATGTCGGTCTTTGATTTCCTGCTCCCTGCGATCGAGCACCGGGACGACTGGGACGCGATGTGGCAGAAGGCGCCGGTGGGCGAGCCGCGGCGCGTGGTGATGGGCGCGGTCCGGGCGGACGAGAGCGTGGTGAGCGTGGAGGTCTACCTCTGGAAGTTCGAGCGCAAGAGCCAGGCCTACACGCTGTGCAGGATGGTGGAGACGGACCGCATCGCGCACCACTGGAACCCCAACACGGCGCGGTTCGATCCGCCGGAGGAGCGGATGCGGTGCCCCAACTGCGCCGGGTATCTGGCGTTTGTGCGCGACGCGAGCCGCGTGTGCGTGTGCGGGTTCTGCAAGACGTGGGTGACGCTGCCTCCCAGGCGTGGTGATCGGCAGCGTCCGAGGCGCGGGACGCGGTTCAAGGTGTGAGAACAGAAAAAACCGGCGCCGGGGGAGAAGCCCGGCGCCGGTCGAGAGTGTGTTCGCACTCCACCTGCTGGTTGAGCGTTACTTCGAGACGCTGAGAGCGGAGCATCCGAAGTTGCTGATCAGGATCCCGAGGTCGGCGGTGTCGGTGACGTTGTCGCCGTTGAGGTCGCCTGGGTTCGGTCCGACGACGCCGAACTGGGCGATCAGGATGCCGAGGTCAGCGGTGTCGGTGACGCCATCGCCGTTGATGTCGCCTGGGCAGCCGATGAAGAGGAGGGGGGATTCGAGCCCGTTGTCGAGGTCCTGGAGCTTGATCACATCACCAGGGGCGAGGGGGCGATCGAGCGTGACATCGATGGGTTCGAGGCCGACGAGGGAGAGGCCGATGATCTCGATCGGGACGAAGTTCGGATCGAGGACCTGGATCTCGACCTGATGGTTGGGGAACCCGATGATCGGGAGGAAGGGATCCTGCGGCAGGGGCAGGCCTTCCCAGCTTGGTCCGAAGTCGATCAGGGGCAGCGCCGTCGCGAAGGGGATCTCAACGTCGGGGAGGCCGTCGAAGTTGGTGTCTTCGAGCACGAGCAGCTCGGCGTCGAAGGGCAGCGCGAGGGCGCCGGTGACCATGTCGTCGTAGCCGACGAGGCGGTTGTTGTCCCAGTCCCATTCCTGCACGAGGTGCGCGTGATCGACGAGTTGCGGCTGCTGGATCTGGAAGAAGGGGAAGGGGTCAACCTGATCAGGGAACAGGTTGAAATCGTTGTCCTGGAGCGCGAAGAATTCGAAGGAGTCGTGGTTGAAGAGGAGCATCGGGAACTTCCCGAGGAAGGGATCGGGGGGGAGGATGAGGTCCATGCTCCCCGAGACGCCAGGGGGCATCGGGAAGGCGCCTGCGAGCTCGGAGGGCGAGAACGTGCCGTCGTCGTTGTTGTCGATGTAGATCTGGAATTCGCCCTGATCGACACCGGTCGGGCCGACAACGAGCAGCGCGTCGAGGAGACCGCCGCCGGCGGGGCCCACGACGAGGAGCGCATCGAGACCGTTGCCGTCGAAGTTCTCGAAGAGTTCGAAGTCGGAGACGCCAAGGAGACCGGTGTCAAGGTCATCGGCGTGCGAGTCGTCCTCGAACTGCTCGATGACGCCGGTCTCGGCGCTGGAGAGGATCGCCTTGGCGGGGATATCGAAGAATCGGAAGATCCACTTCCACTTGTCGGTGTTGAGGCCGTCGCGGAGGATCTTCTGCGCCGCGGCTTTCTCGGTTGCATTGGCGTAGTTGGTCATGATGAAGTCATCGAGCTTCTGCTTGGCCTTCGTGTAGCAGTCGATGGCGCGGTCGTTCCCACGCTTGTTGGCGCAGGCGGCCTTGCGGAGGGCG
>CAYGNN010000027.1:0-20035 GCA_964351165.1 uncultured Phycisphaeraceae bacterium
ACGACCTCGATATCGACGTGCAGGTCGAGAGCGTCGCAGGCTGTGTCGGCGACATCAACGGCGACGGCATCGCCGACACCGCCGACCTCGGCATCCTGATCAACGAGTTCGGCCTCCACGGCGCTGGCCTCGACTCCGACCTCAACGGCGACAACGCAGTCGATACCGCCGACCTGGGTATCCTCATCGGCGTCTTCGGTGGTTGCACCGAGGCGTAAACCACCGGGCCGCGCGCATCAGATCTTCATCCACCCGCTCACCCTCAACAATCATTCCGGAAAGCCCTGACCAATGAACAAACCAATCGCCTACACCGTGCTCGCCGCGACGGCATCGATCGCCGGCGTTGCCGCCATTGCGACTTCGACCGAGTCCGAACTCCTGCATGAGGTTGATCTCGCTGCAGAGTGTGTGGAGTGTCATTACGCCGGCGCGATCTTCGCGCCCGGCACCGATCCCGCGATCGTCGAGATGGTCTCGCAGGCGATCCAGAACGTCGATTCCTCCCGCTTCCAGGTGACCGGCCGCTGGCCGGGGCTCTCCGGGACGCCGGTTGATCTGACGTACAGCTTCCCCTCCGATGGTCTCTCCATCCCCAACGGCGTCGGCGAGGGCACGAACAACAACACCCTCCACGCCACGATGACCGCCCGCTTCGGGTCCGAAGCAGTCTGGAAGGCCAAGTTCGCGCAGGTCTTCGATCGCTGGGCGGAGTTCACCGGAAACACCTACACCGAGGTGTCCGATGACGATGCGCCGTACTTCAGCTCCCCCGGCCCCCTGCACGGCGGCAGCGGCCGCGGCGACATCCGCATCGCCGCCAAGCCGATGGACGGGTTCTCCGGCGTGCTGGGGTACAACTTCTTCCCCGGCTCGACCGGCGGCGAGATGGTCCTCGACAACGCCGAGAACTGGGGCAACGCCGCCAACGACTTCCGGTTCTTCCGGAACATCGTCGCGCACGAGCACGGCCACGGCCTCGGCATCCTGCACGTCTGCCCCATCCAGTCGACCAAGCTGATGGAGCCCTTCCTGACGACGAGCTTCGACGGCCCGCAGCACGACGATATCCGCGCCGTCACCAACCATTACGGCGATGTCTTCGAGCCCAACAACAACCCCGGTGACGCGTTCTTCATCGGGAACTACGACGACGTTGGCGGCTTCACGTACGCGAACCTCTCCATCCGCAACGGCAGCGATGACGATTTCTTCTCGTTCACCGTGACGAACTCCGCGGAGATCACCGTCAGCGCCAACCCCTTCGGGTTCAACTACGCGTCTGGCCCGCAGACGCAGGCGTGCAACTCCGGCACGACAGCGAACTCCAACACGCAGGTTGACCCTGCGATCACGGTCTACGACACCGACGGGACCACCGTCATCGTCAACAGCGATGTCGATCCTGCAGGCCAGACCGAGACGGTCAGCGGCGTCAGCATCCCCGCCGCAGGCACCTACTTCTTCAAGATCGATTCCACATCCGCCTTCACCGGCAACAACCAGATCTACACCCTGAACTTCATGGTCTCCGTCGATGAGGACCTGGGCTGCGTCGGCGACATCAACGGTGATGGGATCACCGACACCGCCGACCTCGGCATCCTGATCAGCGAGTTCGGGACCTTCCCCGCTCCCGGCGTCGGTGGCGACCTGAACGGCGACGGCATCGTCGACACCGCCGACCTGGGCATCCTGATCGGCGCCTTCGGTGGCTGCACACCGGTCTGATCCGTCCATCCGCAACCGGTACCGCCTGAATAAAAAAACGCCCCGGTCCTTTCGGATCGGGGCGTTTTCTATTGATTCTGGTTGGCCAGATGGTCGGCGATCAGCGGTCGACCGGCGCGGCCTTGGGGCGGCTCAGGCACTCCGGCCCCTCGCCGAAGGGCGGGGCGGGGATGGTGTACGCCCGGATGACGACCGGCATGTTCACCGCACGACCGTTCGAATCGGTCGGCGTCTGCTCCAGGTTCATCAGGGTGTCGTCGCCACGGACCGTGCAGCCGAAGCTGGTGTACTTGCCGTCGAGGAACTGCGTGCCGGGACGGCTCAGGCACAGGAAGACCTGCGAGCCGTTCGTGTCCGGTTCCTTGGTCCTGGCCATCGAGACCACGCCGAAGTCGTGGGGCATGGTGGAGGGCTCGAGGTCGATCATCTTGCCGGGGCCGCCGTTGCCCATGCCGGTGGGATCACCGAACTGCACGACGAAGGGGTGCCCGTTGCCGGCGTTGGCGACGATGCGGTGCACCTTGATGTCGGTGTAGTACCCGCCCTCAACAAGGTCGATGATGTGCTCGCAGGTGTTGGGCGCCATGTCAGGCCGGAGCGCCAGCTCAACCTCACCGGCGGTTGTCTCGAAGACGATGTGCTTGTCGGTGTACGCGCGCACACCGGAGTACGCACGGCCGGAATCTGGCGAGAAGGTGACGCCTGGCGTGCGCGAGTTGCCAGTCAGCTTCGCGCTCCTGGGCGTCAGCATCGGGGTCAGCACAACCGGCGAGCCGATCTTGACGCCGCCGACGATCAGCTGCGCGTTGAGCGTCTCTGGGTTCGGCGAGCTCCAGAGCACCGGGAAGAGGCTGGCGATGTCGATCCCGCCCCTCGCCGCAGCGGCCCTGGCGACTTCTTCACCAGTCCCTGGGTTGTAGAGCGCGACCTCGATCTCGCCGCCCGCGTTGGGGGGCGTGGTGACCGTCATCGGGATCGATCGGTTGATCCCGTAGTACTCCCTGTTGGGGGTGAGCTGCGCCGAGGCGCTGCTCGAAGCGAGGCAGAGGGCAAGGCCGATGAGGGCCGAACTGACTGTGCGATGCATGTTCCTGAATCCTCTCGATCGATGGGCGGCGTCAAACCAGACCAGACCCGGCCCGGCGACTGCGGCCACTTCATTGTGCTGACCTGGCTATACCGTAGCCCTTCCGGCCGCGCGATGGCGAGCATCGGCGCGATGACGACGCACGACAGCGTTGACTGTGATCGATACCGATGAGGGATGTGCAGGGTTCAGCGGAGGGAGAACGCTGAGGGGCCATCCAGCTTGCTGGGCGAATGGTCGTTGTTGTTGCCGCTCGAGCCGGGGGTGTTGAAGAGGCCTTCCGGCGCTTCGCCCTCGTCGAGCATCTGCCAGACCACCGCGGCGCCGTAATCACCACCGAAGACGCCCTGATCGGTCTCAGGCAGCAGCGACATCAGGTAGCCGAACTCGTCGTTGTACCAGCTGACGCTGATGTCCGCGTTCAGGGCGTTGTTGCCGGTGACGTGGCTGTAATCGAGCGTCGTGCGGAGGCCATCGGTGACGAGCACGGTGCGGGCGTCCAGCTTGGCGATGTCGCGCTCGTAATCGGCGACCGGGCGGTAGTTGTAGTTCCCGACGATCTCATCGCCGAGGTTGCGCCACTCGTCCTGGTACTCTTCCAGGCCGTGGTAGCCCTTGTGGCTGGGGCAGTAGAACACGCCCTCAGCGGTGATGTGCTCGTCTTCCATGAGGAAACCGAGGCCATCCCAGTTGTTGGCTTCGCCATCGCCCAGGTGCAGCTGCATCATCTCGGTGGGGAGCTGCTCGTAGTTCTCGTGATTGCCGTAGACGGTCGAGGGGATCAGGTTCCCGTTGTCCTCTGCGAACATCGTGATCCCGAGACCGATCTGCTTCATGTTGGATTGGCAGATCACCCTTCGAGCGCTTTCCTGCACCGAAGCGATGCTCGGCAGCAGGATCCCGATCAGCACCGCCATCACCGCGATTGACACCAGGATGTCAACGAGTGAGAAACCGCGAGGCGCACTGCGCGCGCAACGGATGGTGGTCGTGTTTGCTGATCTGTTCGCCAATGCAGACTCCCGAGCGGGGGTGTCCTGGACCGAAAAAGTGTACCACGGATTTCCCGGGGAAAACAAGGGTAGATTTCGGCTCTCCCTTCTTTTCGACGTTCCAGGGCGGTCTCCGGTTCAAAATATTCGGGATTGCACCGCCCTGGATTCCCTAGTAAATTACGAACATCAATGCCCGATGTTTGCGTCCGGGAACTTCCGGTCTTCGCAAGTGCCGATGTATCAGTGGGTCACGGACGCCAGGGTTTTCATCGGCATCGAAGATTTCGGGGAATCCGAAGAACTCTGCAGGATCCTATCGGGGGGCGCATCCGTACAATAGTGGCGTCGAGAACCGGCAAGGCCGGCCCCCCTCGGACGTTCACTGGTGGAAAGGACAATCAGGCAACCCGATGGACGCTCGCCAGAAGCAAGCCGATCAGCGGTTGATGGACCGCGTCGCCCAGGGCGAAGAAAACGCCGTGGGAGAGCTGTACGACCGCTTCGGCGCCCTCGTGTATCGGATGGCCTATCAGATGATGCCGACCGCGGCAGATGCCGATGATGCGGTGCAGGAAGTGTTTATCAGACTCTGGAAGAGCGCGGACCGATACGACGCATCCAGGGCCGCACTCTCGACTTGGGTGGTGCTGCTGACCAGGCGCCGCCTCGTGGACCGCCTCCGCCGAGCGAGGGCGCGCGTGAAAGCGTCGTACACGCTTGAGGAACAATGGTCACCAGAGGTCGACGGCAAAGCGCCGTTGGCAGAGGTTGAACAGGACGAGCGATTCGAAACGCTCATGGAACGGATCGAGGCACTCCCGGAACTGCAACGAACAGTGCTCACCAGGGCGTACCTCAAAGGACAGACACTGCGGCAGATCGGAGAGGATCTCGACCGGCCGCTCGGAACAATCAAATCGACCCTCAGCCGAGCGCTGAGCAGGTTGCGTGAACGAGCAGCGATAGAGGACTTGGCGACATGAATCCCACGACACACGAAATCATGGAGCTTGCAAGGCTGGACGCCCTCGGCATGCTCGATACCGACGAGCGCGTCGTTTTCGAGCGGGCCTTTCAGGACGCTTCCCCAGCGCTCCGCGAGCAGATCCGGCGTGAGCAGAACCGCCTGACCGACATCAGCGACCTGCTCCCGGATGTCGAGCCGCCGCAGGACCTCCGCGGCCGTGTGCTCCACGCTGTCCGCGATGCGATGACCGCCGTCACAGGTCGGACCAGCGGGGACGTCCTCGCCCGGATCGAGCCGCTCGCTGTCAACATGCGCCGCAACGTCTCGCCTGTGTGGCGCGCCGCCTGCATCGGCTTCGCCACCGCCACGATCCTCCTGATGGGGATCTCCTTCAGCCAGCACACCACCTACGAGGACGCCCTCCAGGCGGTGCGCGACGGCGAGCTCGCCGAGCAGATCGCCATCCAGCTCGGCTCGCAGTTCCACGAGACCTTCTTCAGCCCGACTGCCGATCACGTCGCCTTCATCCCGGTCGCCGACTCGACCGCGGTCGGGAAGTCGAGCGTCGCCAAGGTGATGATCGATCACGAGAAGGAGATCGCCCTGCTCGTCTGCGACAAGCTGCCCAGGGTTGATGGTCAGTACGCCCTCGTCATCACCGACGAGGAGGGCAAGGTCATCTCCACCGTCGCCAGGTTCGACAGCAACGGCGTCCTCGAGAGCCAGACCCTGCCCAACAACATCATGGCCAGCGCTCGCTACGCGATCTGCACCACCGATGCCACGACCAACGAGCCCGGCGAGCCGGTGCTCGTCAGCCTTTGATCGGAACGTTCGCAACACCAATCGATCGAGGTCGCCCCCTCCGCGGCTGACAACCACACGAACAAACGCGCACCCCGCCAGCGCCACGCCAGCGGGGTGTTTTTGTATCCGTTGTCACTGTGTCCGAAGTCTTTGCGATCGATTGGTTTCGTGCTGATCCGAGGCTGATCAGCCGACGCCGAAGGCCGATGCGCCGGCGACTTCCGTCCGCCTCGTCGCCGCGGCGAGCCTGCTCCACAGCGCCCAGCCGATGAGCATCAGCAGCAGCGTGGAGCTGCCCCACATGACCCCCGCCCACTGCAGGCGATCGTCGGTGAGCGGCGGGCCATCAACCTTCGCGTTGACCGACACCACCGTCGAAGGCTGGCCGGCGACCTGCCCTGTCGCGTCGTTGGCGATGGCGACGAATGACGCGAGATAGGTTTCAAGCACGCGCTGCGTCGCGCCGCCGCCGGGGCCCTTGAGCGCGATGTTCAGCTCACCAGGACGCTGCGAATCGATGTTCAGCGAATCCTTGAAGTACGCGGCGAGAGGGCCAGGCGAGCCGAGCTCCTCGACGCCGCGGCGCTTGAGCCTCGCGGCGGTCTCCTCGATGAGCCTGGGGTCCATCGAGAGCGACTCGCCGTAGAAGTTCCAGTCCTTGGCGATGTCCTCTTCGGCGGTGACGCCCTGCGCCGCGATGGTCGCGCGCACGAGGTCGGTGGTCGGCGCGATTCGGTCGGCGACCGCCCAGCTCAGGCCGCCGAGGACCGCGATCGCGATGACGAGCTTCAGCATCACGCCAGCGACACGGCTCCGATCCGCCTGCCTGGTGACCGCTTCGCGCTCCGCCTCGACTTCTTCCTGCGCCTTCGTGACTCGGTCGCGCATCGCCAGGATGCGTTCGCACTCCTTGTGCCGGCCGCGGATGATCTCCCGCGCCTTGTGCAGTTTTTCCTCGCGGATCTTCAGCGCCGAGCGCACGCCCCTGAGGCGTTCGCGGCGGATCTGGCATTCCTGGATGGTCTTGTCCATCGCAGCGCCGATCGCCGCCATCGCGGCGCCCCGGTCCCGGTCGCCCTCGCACGCGGAGCGCTCGCGCTTGATCTCCTCGCGGTCGATCTGGAGCTGCTGCGCCATCGCCTCGAGGCGCTCGCGCTCGTTGGAGACGGAGGCCATCGATTCCTCGAGCTCCCGCTCCCGGTCTTCGAACTGCTGCTGCTGCTCGAAGGAGGTCAGCGCGGGGGTCGAGCCGTCGAGCAGGCCGGCCTTCTGCGATTCGAATTCTCGCCACTGCTCTTCGAGCCGCTGGTGCTCGATATCCAGGCTCGCGCGGAGCTGCGCCAGATCCCGCTCGCGCTCTTCCAGCGAGCGGTCGTTGTCTTCCAGGGCTGCGGACTTCATCTCCGTCAGCGCCGCGTGCTCCTGCTTCAGCTTCACCGCCATCTCGCGGATCTTCTCACGCTCGCTAGCGAGCTCCGCCTTGAGCGATTCGATCTCGCGCTCGGCCTCTTCGACAGCGTGCGCACGCCCGTCGATCGCCTGCTCGCGCGACGCGATCGACTCGTCCTGCTCGCGGACCGTCGAGGCCTGCGACTCGAGCGATTGCGCCCTGCTGCACAGGTCTGCGTCCTGGTTGGCCAGCTCCGCCTCGCGCGCCTCGATCGAGGAGAGCCTCGCCTCGGCTTCCTCCATCCGGCGCTGGATCTCGTTCTCTTTCTTCGTCAGCGATTCCGACTGCTCGCGCAGCGCCGATTCCTTCGCGGCGAGCTGCGAGCGCTCCGCGTCGAGGGCGGCCATCTTCGCCGACATCTCCGCGGACTTCCGATCGAGGTCCACGACCCGCTCGGTCATCGAGGATTCGCGTTTGTGCATGTCCTCGCCGAGCCGGCGGACCTCTTCCATCCGCGACTCGATCGCTTCGACCAGCGAGGTGACCGTCTTCGCTTCCTCGTCGGACATCGAGGAAGGCGCCGGCTCAGGAGAGACGGTCTGCTCAGGGTCTGATCCCGGCTTGTTCGAGGAGGTGGGACCTTGGGGCGCCTGATCCGCAGGGACCAGCCCGGCGTCCACGTCGCTCAGGGCGCCGTAGCCCTGGGGGCGATCGCCCGCGCTGTCGTTCGGCTGCTCCGCCTCAGAGAGGGGGGTCTGCTCGGACTCATCCGCAGGGTACGGGTCTTGCCAGTCGGACATAATTGCATATCGCTCCCAAAGGGGATCACCCGGCGGCGCTCGGTGCGCCTGCGTCGGCCGAAACGATCCGTCTCATCGGGGATCGGCCCGATCGAGGGCCTGGTCAACCCCGCCGGGGGTGGGGGCGGTTGCTGGCGCGGAGTGTTCCGATCATCCGCCTTGTAACGCAGGGCCGGACGCAGCGCCCGGCCGGCTTCTCGGACACTCCACCGGAGGCGCCGCCGCGGCTACCATCCACCGATGCCGCACCAACAGCCAGTTTTCGCCGACTCCCAGATCTCCGACCCAGCGCTGCGCCCGATCCGTGATCGCGCCCTGGCCGGTCACCGGCTCACCCTCGAAGAGGGCGCGACGCTCTACGCCACCGACGACATCTGGGGCCTGTGCGGCATCGCTGACGAGGTCTGCAAACGCCTCCACGGCGACACGGCCTACTACAACCTCAACCGGCACATGAACTACTCGAACGTCTGCGCCCTGAGCTGCAAGTTCTGCGAGTTCTACCGCAAGGCAGGCGACGAGGGCGCTTACGAGTTCTCCATCGATCACATCCGCAAGGAGGCGATCGACGCCCAGGCCAGCGGCGCGACGGAGATGCACATCGTGGGGGGGCTGCACCCCACGCTCCCATTCGATTACTACACCGATATGCTCCGCACGATCCGCGAGGCAGCGCCAGGCCTGCACATCAAGGCGTTCACCGCGGTCGAGATCGTCCACTTCGCCAGGATCACGAAGAACCACAAACGCAACGACCCGGCCACCGGCATCCGATGGGTGCTTGAGCGCTTGAAGGAGGCAGGCCTCGGCTCGCTCCCAGGCGGCGGCGCGGAGGTCTTCGACGATCGCGTCCACGATGACGCATTCAAGGGCAAGATCCGCTCCGACGTCTGGCTGACCGTCCACCACGTCGCGCACGAGCTGGGCCTGAACACCAACGCGACCATCCTGTATGGCCACATCGAAGAGCGCGCCGACCGGCTGGTGCACATGGACATGCTCCGCGAGGCGCAGGACCTGGCGCTCGCGAGGATGGGGTACGCCGCCAATGACGACGGCGCGATCACGCTCACCGGCGAGGGCGCGGTGCTCCCCCAACCCAACGACGAGCACGGCTATTTCCAGACGATCATCCCGCTGCCCTTCTTCCCGGATGGCTCCGAGCTTGAGTCGCTCGCCGGACCCTCGGGGCTGGAAAACCTGCGCACGATCGCGATCGCACGGCTGATGCTCGACAACTTCCCGCACGTCAAGGCGTTCTGGATCATGCAGACGCTCCCGATGGCGGAGGTCATGCTGCAGGCCGGCGCCGACGACATCGACGGCACCGTCGTCTGGTACGACATCACCAAGCTGGGCCACGCCTCGACGCACCAGGAAACCACCACGCGCGATCTGGAGCAGGCGATCCGCAACGCGGACCGCGTGCCGGTGGAACGCGACACGCGCTACAGGCCGATCATCCGCGATGGGGCGAGTTGGAAGCTCGCTGAGTCCGCGACCTGACCTGATTCAAAAATCCAATTACGACGCGAGGCGGAGCGCGGATTTCGTCCCGTCCTCGCTTGCGACGAAGATCCGGTTCCGCCCTGCTCGCTTGGCGGCGTACAGCGCCTCGTCAGCGGCCTTCACCCAGTTCTCCGGTTTGCTGGCGTCCCCCGGCGGTTGATCGCACAGCCCGAAGGAGCAGGTGACGTGATGCTCAGGGTGCTGCGACCAGCGCATCGCTTCGAGCGTGGTGCGGATCCGGTCGAGCACCTGCGTGGCCTGCGCCGCGTCCGCATCGCGCAGCAGGATCGCGAACTCCTCACCGCCGTACCTGCATGCGATGTCTTCCTTGCGCAGCATCGTCGTGAAGAGCCGCGCGATCCCGCGCAGCACCTCATCGCCGGCGGCATGCCCATAGTTGTCGTTGACCTGCTTGAAGTGATCGAGGTCGCACAGCGCGACCGTCAGGTTCTCGCCGCTGCGGTCGCGGTGCGCGAGCTCTTCCACGATGCGCTCGTCGAAGCTGCTCCGGTTGCCGATCCCGGTCAGGCCATCGACCTGCGCGCGCTCGGCCAGCAGCGTCATCAGCTCGTGCACCCGAAGGGCCGAGCGCATCCTGGCCCGCAACTCCGGGAGATTGAACGGCTTGGTGACGTAATCGCAGGCGCCGAGCTCGAGGCCTGCGACCTTGTCCTCTGTGTCATCGCTCGCGGAGATCACGATGACCTGCGTGTCCATCAGCTGGGGGGTTTCCTTGAGCCTTCGCAGGGTCTGGAACCCATCGATCCCCGGCATCGAGAGGTCGAGCAGGATCAGGGCCGGGCGGATCTTCAGGGCCAGCTCGAGGCCGCTGTCGCCGTCGAGGGCGCAGTGCAGCGTGATCGGCTCGTGCTCAAACTTCGTGATGAGCAGGGAGTGGATGAAATCAGAATCATCGATCAACAGCACATCCGGCAGCGCAGCGCCGTTTGTGTCGCCGGGGTTCCTGTCCTCGGGCTCAGGCTGGATGTGCGATTCGGACGGCAAGGCGCGGTTCTCCCTCAGCGGTGCGGTCAGTGCTCGTCCGAACTGGTCCGCTGGCAGAGGTCGATCAGCTGATCCACCTGCGTGCGCACGAGATCGAGCTCCTCTTCGGCCTTGATGGATCGCTCCAGCTCCGCCGCGGCCTCGCTGATAATCCCGAACCCATACCCGCCTGCGGCGCCCTTCAATTGGTGCGCGAGCCGCTTGAGGTCATCGATCTGCTGGCCCTGGAAGAGGTCCGACAGCTTGTCCGCCTTCGCAGGCATCTGCGAGACAAAGAGATCGATCAGCTCCCGCATCTCCGGGTCGCCGTTGAAATCGCTCTGGATCGGTCCCTGGTCCATTCCGTTGGTCGTCATATGCATCTCCTGGGTGCGGCGATCGCCCTGACCGATGGCCGCAGGGATTCCACCCCCATGCATCGGCGCTTGGTCCCTCCGAATCCACCTGTCCCGGGCCCCCCCGATCCGGCGGTTCATGGCTTGATCAGGCAGATCCATGGCCGTCGATTCCGGCAGAAATTCAGGGATCTCCGCTGCCCGATGACCGATAACACAGGAAGCAAAGCTGCCGACAGACTCCTGATCAGAACCCAATTGCCCCTATGCCAAGCACGCTGACGACAAGCCAGGCCCCTGCACCAATCAGCGCAGATGAGGCGCCGTTGGTGCGCGACCTCAACGAGCACCGGTCGGACACCTTCTCTCAGTTCGGCGAGGACGGGATCATCGAGCACGCCCTGCGGACGTTCGACCGCGCCGGGATCGAGCGCACCAGCTGGTCCGTCGAGTTCGGCGCCTGGGACGCGGTCAAGTTCAGCAACACGCGGAACCTCATCGACAACCACGCCTACACCGGCGTCTTCATCGAGGCTGACGCCGAGCGGCACCGGCAACTGATCGAGGGCAACGCCGGCAACGACCGCATCATCCCGATCCGCGCGATGGTCGGGTTCACGCCAGCAGATTCGCTCGACACGATCCTCGAACAGACCGGATGCCCCGAGCGGTTCGACGTCCTCTCGATCGACATCGACGGCAACGATTACCACTGCTGGGCCGCAGTGGAGCGCTACCGCCCAAGGCTCGTTGTCATCGAGTTCAACCCCACGATCCCGGATTCGATCGAGTTCGTGCAGGAGGCGAACCCTGCTGTCATGCAGGGCGCGAGCCTCGCGGCGCTCAACAGCCTGGCGAACGCCAAGGGTTACGAACTCATCGCGACGACATCGATCAACGCGATCTTTGTCGAGCGCGAGCTGCTGCCGCTCTTCAACATCCGGGACAACAGCCTCGCCGAGCTGCACCGCGACACCTCGATGCTGACCTACCTCTTCCACGGCTACGACGGCACGGTCTTCGTCGGGGGGCACAAGCAGATGATCTGGCACAAGGTCCCGATCACCGCCAGGCACTGCCAGCAGTTGCCCAAGGCGCTCCGCGCCTTCCCACGCCGATATGGACCGGTGCGCAAGGCGTTCTGGAACCTGCTCAAGAGCACCCGCAAGCCTGATTGAGGCTGTACCGAAGCATGCGCATCTCACCGGCACACGCGAGGATCCTCGAAGAACGCTGCGAGGCACGGCTGCAGCGCCTGGGCGCCGATCGCATCGCGCTCCTCGGCGCCGGGCAGTTCACGCGCGCCCTGCTCGAATCACGCGCCGAGCCGACCGGGTTCGCCGATGCTGCGATCACATCGATCATCGATGAATCCGGCGCTGCAACAGGCGGAATCGCCGGCATCCCGATCGTTCGGAACGCTGCTGACGCGCAGGCCGACGCGATCGTTGTCGCGACACCGATGCACGAGCCAGCGGTCCTCGAACGTGCTGCTGATGGCGTCTTCGGCTCAACACCGGTCCTCGGTCTGCACACGATTGAAGACGATTCTGAGCTGCATGCCGATGTCCTCCTGCTGCCGCAAACCGCCTGGTTTGGGCTTGATCTGCCGGGGCTCATCGAACAAACCGGCCAACACGCAACGATCGCCAGCGCAACAGGCCTCCCAGCGTTCGGCAGCATCGAGACGCGCGAATTCTGGCAGGCGAACACAGAGACGCCGATCAGCGAGATCCGATGGGACGGCCTGCGGCTGCTGGAGTACGTCAAGGGATCGGTCGCGTGCCTGACAGGGCGTGTGCGCATCGATCCGGACAAGGACCGCGCCGTCTGTGTCCGCCTGATGGATGAGACCATCCGGATTGTTGAGTCTGCGATGCGCAGCCTGGAACGCGCAGGCGCGCCGAGAGCGGTGGTTGTCGCCAACGGCTTGCTCCATCACCAGCGCGCCATCGCAGAAGCCGCGATGCGCTGCGGCAAGGAAGCCTTCGCGCTCGAGGCGTCCTGCTTCCCAGGGCTCTGTCACGTCGAGGCTGGCGCTGCGCAGACCGGCGCCCGCAGCGCCCTGGGCCGGGAGATCCGCGACCGCCTGCAAGGTGCGGCGCTGACCAACGCCCAGCGCGATCGCACGGCGTCGTACCTTGCCTTGCGCACCCCGCACACCGAGCAGCGGATCGATTCCGCATCGCAGCCTGAGCCTGTATCGGTGGAAGAGATGCGCACAGCGTTGCGTATCCCCGACGATCACCGCGTCCTGCTGCTGCTGGGGCAGGTCTGCACCGATACCACGCTTGTGTACGACGCGCCGGTGATCGACACGATCGCGGAACTCGCCAGGCTCGCGGCCTCGGTTGTCAAGCAGCACGAGGGCTGGACGCTCGTCATCAAGCCGCACCCCAAGGAAGAAACCGGCGCCGACCCGATCGCCGGGAAGCCCTACACCCAGGGGGCCTACGAATCGCTCATGGCTGACCAGGTCGCAACATCGCCGCACGTTCGGCTGCTGAAGCCGAGAGCGCACAACGTGTACGCGCTGATGCAGCTCGCCTCGGCAGGTCTTGCGATCAACTCGCAGTCGGCGCTGGAGATGATCTCCATGTTCGCCAAGCCGGTTGCGCTCGTTGGTCGGGCAGCGTTCAGCGGCGCAGGATTCACTCGGGATATCGCGCACCGGAGCGCGTTCGAATCATCGCTCTCGGCGCTCCTCAACGATCCGGTCCTTACGACAGAGGAACACAGCAGGGCGCTGCAGTACGTCGATCACGCGGTCTTCGAGCACCTGATCCCGTCGGACGCGCGCACGCCTGCTGAGGCGCTGCGGCGGAACAACCGGGCGATGTCGCTCCTCCTCGCTGCAAACGCTGCGCCGAGCCTCGTCGAGATGAAGTCGATACAACAGAGCTGCGCCACGGCATGATTACCCAGCGTGACATCCAGGGCGGGTACCTGCGTGCCTCCTACGGCGAGCTGGTCGATCCATTGGCGCCAGTCGCCTGGTTCGGCGCTGGCGCATTCGCGACTCGGCTTGCAGGGGCGTTGCCCCCTGATCAACTCGCAACAGTGACTGCGATTTACGATGACAACGCTCGGCATGGGCTGCCTGACGTTGCAGGCCTGCAAGTGCAGACGCCGACAGCTGGGAGTGAACCACCACGGCAGATCCTGCTGGCGACCGACAGGCACGCCAAAGCGATGCTCCGCAGGGTGCGCGCGCTGTGGGGTGCTCGATGCCGGGCAATCGA
This sequence comes from uncultured Phycisphaeraceae bacterium, assembly GCA_964351165.1. GTDB lineage: Bacteria > Planctomycetota > Phycisphaerae > Phycisphaerales > UBA1924 > JACKHE01. The sequence goes on from CAYGNN010000027.1 coordinate 13,869, forward strand.
CCTCTTCGCGACGACCGGCTGGGTTGATCCCTGCGACGGCGCTGCCGGATTCGCGCGCACACACCAGGAACGGTGGCGTGACGCGTTGGGATCGGCGCAGGTTGAACGTGAAGCGCAGGGCGTCGTTGATCGATCAGCGCGCTGGGCGGTCGCGCACGCAACCCTTGTTGACGAGAACGATGCGCACCGATTCGATGTCTCGGAGACGGAGCGGTTTGCTCAAGCGCAGCTCGATCTGGCGATCGGGAGCGTGGTGATCGTGACTGGTGGGGCGCCTGTAGCAGATTCCGGATTCTGGGCGCCGATCATCGAGCGCCATCATGCCGCGAGCAGCCCGGATGGCGGCGCTGTTGCCATCACCTGGGCGCCGAGGGAGGAGTACCCCCTCGCGCCGCACCGGTCGGGTGGCGCGCTGTGGATCCCGGATGAGGCGACCGACATCGTCGAATCGCTCTACCGAGGCAGCGGCAAGAAGAGTTACACGCTCCGCTTTGATGACGGCGCGGAGACGAAGGTCAACGCGACGCGCGAGCGCACGTACGCCGACCTCCGGGGCTGCGCCGAACTCGCACGGTACGAGGCGTTCCTGAGTGCGATGCCACCTCATGCGAAGGTGCTCGACTGCGCAACAGGGACCGGTCCTGGCGCGGAACTGCTGCGCAGGCAGGGCTTTGCGGTGACCGGGGTTGATGTGAGCGATGAAGCGATCGCGTTTGCGAGCAGGCGATACGCAGGGATCGAGTTTGTCAGCGCCTCGGCGTCGGCCTTGCCTTTTTCTGACGACTCGTTCGACGCGGTGGTCAGCATCGAGACGATCGAGCACCTGGCGGATCCGGCCGCGGCGCTCGCGGAGTTCGCCCGAGTCTGCAAACCGGAGGGCGTGCTCTGCCTCACGACGCCTGACGAGGGTGGGTGCGATTCCCCATTCCATGCGGTCGAGCTCACTGCGGAAGATCTCGACGGCGCGCTGGACAGTGTCTTCGGCGTCGGCGGTTGGGACTGCGAACCGGTCCCCGGCGCGGAGGCCTGGCACGCGATGGTCGTCCGCCGCTCAGCGGCCGTGCAAATGTGATCGATGGCCCTTCGGATCGCCGATCCTTCGGTGTGCTCCAGCAAGGTGAACAAACCCGAACGCCGCTCGCCGGCGCCAGTGAGCTGCGCGTGCTGGTCAACAGTTGGCCCAAGGCAGGCACGCACCTGCTGCTGGAGCTGGTCCGCAACATCATCGGTGATGGTCCCTGGATGTCGGATCGCGACGTCAAGGCGCCGGGGGACGAGTCGAGGTTCCTGCCAGGCGTTGACGAACGTATCGCGGCGCACAGGAGCGGCTTTGCGATCAAGGGGCACTTCCCCTGGTCGCCTGAGATCGAAGCAGGCTTGAACGAGCGCGGCTTCCGGACGCTGCTGATTGTGCGCGATCTGCGCGACGTCGCCTGCTCCACGCTCCGGTGGATGCGCGATCTCTCGCCGGACTGGCCGGCGAGCCAGCGGCTGCTGGAGTTGCCGACCGACTCCGAACGGCTGACGCACGTGCTCGAGGGGCTGACGAACGAGCACCCATTCGATCGCGACTCCGGGATTGATTGGTCGGCGCCGTTGCCCGACCGGTACGCTCGGCTCAGCGACTGGGCAGATCGGCTCGCTCCCGGCGCTGTGGTGCGGTACGAGGACCTGCTGGGCGCGTGCGGCGAAAATGCGCAGCGCAGTTCGATCCAGGGCGTGCTGGAGGCGCTCCGTCTTCTTACTGATGACTTGGCGATCGGTCGGCTCGCGGGCGCTGTGTACAACCCAAGCGCGGTGACGTTCCACACCGGTTCGTCCGGCGGTTGGCCGGATGAATTCACCGAATCGCATCGGCGCCTCTTCGTCTCGCTCGGCGGGGACGCGGTCAACGAGCGATTCGGGTATGCGCCGACACCGATCCAATCTTGATTCATTGCTAGATTCAACAGTCGTTTTCATCCGCTCAACGAGATCCGCATGTCCGACAGCACGACCAAACGCAACGCCTCGACACTCCAGCCGCTGCCGGTGGGTTTCCATGGCGACGAGTACCTGCTCCGACTCGTTGACGCGATCGCGCCCAGGTGCACGTCGTTCATCGAGACCGGTTGCAATGTCGCATCGACCGCCTCGTATGTCGCCAGGACGTACCCGACACTGCGCGTCAGCTCGTGCGAGCCTGACCTTGAAGCGTTCGAGGTTGCCGAACGGACGCTCGCGATGAGCGCCAGTGCCACGGTGGTCAACGAACCATCGCCTGGGTTCCTGCACGCGCTCTTCGATGTCGAACCGGAGTTGGCGCAGGAATGCTCGCTGTGCTGGCTCGATGCGCATGGGTATGGGTACCGCTGGCCCCTGGCGGATGAAGTTGCGCTGCTGACGTCGCGTTGTGATTCCGGTTTCCTGCTGATCGACGACTTCCAGATCCCCGGTCGCCCTGACTTCGCGTTCGACGAGTACGATGGGCAGGTCTGCGGCCTCGAGCTGGTCCGGCCAGCGCTGGCTGGCGGGAAGTCGTATCAGCTGTTCCTGCCTTGCTACAGCGAGCACACATCGCCGCACCATCCGCTGGTCGGGACGGCGCTGATCACCTTCGGTGTTGAGTTCGAGCTGCCCCAAGACCTCAAGAGCGCGTTCATCATGGAACGGATCGAGGCGTGAGCGGCGGCGCTACGGCGCGTGTGCTGTACCAGCGGTTCCCAGCAGGGGGCGCGTTCGATTGCATCGATGATGGGTACATCGCCGGGTATGCGCACAGCAACTGTGTTGTTGAAGCGTGGACTGATGCGGAGGGTGAACCATCGCTCGCTGATCGGATCAGGGAGTTCTCGCCAACGCACATCGTCGCCTGCCTGCACAACCCTGATCGGTCGATGTCCCGATGGACGGGTGATGGCTCGATCGACGCGATCCTCGCATGTGGCGCCCACTGCTCGGTGCGCATGCAGCCACCGGAGGTTGCTGCGTTCTTCGAGGGCGCTGGGTTCCGATTTCAGGCGTATCCCGAGTTCGGCGTCTCGAGTTATTACGCAAGGCCTCCTGGGTTGACTTCGGACGAGGAGCGGGTGCTCCGATCCGGCGCGGTGTCGCTGGTCCGCTCGCCACTGGACTCGTCCGCGATCGGCGGGTGCTTCGCGTCGGTGCTGGCGATGGGGGTTCCGGTGCTGGAGGAGCCGCACGCGGCGGACATCTGGCGGTACCACTACGCTGATCCGCTGCCGGAGCGGGAGTTCGCGGCGTCCTTCGTTGGTCGCTGCTGGCCGTTCAAGTGGTCGCACATGGAGCCATACGTTCGTGCGATGCAGGACGCGTTCGGCGATCGCTTCGCGATCTTCGGCGGTGGCTGGCCGGAAGGGGTGTCGAGGGGTTCGATCGATGATGCGCATTTCGCGAGGGTGGTCGCATCGTCATCGGTCTGTTTGAGCCTGCACGAGCCGACGCAGGTCATGGATCGTCCGTTTGCGCAGAACGAGCGGGTCTTCAAGCTCCTGTCGATGGGGGCGTGCGTGGTGTCGGACGCGAACCCCATGCTGGCTGGGCAGTTCGAGGTTGGTGAAGAGCTGTTGCTGGCGCCAACGCCCGAGGCAATGGTCGAGCAAGTACGCGCCATCGAGTCGGATCAGGCGTTGGGCCGGGCGATCGCCGCGGCTGGTCGGACGAGGGTGCTGGTCGAGCACACCTACGCGCACCGGGCGCAGCGGTTGCTCGCGCTGGCGGCGGATCCGCCGGCGCCGGGGCGTGTGATCACCAGGCTTGGTGAATCGATCGGCGTCGATGCGAATGTGCGGTAAATCGGCAGGAAATGCCGATATTCCGGAGCGATGCCTGCCGCTCCGGTCCAACATCCTGCAGCCCTCCAGACACCGACGCGCGATGAGATCTTCAGGATGTCGCAGCGCGCCACGCCGTGGGTGATGCTGCCGATTGTTGATCGGGCGATCGAGGCGGCCCCTGATGACCTGCAGATGGCCCTGCTCGGCGTGCGCACGCTCGCGCGGTTGGGGCTGCGGACGCCGGCGATCGAACGGATCGAGGCGTTGGGGGGGCGGATCTCCGGGATTGACGGCGCCCAGGCGTTGCTGGCCGGGATCGAATCGATGGCGCCTGAATCTGAAGCGCGGTCGAGGCGGCTGCGGATGGCGGAGCGCAATGTTCGGGCGCTCGCCGAGCGTGGGATTGATCTTCGAGCGCCGTTCGAGGATTGGAAAATCAACGAATCGGCATGGGAGCACCTGCGCGCGATCGGCGGGAACATCGTCCGGCGAAGGCATGACGAACCGATGAGCCTGGGGTGGCGTTGGGTCGGTGATCTGCGCGATGGGATGGCGCGTTTCGCGGCGCAGTCGCTGCAGCAGATCGAGCACTTCGATTATCCCAGGCTGGCGATCGAGGGCATGAACCCGCCGTGGTTGTTGCAGGAGTTCTTCGCGATCACCGCGGGCGGCCCGCATGGGTACGAACCGGAGATCGCGGTGCTGCAGTCGGATCTGAGCGAGTTCTTCGAGGGGCTGAGCCTCGCTGACCTGCGTGAGATCATCGGGAGCGATCGGGTCCGGTTCTACCTCGGCGAGGACGCGACGGAGCGGTACCTGTCGGATTCGATGGCGAACGCCGGCGTGCGGCTGAGCGGGCTCGGGATGACGTCACTGACGACGCGGACCAGGTTGGAGCCGACGCTGACCAGCGTGATCCAGCAGATCAGCACGGAGCAACAGGCGCTGGCAGATCGGTTGTGTGCGCAGGCGCAAGCGCCGTATGAAGGGCGCGACAGCGCGTGGTGGGCGGATCGGTTTGCCGAGGCGATGTGGCCAGGGGCGAAGGAACCGCTGCGGGTGCTGATCCCATCGTGCCGGTACACGACGTGGATCCAGCACGCCTCGGCATCGCTCGCCTCGGCGCTGCGAAGGCTTGGATGCAAGGTAGAGCTCCTGATCGAGCCGGACCTGCACTCACACCTGCACGAGTGCGCGTTCCATCAGGTGTTCAATGCGTTGGAGCCAGACCTGGTGGTGCTGCTGAACTACACGCGCGCCGGTCGTGGTCGCGCGATCCCGGCCAGCGTCCCGCTGGTGTGCTGGGTGCAGGATGCGCTCTCGCCGCTCTTCAGCAAGGACAACGGCGCGGCGCAGGGTGATCTCGATTTCGTTGTTGGGCACGTGTACCAATCGATGCTCGAGCAGTTCGGGTTCCGCGCCGATCGGGCGATGCGGTTCCCGGTCGCGGCGGATGAAGAAGCGTTCCAGCCAACAGAGTTCTCGATCAGCGGCTCGACCGAGTTCGAATCCGAGATCGCGTATGTCAGCCACCACAGCGAGTCGCCTGAAGCGATGCTCCAGCGGCTGATCCGGGAGGATGGCGAAGGCCGGAACGAGGCGATGCTGCGGTCCATCGCGGCATCGGTGCGCTCGCTGCTGGAAGGTTCGAATACCAACGCGTTCCGTCAGCCGCTCCGGAGCGCCGTCGCGTCGGCGGTCACAGCGCACCGGCCGGGCCCTGATCACGATGGGATCGCGTCGCGCGTCTTCCATCAGTTCGCGATCCCGCTCGCGGAGCGCGAGATCCGGCACGAGACGCTGCGCTGGGCGCTCGCCGCATCCCGGCGCCTGGGGTGGAGGCTCGCGGTCTACGGGAATGGGTGGGATCGCAACGAAGAATTCGCGGAATGTGCGCGCGGGCCGCTGCCGCATGGGGCGGCGCTGCGGGACTGCTACGAGCGTTCGGTCGTGCAGCTGCACGCGTCGGTGTGCAATCCGGCGCACCAGCGTGTGCAGGAATGCGCTCTTTCAGGTGGGTTCCCACTGAGTCGGGTCACGCGCGATGCGCTGCAGGTCGAGTTCGAACTGATGCGTCTCGGTGCGATGGGCGCGATCGAACCGGCGGGGTATGACGAGTCAGCTGGCCTGGTCGGGTTCGCCTTTGACGATCACGAGGAAGTCCAGGCGATCGCTCAGCAGCTCGGCGCCCTGGGGATGTCGATGGAGCAGGGGCCTGATGGAGCGCTGCTCTGGATCGATGCCTGCGAGTGGGAGCGCCGGTACGAGGCGACCGCGATCCCGACGATGGACACGCGGACGCGGTGGCTCTTCGGCGACATCGCGTCGTGCGCGTATACCGATGCGGAAGGGCTGGAGCGGATCGTCGCCAGGGCGATCGAGGACCCAGCG
>CAYGNN010000028.1:0-19791 GCA_964351165.1 uncultured Phycisphaeraceae bacterium
GCTCCCTTTGGGCAACGCGGCCTCGGTCGGCACGATCGACGAGCTGCTGGAGCGATCTGATGTCGTCACGCTGCACGTCCCGGCGACCGGCGACACGGACAACCTCATCACAGCGGACGAGCTGGCAAAGATGAAGCCTGGCGCCTTCCTCATCAACAACGCGAGGGGCTCGGTGGTTGATGTCGATGCGCTGGCGAGCAGCCTCCGGAGCGGCCACCTTGCTGGCGCTGCGGTTGATGTCTTCCCCAAGGAACCCGGCTCGAATGAGGAAGCATTCGCGAGCCCATTGCGCGGATTGGAGAATGTCATCCTGACGCCCCACGTCGGCGGATCGACAGAAGAAGCGCAGCACAACATCGCGATCGAGGTCGCGGGCAAGCTGGTGCGGCTGATGAACAACGGCTCCACCGCGACGGCGCTGAACATGCCGGAAGCGGAGCTGCCCCACCTGCACGAGGATCACCACCGGATCCTGCACATCCACCGCAACGTCCCAGGCGTGCTCAGTTCGATGCACAAGGCGATCGCTGCGATGGGGGTCAACGTCGCTGCGGAGCACCTGCAGTCGGACGCGCGTCTGGGGTACGTGATCCTCGACGTGGACGCGTCGCAGGGCGATCAGGTCGTCGAGGCGCTGCGCGCTATCCCGGAGACCATCCGCGTGCGCGCGATCTGGTAGTCAGCCGATCCCGAGCGTCGAGCGCACGTGCTCCGAGAGCGCGCTGTTCGTCGCGCAGGCGGAGCCGGTCGCGATCGTGTCCTTGCCTGCGATGTCGGTGAAGACGCCCCCAGCCTCGCGCACCATGACCTGCATCGGCGCGACGTCCCACGTCTGCACGCCTGCTTCGAGCCACGCCTCGGCTTCGCCCTTGAGCAGCAGGCTGACGCCGCTGAGGTCACCGCCTGCGATCGTGTAATCGCAGGTGTTGATCAGATCCATCATGCCGTCACCGGCATTGGTCTTGAGGATCCGGTCGATACCGCCGAGGCTCAGGTTGGCGCTCGGCCAGTCGCTGACATCCGAAACGCTGCACCGCGAGCCGTTGCACCAGCAGCCCAAGCCCTCTGCGGCCCAGTACGTCTCGCTCACCACCGGCATCGACATCGCGCCGGCGATGACGGTGTCCTCCCGGACGAGCGCGATCAGCGGGCCCCAGAACCGGAGGCCTCGCGCGAAGCGGTGCGTGCCGTCGAGGGGATCGACGATCCATCGGAGCGAGGGATCGCCCTCCTGCACGCCTGATTCTTCCGAGAGCACCGAGTGCTCCGGGAATGCGCTGCAGATGATGCTCAGGATCGCCTTCTCCGCCGCGAGGTCGGCGGCGGTGACGAAGGAGCCATCCGCCTTTGTCTCTTTGGCGATGCCGCGGTCGAAGTGTTCGAGCGACGCCTGCCCCCCTGCTTCTGCGGCGCGGCGCGCGACGGAGAGCGCCTGTTTTAAGTCCAGCGGTTCAGCCATGGTCGATGGGCTCCTGCACCGAGGCGTGGACGGCCATCGCGACGATCGACTTCACTTCCTCGGCGCAGCCCAGCGAGAGGGTGACCCCTGCGCCGCCGTGGCCGTAGTTGTGGACCAGGAGGCCCCGGCCCTGGATGAGCTGGGGCTCCAGCCGGACCTCATCCCTCGCAGGGCGGGCGCCGGCGCTGACACCCAGGACCTCCGCATCGCGGAGGCTGGGGACGAAGCGCGCGCAGCGGTCGATGATCAGCTGTGTTGTTTCGTCGTCGGTCGTCGTGTCCTCGGCGCCCGGCTCTGCGGAGCCTCCCAGGATGCAGTCGTTCGTCCTGGGGATCATGTAGATCGGGGTCATCGGATCGCGCTCGTCGAAGATGAAGCGGTCGAAGTGCCCTGTCTCAACACGGACGACCTGCCCCTTGACCGGGTGCAGCTTGTCATCGCCTGTGAGTTCCTTCGCGCCGAGGCCGCAGCAGTTGATGACGACCGGGGCGCGATCGAAGACCTCGTCGAAGTGCTCGACGGCGCGGTCAATGACCCTGCCACCTCCTTCGATGAAGCGGTTCAGGAGCCAGGGGATGTAGATCGGGGTCTCGATCAGCATCGAGCGGAAGGTGTAGTGCGCCGGCCGATCGTCGGTCGCCTCGAAGAGCCGCATGCCCATCGCTGGTGTCGCCCAGTCCGGCTCGCGCAGGGGTTCGAGTGCGTATTCCTCGCCCTCGACAAAGCGGACGCCGGTGTCGGGGCGCTCCGCGAGCGCCGCGAATGATTCGTAGCTGGCAACCGCCCATTTGTTCACGCGGTCCTGCGGGAAGACGAGGTACGGGTGCCAGATCGCGGCAGCGACCATCGAGACGGTGCGCTCCGGGGGGGCCTTCGCCCAGATCTCGACCTGGATGCCGAGCTCCTGGAGTTTGATGGCGCAGGACAGCCCGCTGACGCCGCACCCGACCACGATGGCTTGGTTGCCCTTGCGCATGAATCGTCACGCTACGGCGCTTGGCGCTGGACCGCAATCATGCACAGCGGTGATTCAGGGGCAAACATCGCCGAACGCGGCGATGAAGATGCCCAGGTCGGCGGTGTCCACCACACCATCGCCGTTGATATCGGCGGGGCTGCCCAGCCCTGCGCCGAAGTTGGCGATGAGCAGGCCGAGGTCGGCGGTGTCAACAACGCCATCGCCGTTGATATCTGCGGGGCAGGTCCCGACGAGGTCGGCGTCGAGAACAGCGCCGGTGACCGCGAGGGCGTAGCCCTGCGTCCCGACGTTCACTGCGGTCCCATGGACGCGGATGGTCCAGACGCCGGCCATCGGGGCGTTCACGTGGACCTGCTCGACGTTGTTGATCGCGTCGTGGGCGCCGCCGGAGATGGAAGCGCCCATGTCGAAGACGTTGCCCAGGTAGGACGCGCCGACCGGGGGGATGACTTCCAGGTCCAGATCGTTCACCGGCGCGAAGGCGGCGCCCATCGTCGCTGGCGCATCGGTGAAGACCATCGTCACGCGGAGCTGGTCCATCGGGTCGGTGACCTCGATCTGGTGCTCGGCCATCTGGCCGGTCGACAGCGCTTCCGGGTCGGTGTTCCGCACGTCGCGGATCACGGTGCGGAGCGTGTCGCCTGCGAAGTACAGCGCGTTCTCCGCGAGGACGCGGCCCCAGCCCTCGCGCTCGTTGGGATAACCAGGCTCACCGGTCAGGTTGATCGCGGAGTTGAGCAGCATCGCCTTGAGGAGCGCGCCGGTGGGTGTGAGCGCGTCCGACATGTTCGGGGCGCCGCTGGGGTAGTAGCCATCGTTGAACCACTGCCTGGTGAGGATGGCCATGCCTGCGACGGCGGGCGTCGCCATCGAGGTGCCTGAGAGCGGCAGCACGTCGCACGCGGTGTTCCACTCCGCGGAGAGGATGCCGCAGCCGGGCGCCATGATCTCAGGCTTGCGGCGCCCGTCGATGGTGGGGCCTGAGCCGCCCATGCACCAGAAGTTCTGGAAGTTGTCGTCGAGCGTCGCGGCGACCGCGAGGCAGTTCTTCGCGTTTTCCGGGATCTTGATCGTCGCGCCGTTCGAGACGGCGAAGAGCACGAGGTCTTCCTCGTTGTCGTACGAGAACACGTCCACGGCGCGGGATGCGGCGCTGTACGAGTTCAGGTGGTCCCAGCCCCAGGAGTTCGTGTGGATGCGCGCGCCCTGGTCGTGGTGCAGCTGCAGGCGGTCGATCACCGAGGCCTCGTTGAGCGAGGGGGTCGTGTTGAAGACGATCTTCGCGTCGTACGCGTTGCCCTTGCGGTCGTCGCCGTCTGCGCCGAGGTTGTTGCCGGCGACGATGCCTGCGACGTGGGTGCCGTGGCGGTCGGGGGGCGAATTCAGGCTGTTGTACGCGAGCAGCTTCCGGTGCGTTGGGCCGATGGGTTCGGTGTCAACGAACGAGCAGTGGTCGATGTCGATGCGGCCATCCATGACGCCGACGATCTGGCCGGCGCCGGTGAGTCCGGTGTCCCAGATCGCGTAGTCGTTGGGGGTGTTGGTCTGGACGATCCACTCGGCGCTGCCGTTGCGGAGGGTGGCCTCTGCGTTGGGCTCGACGAACTGCACGCTGTTGAGCTCTGCGATCGTGGCGAGGGATGCCCTGGGGACGATCGCGCTGATGGTCTGGTTGCCGCCAACTTCGGTCGCGTCGAAGGCGACAGCGCCGGGGATCTGATCGAAGGCGTCGTAGAGCGCATCAACGCGCTCGCCCTGGTGCAGGGTGATGATCACGGCGGCTTCGTCGTCCTCCGCCATCGGGACCTTGGGCGCGGTGTTGTTCTCGAGTGTGGTGTCGATCTTCCACGCCGCGTTGTACGGCGCGGTCCAGCGGATGAACCGGATGTCGTCGAGCATGGCGCAGTCGGCGCCCTCGGAGCGGATCAGGAAGGCGTTGGTCGGGAGGTACCCTGCGATGCGCACGCCGGCGCGCTCGAGCTTCGCCCGGCGGTCGGGGGTCATCGGCCCATCGAGCTGGATCAGGCGCCAGCAGCCGGCCATGCCGTGCTCGCGGTCGTTGCGGATGGCGTCGCCCAACGCGCGGACCTGCGTGGCGGTGTCCACCCGGCCCTTGCGGAGGTTCAGTTCGTGGGCATCGGAGGCGGCGAACGCTTGCCCCGCCGTGGCGAGGAGACAGGCGATGCCGCAGCCAATGACACAGCCTCTGGTGACGAACGTCTGTCCAATCAAGGTCGGTCTCCGATCTTCCCTGTGCAGGGGGGTAACAGAGGCGCAATGATCGCCCACCCAAAGAAACCTCACGGGTGGTGGGTCGGCAAGGGAAAACCGCACTGAACAGGCGGATTCCGCTATCGCAATGCGATCAAACCGGCCCAGGCGGGCCGATTGCCGCCTGGTCCTGGAGTTTGCGTTGTGTTATCGGAGGGGGCCGCCGGCGCCTCCGCAGAGGCGGGCGGGAATGGCGATACCTGGATTCGAACCAGGGACCTGAGGTTTATGAATCCTCCGCTCTAACCAACTGAGCTATATCGCCGAGTTCGATCGCCAGCCCCATTCCGGGGCCCTGGATCGGTCGTCATGCTAGCCAGCAGACTTCGACCGTCAACTGGCGCCGCGTGGCTGGTTACTTGCGGATGCCGAACCTGCTCAGGGGCGATCGCACCTGGGCGAGGGCGCCGTACGAGCCGCCGGCCATCCGATCGACCCGCTCGATGGTGAGGAAGGAATCCGGCGCGATCTCCTGGACCTGCCTGCGGAGCAGCGGGACGTCGCGCCTTCGGATGGCGGTGAAGCAGATCTCCGCTGGTCCGTTGAGCCCTTCGCCCTGGATTTTGGTGACCCTCCACCGGAGGCCGCGGAGCGCCAGGGAGAGGTCGATCTCCTGGTTGGAGTTGATCACGCGGACCATGCGGAAGCCGATGGCGATGCGGTCCTCGATGTAGACGCCGAGCATCATCCCGCAGGCGTAGCCGGAGGCGTACCCAAGCACCGCGAAGGGGTTGGGCAGGTACTTCAGCGCGCTGCTGACTGCGATCACCCAGATGATGACCTCGAAGAACCCGATGATCACCGGCCAGGCTTTGATGCCGCTGGTGAGCAGGATCGTGCGCATGGTCGCCATCGACACGTCGCAGATCCGGGCGAAGAAGATCAGGAGCGGGATCCACCACGGCATGTCCATGCGCCGCACCTCGTGTGGGGTTCACCAATCATCGCTGCGCCATCCGTGACGCGGCATTGCCGAATTGATAGCCAGCGCGGTGATGTTATCCAACGCTGGCAGCGCCGTTGCGGCGCGGCGTGGTCTCGATCACAGGCGGCGCCCACCGGCCGACGTCCGCCTTCGGGTTGGCCCTGCGGAGCGCCGCGGCCATCAGCCCCATGAAGAGGGGCTGCGGGTGCAGGGGCCTGCCTGTCAGCTCAGGGTGGAACTGCGCCGCAACAAAGTATGGGTGCTCCACCTTGGCGCCAGCGCCGGGCTGGGGCAGCTCGAGGATCTGCATGATGGGGTGTTCCGGGTGACGGCCTGAGAAGACCAGCCCCCCTGCTTCGAGCTGCGCGATGCGCTCGGGCTCGACCTCGTAGCGGTGGCGGAAGCGCTGGCGGACGGTGTCGTGACCGCCGTAGAGGTGGTGCGCCATGGTGCCGGGCGTGATGGCGACGTCCTGCCCTCCCAGGCGCATCGATCCGCCGAGCTGCTCGATCTGCTTCTGCTCCGGGAGTTCGCTGATGAAGGACTCCGCGCCGTCGGGGGCGAATTCGGTGGAGTTGGCGCTGGCGATTCCAAGCACGTTGCGCGCGAATTCGAGGACAGCGACCTGGAAACCAAGGCAGATCCCGAGGTAGGGGATTCCGTTCTCGCGGCAGTGCCTGACGCACTCGATCTTGCCTGCGATGCCTCTTGAGCCGAACCCGCCTGGCGTGATGACCGCGTCGAGGCCATCGAGGAGCTTGGCGACGTTGCCGCTGGTGATGTCCTCGGTGTCGATCCAGCGGAGCTCGGCGTCAACACCAAGGTGCGCGGAGCAATGCTCGATCGCCTTGTCGATGGAGGCGTAGGCGTCGCGGACGGCGATGTACTTGCCGGTGATGCCGATGGTGAGCTTGGATGGGCGCGGCCCGGTGAGCCCCTTGACGAAGGCCCCCCACTGCGACCTGGCCTTGTCCTCGGCGACCGGATCTACCCGCTCGTGCAGGTCGAGCGTGGAGAGGATGCGGCGGTCGAGGCCTGCGGCGCGCATGTCGTCCGGGATCGTGTAGATGCTCGGGCGGTCGTGCATCGAGAAGACGCGCTCCATCGGGACGTTCGAGAACATCGCGATTTTTTCCAGCACGCTCTGGGTGCATGGCGTGTGCGCCCGGCACGCGATGATGTTGGGCTGGATGCCTGCTTCCATCAGGCGCTTGATGCCGAGCTGGGCGGCCTTGGACTTCTGCTCCCCCAGCGCCGGCGGCTCGATGATGTACGTCAGCGCGACGAAGCAGACGGAGCCTGGCCCTTCTTCAAACGCAAGCTCGCGGAGGGCCTCGATGTAGAAGCCGTTCTCGTAGTCGCCTGCGGTGCCTCCCACCTCGACAAAGACGATGTCGGCGGGGTTGGTCCCATCGCCGTGGAGGGCGAGCTCTCGGAGGCGGCGTTTCACCTCTCCGGTGACGTGGGGGATCATCTGGACATCGCGGCCCAGGTACTCGCCTTTTCGCTCGCGGCCCAGGATCTCGGAGTAGAGCTGGCCTGCGGTGGCGAAGTTCCGGAAGGAGAGGTCCTGGTCGAGCATGCGCTCGTAGGTGCCCAGGTCCATGTCGGTTTCGGTGCCGTCGTCGAGGACGAAGACCTCGCCGTGGCGGAAGGGGTTCAGGGTGCCGGAGTCGATGTTGAGGTAGCCCTCGAGCTTGATCGGCGCGACGACGAGCCCCTTGTCCTTCATCAGCTTGGCGACGGAAGACGAGAAGATGCCCTTGCCCAGACCGGACATGACGGTCCCGAATACAGCGAGGTACTTGTGGCGCCCCTTGACGTAGCCCTTGGGGATCGGGCTGTAGCCTTCGGAGGATCCGTTTTCCGTGGAATCACCGAGCGACGCGAGGAGCTCCGATCCGGTTGGATCGTTCGCGTGGGAGTCGGTTCGCCGGTCCGTGGCGGGTTGGTTTTTCTTGTGGGGCATGATCTATCGTACCGAGTTGGGGACGCCCCACAAACCCCTGATCAGCAACCTTTTCGCAACCTTTGGCCACCTGCGCCGATAGGATCGATCAGACCATTCAAACTATCGTTTGAGAAGCCCCGCTCGAACCTCCTGAGGAGAAACGTGATGCCTGCATCCCCCATGCCCCGGAAGGGCCTGTACGGCGCTGTCGCTGCGCCGGTCGCACTCGTTCTGATGACCACCGCAGGCTCCGCGCTGGCGTGTCTCGGCTGCATCGGGGAGGGCTCGGAACAGGAGTACCTGCACGCCGAGATGCTGGCGGCGTGGGAGGCCTCGACGGGCGCCGACAGCAGGCAGTACGCACCGGAACGTGTCGTGGACTTCGAGCACATGCGCCTCGAACTCGACATCCCGGACATGGACGTGCCGACGATGTCCGCCAAGCAGACGCTGACTTTCACGGCGACGAAGCCGGAGATGGATTCGTTCACGCTCAACGCGAACCAGCTGACGATCAACAACGTGTACGCGATCGGCCGAGGTCAGGTGGTGACGCACTCGTACGACGACGAGACGCTGACGCTCGCCTTCGACCCTCCCCTGAAGCGGGGCGACACCGGCGGTGTGGTGATCGAGTACGAGATCAACGATCCGCCTGAGGGGCTGCTGTGGACGCCTGCTTCGGATGCCTTCCCCGGCCGACCGGCGCAGATCCACACCCAGGGTCAGCCTGAAACGAACAACTACTGGTTCCCCTGTCACGACTCGCCCAACGAGCGGCTGACGACGGAGATCCTGTGCACCGTGCCCCAGGGGTTTGACGTCTCGGCCAACGGCCGGCTGGTCTCGAAGGAAACCAACGATGGCCGGACGACGTTCCACTGGAACCAGGACCTGCCGCACGTGAACTACCTCGTCTCGCTGTGCGTCGGCCAGTGGGACATCGTGGACATCACCGATCGCAGCAACCTGCCGATGCCGGTGTACGTGCCCAAGGGGATGGGCCAGTACGTGCAGGTGTCGTACGGCAGGACCCCTGCGATGGTGGACGCGATGTCGAAGGCGCTGGATGAGCCTTACCCCTGGTCGCAGTACGGGCAGGTCGTGGTCTGGAACTTCGCAGCAGGCGGCATGGAGAACACGTCGGTGACGACGATGTACGCCGGCGCGATCCTGGAGCACCCCTTCGTCGAGCGGGACCGGAGACGGCTGGACAGCCTGATCGCGCACGAGCTGGGGCACCAGTGGTTCGGCGATCAGATCACCTGCAACACGTGGGATCACATCTGGCTGAACGAGGGCTTCGCGACGTACATGGAATCGCTGTGGTGGGAGGCGGCTGATGGGTACGACGGCGGTTATCTGTTCGACACCTGGCAGAACAACGCCAGCAGCGCCCGGCGCGACAGGACGCCGGGCAAGGGCTCGCGTCCTGGCTTGGTCCACCGCCAGTGGAGCGACCCAGGCGACATGTTCCGCAACCCCTCGAACCCCTACCCCAAGGGCGCGAGCATCCTGCACATGCTGCGGGCCAAGCTGGGTGATGAAGTCTTCTTCGAAGGCCTGCGCGCGTACGTCGATGACTTCAAGTTCAAGACGGTTGAGACGAGCGACTTCCGCAGGGCGATGGAGGACGCGTCGGGGATGAGCCTCGACCGGTTCTTCCACCAGTGGACGGTGCGCCCCGGCACTCCGGAGATCAGCATCACCCCCAAGTGGAACCTCGCGAAGAAGACGCTGACGGTGCGCGTCGATCAGACGCAGCGCATCGACGCGGAGCACCCGGCCTTCGCGTTCGAGCTGCCCCTGCACATCGTGACTGCTGAGGGCGTCTTCGAGGAGACGATCGTCGTCAACGAGCGCACGACGGAGTTTGCGATGCCGCTGGAGAGCGAGCCGACGATGGTCGCGGTTGATCCGATGCTGCACACGCTGGCGTCGCGGACGCTCAAGCACCCCTCGTCGTACCTGATCGAGCAGCTGCGGAACGGACCGACAGTCCCGAGCAGGCTGGACGCTGCGATCGCGCTGCGGGAGCACCCAGGCAAGGCGAGCGTCGAGGCGCTCAAGTCGATGGTCAGCGATTCGTCCGAGCACTTCGCGGTGCGGGCGGAAGCCGCGGAGACGCTGGGCGAGCTGGGCGCCGGCGCAGCGCTGCTGGAGCTGTTCAACGCTGGAGTCAACGGGGATTCGCGCGTGCAGGTCGCGATGCTCGAGGCGCTGACGAAGTCGGCGGACGAGGGCGCGATGCGCGTGCTGGTGGCGACCTGGAATGATCGCTCGGCAAACCACCGCGTCCGCGAGGCGGCGCTCAGGGGCATCGGGAAACTGGGCGACGCCTCGGATCAGGCGACGATGGACCTGGTGCTCGCGGCGCTGGAGGAGGACTCTTACGCCGACTGCATCCGCGGCGCTGCGATCGGTGCGCTCGTCGAGTTCAACCAGCCGGAGGCGATGGCGGCGATCGCGCCGTACACCGCGCCGGGGCATTACGAGCGGCTCCGCCCTGTCGCGATGTACGCGGTGGCTGAACTGCAGGACCACGACCCGGACCTCGCGTACGAGACGATCAGCGCCTCGCTCGACGATCGCAACGAGCGGGCGCGCATGACCGCGGCACGGATGCTCGCCTCGCTCGGCGATGAGCGGGCGCTGCCTGAGTTGCGGCGCCTGTCGCGCTCGCACCGCCAGCCGGCGTTCCGCGACTACTGCGCCAGGATGGCCAAGACGCTCGTCGCCAACGCTGCTGGTGAGAAGCCCAACCTGGACCTCACCAAGGAGATCGAGGAGCTGCGGCAGGAGCTGGAGAAGCTGCGGCTGCAGGTCGAGAACGATCCCGCGGAAGCGAAGTAAACAGGAGTCGTTCTGATTCGGCCAGCGGTCTCAGACCGCCTGACCGGCGCTGAACCGCTCAACGAACGCAGCGTAATCAGCCGGGGTGTCCACGCCCCGGCTGTTTGTTTCGTGGATCGCCACGGCGATCGTGCGGCGGTGCTCGATAGCGCGCAGCTGCTCGAGTTTTTCGGTGCGCTCCAGCGGTGTCGGGGGCAGCGCGAGGAACTCGTCCAGGAACGCCCTGCGGTAGACATACAGACCGATGTGCTTGAGCGGCTTCGCCTTCGCGTCGGGATCGTTGTCGCGGTTGTGCGGGATGCACGCGCGGGAGAAATAGAGCGCCCGGCCCTCGACCCCAACGACGACCTTCACGAGGTTCGGGTCCTGGGGGTCATCGCCAGGCGTCATCGGTGATGCGGCGGTCGCCATGGGCGCCTTGGTTCGGATGAGTTCACCGATGGCGGCGTCGATCAGCGCCGGCTCGATCTCCGGCTCGTCCGCCTGCACGTTGACCACGATCGAGTCGGCGGCGAGGCCCATCAGTTCCGCGGCCTGCGCGATGCGGCTGGTGCCGTTCTCGTGGTCGGCGGAGGTCTGGACACCCTCGTACCCATGCTTGCGGACGGCGTCGAGGACCTCCTGCGAATCGGACGCGACGACCACGCGGCGCACGACGGTCGCCTTGTGCGCCGCATCGCAGGTGTGGACGATCATCGGCTTGCCGGTGTCGTTGGCGAGGACCTTGCGCGGGAATCTGGAGGATTCGAGGCGGGCGGGGATGATCGCGGTGGCCTGGGCCATGGGTCGCCTTCGTGAAGGCGGCGCTGGTCAGGCGCCGGCCTTGAGTTTCTTCTGTAGGTCCTGGATCGCCTGGCGGCGTTCGAGGATGTCCTCGTAATCGAGCTGCTCCATCGCGATCGCGGAGGCGAGCTGCGCCGCCTCGTTGATCGCGTCGAGGTCGTCCTCGTTCTCCGCCTTCTGCTGGAGGGCGGTCATCAGCGAGTAGCGGCGCTCGATGGACACGTTGCTGTTGCTCGCCTCTTCCAGCTCGATGCACTGGCGGAGGACGGAGATGGATTCCTCGACGAACCCGATCCGAGCGAAGGAGCGGCCGAGGTAATCGAGCGCATCGATGCGGTGCTTGGCGTCCTTGACCGCCTGCTGGAGCAGGGTGATCGCCTGCTTGTCCTTGCCGGCGATGTGATAGAGCTTGCCGAGCTCGAACTTGAGTCCCAGGTCGGTGGGGTAGGCCTCGACCTGCGCCTCGAAGACGCCCAGCTCGACGTCCTGCCTCGCCTGCTTCGCGGCGCGGAGCTGCTCGGTGAGCGCTGCGTCGCCTGGCTTCGCCTTGAGCTGCTGGGCGATGCGGCGCTCGGCGCGCTTCGCCTGGCGGATCTGCAGGCGGCCCATCTCGCGGCGGAACTGGTACTCCTGCGTGTCGTCGTAGGCCTTCTCGAGCACCTCGATCGCGGTCGCCTCGTTCTCGTCGCTCTCGTTGGAGAGCAGCGCCTTGACGTACTTGGTGATCGAGTGCCGGTCGGTCGGGCGCGAATCGTAATCCGCCTTCGCTGCGTTGAGCACGCGCTGGGCGGCGTCCTCGCTCTTGACGAGGCTCTCGCTCTCGGTGAGGGCCTGCTGCGCGTCGGTGTTGCGGACGCTCGAACGGAAGCTGCCGCCCTGGCTGGCGTCGTTGTAACCGCCGGCGCTCATGGTGGCCTGCGCGGAGAGGTTGCGCATCTCGTCAGCGAGCTTCACGTCGCTGCGGTCGAGGCTCAGGGCGAACTCGCCTGCTTTGACCGCCATGTCGAAGGCGCCGACCTTCGACGCGGCATCCTTGATCTTCAGGAGGGTGTCCTTCTTCACCTTGGGATCGTTGGCGGCGATCTTCAGAGCGCGCTCGCCGATCCAATAGGTCGCTTCGGCCTGATCGATCGCGCTGGCGGCGTTCATCGCCTTGACTGCGGCGCTGAGGTCGCTCGGCCGGGTGCCGGCGTCCAGCAGCGACAGCAGGTAGCGCTCCACACCCCGGTGGAGGCCCTTGCTGCCGAAATTCTTGACCTGGTCCTTGCTGGGGCCTGGTTTCTTCTGTGATGAGGCGTACCTGGTCGCGGCGTCGTAGAACGACTCCAGACCGGTCATGCTCGAAGGATCCTTGCGGAGCCCCTGGAGCCAGAGGGTGGTGGCGTACTCGTGGTTGCCGGTCTGGCCCACGGTCTTGGCATGCTTGAAGAAGGACGCGGCCTTCTCCGGCTCGGGCATGTAGACATCGCCCGTCGCGGGGGCGTCGGGGGTGTTGTCGTCGTTGGAGTTCTTCTTGCCGAACAGCGCCAAAGGCGTGATTCCTTTCCCTGTGGCGCCTGGCGCCTTCGATGATCTGGCCGGGGTATGCCCCGAGCTTGGGAGCCGATGCTACGGCGCCATCGCGGCATCCTCAACGCGGCAACGCGGTTTGGGGCGCGTTCGATGGGCCCCGCCCTTGGGGGTACACTTTCGCCTGATGCCAGCACCGGATCCCGACAATCTGTACATCGTGACCTACCCAGAGCCGGTCCTCCGGTCCAAGGCTGCCCCGATCGACCCGGCGGACGAGGGGCTGCCTGCGATTATCGAGCGGATGGTCGAGCTGATGTTCGAGGCGGAGGGGATCGGCCTCGCGGCGCCGCAGGTGGGCCTGCACTGGCGGCTCTTCGTCGCCTTCGTCCCTCCAGGCGATGGGCGGTCGGTGGACGACGAGCCCCGGACCTGCACCGAGCACGCGATGGCGTTCATCAACCCTGAGATCGTCCGCCTCGATGGGCCTCCGGAGCCTTACGAGGAGGGGTGCCTGAGCCTCCCGGACATCCGGGGCGATGTGCTCAGGCCTCCGGTCGTGCACGTGAAGGCGATCGGCCGCGACGGCAAGCCCTTCGAGATGACCTGCGAGGGGCTGCTGGCGCGGTGCATCCTGCACGAGAACGACCACCTCGATGGCGTGCTCATCATCGACAAGTTCACGCAGATGTCGCGGATGAAGAACCGCAGCGCCGTCAAGCGCCTCGAACGCGAGGCCGGCGTGCGATGAACATCGTGTTCTTCGGCTCCGGCGCCTTCGGCGTCCCGACGATCGAGCAACTCGCTCAGCGGCACACGCTCAAGCACATCGTCACGCAGCCCGACCGCAAGGCGGGGCGGGGGCGGAAGCTCACGCCGACGCCGATTGCGCAGTGGGCCGAGGCGCACGCGCGCGATGTCCCCGTTGTCAAGGCGGAGCGCGTCAACGAGCACGAAGTCGTCGAGCGGATCCGCGCGGTGGACGCCGACGCGTGGGTCGTCATCGCGTTCGGCCAGAAACTGGGCTCCCCCCTGCTCGCGGATCGCTTTGCGATCAACCTGCACGCGTCGCTGCTGCCGCGTTGGAGGGGCGCTGCGCCGATCAACCACGCGATCCTCGCTGGCGATCAAGAGACCGGGAACACGGTCATCACGCTCGCCGACCGGATGGACGCCGGGCTGATCCTTGGGCAATCCAAACGAACGATCGAGCCGACAGTGACGACCGCTGAACTGCACGACCTGCTGAGCGCCGATGGGCCGGAGCTGGTGCTGGATGTCCTCCATCATCACGAGGAAGGCTCGCTGGATCCCCGGAGGCAGAACGAGGACGAGGTCACGCTGGCCCCCAAGCTCACCAAGGACGACGGCTGGCTGAACTTCATGCTCCCTGCTGATTTCTGCAAGCGGGTCATCAATGGGCTCAACCCCTGGCCTGGCGCTGCGACCGCCTTCAACGGCAAGCGGCTGGGCGTCCGCCGGGCGGAAGACAGCGACGCAAAAACGGAACAAGAGCCAGGGACGGTGGTCGATCCGGCGATTGGCCTGATCGCCTGCGGCAGAGGCAGCGTGCTGCACGTCCTGGAGGTGCAGCCTGCTGGCAAGAAGACGATGCCCTGGGCGGATTTTGCGAGGGGCGCGGGGATCAATCAGGGGGACCGGTTCGACGAGGACGAGCCGACAGGACAGTGATGCAGACGACCTTCCAAACGCTGTGGGACTTGCTGGCGCCGAAGAAGGCGAATCCGATCGCTGCGCCCAAGCGCAAGCCAGCTCGGAAGCCGAGCGTCCGCAGCGCCGCCAAACCAGGCGCCGCGCAGCAGCGCTATGAGCAGATCACGAAGGACATGCTCAAGCAATACAACATCCGCGTGCGCAAATGGCGGACGTCGATGTCTGGCGTCGCTTGGGAAGTGCACTACGAGGACGGCAGGGTCTCGCGCCTGATCGAGGCGCCCAAACCCAAGGGCCCCATGTCCGCGGCGGTCTTCCTGCACGAGATCGGACACCACGCGATCGGCCTCGGCGCGTACAAGCCGAGGTGCCTGGAGGAGTACCACGCGTGGGCGTGGTCGCTGGCGACGATGGAGTCGCTGGGGCTGAACGTGACGGACCGGGTGCGCCAGCGCATGCACGATTCGCTGCGCTACGCGGTGCACAAATCGAGGCGGCGCGGGATCAAGAGCCTGCCGCCGGAGTTGGCGCCTTACGACATCCCGTACCCCAGGCGGTGATGGGATCAGTGCTCAGAACCCAGCAGAGCCCATCCAGTCCGATGGCTTCGAGTCCATCGCCAGCGCGACGCTGAGCATCGACTCGATCGACGGGAGGTGGGTGCCGCGTTCGATGGCGCTGAGCTGGCTGACGCTGACGCCGCTGGCTTCGCTGAGGTCTTTCAGGGTCCAGCCTCGTTCGGTCCGGGTGATGCGGATGCGACGGCCAAGTTCGGCGCGGAGGCGGTCCTGGGGCCTGCCCCCCAACCCGAACGCGTCAGCGGCCTGCTTGAGCGTCGCGCGGAGCTCTTTCAGTGAGAATGGTTTCGAGAGGTAGTCGAAGACGTCCTGCTTGAACGTGTTGCGCATCGTCTCCAGCGAAGGGTAGCCGGTCGCGATGACGACGCAGAGCTTGGGCCAGCGCTGGCGGATCTCGTTGAGTGTCTCCTCGCCGGAGTGCTTGCCCATCTTGATATCGAGCAGCACGATGTCCGGGAGCTTCTCATCCGCGAGGCGGAAGAACTCCTCGGGGGTCGCCGCGAGGCGCGCGCTGTGGCCCTCCGATTCGAGCACGCCGCGGAGGTACTCGCGGAAGTCGGCGTCGTCGTCGAGCGCGATGATCGAGAGCGGGAGGTCCTGCGCTGCTTCAAGGTTGTGTTCAGGCTCGGTCATCGGCGGTCCTCGCTCGGCTCCTCGTCAGGGGCGCCATCGCTCGTCATGGATACAGGGATTGATACCGGGAATCGATCGGGCGTGCCCGCAGGGGTGTCCAGCGGGAGTGTGATCTCGAAGATGCAGCCACGCTCCGGGAGGTTCCGCGCGACGATGAATCCGCCGTGCTCACGGATAATCCCCTCGGCGATGGCGAGGCCCAGGCCTGTGCCTCGGTCGTCGAGCCTGGTGGACTCGAAAGGCTCGAAGAGTCGGGGCAGGATCTCCGGGTCGATGCGCGGGCCGTCGTTCGTGATTTTGATCGAGAGCCAGTCGCGGCCCTCGCGGTCGAGGCGCTCGGCATCGACCCTGATGTGCCCATCACCCTCCATCGCGTCCACGGCGTTGCGCAGCAGGTTCACGAAGACCTGCGTGAGCCTGTCTGCGTCGCCTGGGATGATGGTCGCGTCGTCGAGCAGGCAGTGGAACTCGACGCCCCGCGCGTTGCGGTCGAGGTGGACGAGCGTCCACGCCTCGGTGATGACCGGGCGGATCTCGACCGGCGCTGTGTTGGGCGGGCGCACTCTGGCGAAGTCGAGCAGGCCATCACTGAGGCGTTCGAGCCTGCTGATGACGCGGTGCATCAGCGCCGCCTGCCAGTCGGGGACCGGCTCGCCAGGCTTCTCGTTGATCGCCTCGACCGCGCCCTTGAGCACGGACAGCGGCGTGTTCATCTCGTGCGCCAATCCTGCGGACATCACCCCCAGGCTCGCGAGGCGGTCGTGGTCCGCAAGGTTGCGCTGGGCGTTCTCGATGAGTTCGTTCTTCTGCTTGAGGTCCGAGGCGACCGCCTCCAACCGCTCGAGGGCATCGGTGAGCGCGCGCTCCTGGTTGCGGAGCCTGGTGATCGATTCGTTGCGCGTGCGCATGATCTCGCCCAGCTCGTCGGAGGGGATCTCCGCGTCCGGGATCAGCTCCATCTCGCGGTGGCCCTCCTGCACGGCGCGGTCGGCCCTCCTGAGGCGCTGGATCGGCGCGTAGACGTGCCGTGGGAGGACGAAGACCTCCAGCGCGATGGCGACCGCGAAGTAGATCGCCAGCAGCGCGACGATCAGCAGCATGTAGATCCGGGAGACGACCCCTCGCGCATCGCGGAGGAGCGCCGTCGCGGTGATGAACTCGCCGCGGGATTCGTTCCAGGCGCCGACGCGGACAGCGCCGTCCGGCCCTGGGAGTTCGAGGATCTCGCCGGCCTGCAGGCGGCTGGCCTGGGTCTCGGAGATGCCGAGCGTTGCGGCATCGCCGTGAACCGCCCGGACGCCTGGGTTGGGGTCGGCGCTGTCGCCCAGGGCGATCTCGATCGCGGCCCTGGCGGCGCTGTCGGTGGAGAGGCGGACGATCTCGGAGCCTGCAGGCCGGACAGCGAGCAGGAGCGCGATCGCCATCGTCAGCGAAAACCCGGTGTGGAGGAGGATCAGCTTCTTGCGGATCCGCATCGGGCCGAGCAGACCGGTCAGGGACCGGCGGTGCTGTTCAGGGTTCCGGGATGTCTCTGTGCCGTCGCTCACATGGGCATTGTCTCAGGTGACCGGCCCCAAGGCGAACGGAACCTCTTGTGTTGCGGTACTTTCTTGCTCGATGACCGCCCAACGGAGCCCCAAATCATGGATCACGGTCGGCGCCGCGGCAGCGCTGCTGGCGCTGGTGGTGGTCGTGCGCCTGCTGGTGGGCCCCGATGGGTTCGGTGATTGGGCTCGGGATTCGGCGGAACTCGATCTGCGGCTGCTCCGGGTCGTCTCCGGGATCACGGTCGGTTCGGCGCTGGCCGTCAGCGGCGTGCTGCTGCAATCGCTGCTGCGGAACCCCCTCGCGTCACCTGCGGTCCTGGGGCTGACGTCCGGCGCGAGCCTGGGGGTGATGATCTCGATCTACATCAGCTTCCTGCTGACAGGGGCGGTGGTGCAGTACGAGCCGCCGGCGCTCTCGGCGTTGATGGGGTCGATGGCGACGCTGGGGCTGGTGTACGCGATCGCGCAGCGTCGCGGCTTGATCGATCCGGTGACGCTGATCCTCGTCGGCGTGATCGTCTCGCTGATCGCAGGGGCGCTGACGATGCTGGTGACCCACCTGCTGCCGGCTGGTGGTCTGGCGGCGTCGATCCAGTGGACGCTCGGGGCGCTCGACGACAACGTGCGCTGGCCTCGGCTGTCGCTCGTTGGCGGCGTCACGCTCATCGGCATCGGGATCGGGGCGTTCCTCGGTCCGGCGATGGACGCCTCGGCGCTGAGTGACGATGAGGCGCGAGCGGTCGGCGTTCGGCTCGGCGCGCTGCGGATCACGCTCTTCGTGCTCGCCGGCGCGCTGACCGCAGGGACGGTGCTGCTGGCAGGGCCGATCGCGTTTGTGGGGCTGGTGATCCCGCACCTGATGCGCGCGCTGGGCGGTCCCTCGCACCGGACGCTCGTGATCGCCAGCGCGATGGGCGGCGCCGCGTTGATCGTCCTGGCGGATTCGCTGGTGCGCGTGATCGATCTGGGGTCTGGGCGGATGCCGATCGGCGTGCTGACGGCGCTCGTTGGAGGGCCGGTCTTCCTGGTGATCCTGCTCCGGCAGCGTCCGGGGGGCGGCGCATGACGCTGTCGCTGCACGAGGTCGGATTCCGGTACCAGCGCTCCGGCGAGGCGGCGCTCGATGGGGTGTCGTGCGCCTTCGAGCCTGGGAAGGTCACGGCGATCGTCGGTCCTAACGCCGCTGGGAAGACGACGATGCTCCGATTGCTCGCAGGGGTCGCGTCGCCAACGAGCGGGCGTGCGCGGATCGATGATTCGGACCTGCACGCGGTGCGCCCGGTCGAGCGCGCGCGGCGGATCGCGTACCTCGCGCAGCGGCCAACACTCGCGGCGGGGTTCACAGTCCGGCAGACGCTGGCGCTGGGGCGGTACGCGCTGGGGCAGGACGCCGGCGCGGTGGAGCGGGCGATGGCGCACGCTGAAATTCGTGAGCTGGCGGATCGCGGGTTCCATGCGCTCAGCGCAGGGCAGCAGCAGCGGGTGATGCTCGCTCGGGCGCTGGCGCAGCTGGACCCCTGGGGCGAACGCGAGGAAGGGGCGGGCAGATTCCTGATCGCGGATGAACCGACGAGCGCGCTGGACCCCAGGCACGCGATGCGGACGCTGGGGATCTTCAGAGAGCTCGCCAAACGAGGGATCGGGGTGGTGGTGGCGCTGCACGACCTGACCTCTGCGGTCCGATCGGCGGACCGGGCGGTGGTCATGCACGCTGGCGGGACGATCGCGGCGCAGGGGGATGTCCTGACGGCGCTGACTCCGGACATCCTCGAGCGGGTGTATGGGGTACCATTTGCCATGATCGATTCTCCGGTTGGCGTCGTGCTGACGCCGATACCGGAGCGCACGGAGGTGACGTGATGGGAAACCAGGGCTGGATTGTCTTCGTCTTTCTCGGGATCTCAGCGATCAGCTGGGTCTTCGGGAAGATGAAGGAGAAGGCGGAGGCGGAAGAGGCGCAGAAGCGCGCCAGGCTCCACCAGCAGCGTCTTGAGCGGATCGCCGCGAGCGGCGAGGCGCCGGCGTCCGAAGCGCAGGCACCGACTCCGACAACGAAGCAGCAGCAGATCCTCGCTCGCAAGCAGCAGCTGGCGCAGCTTCGGCAGGAGCGGCTCGCGGCGCTGCGCGCCGAGATGGCGGCGCGGCAGCAGAAGCAGCAGCAGCAATCTCGCCCGGCACAGGCCAGAACAGCGGCTAGGGAGATGCCCTCTGCCAAGCGGCAGCCCTCCCAGCGTGCCACGCCGCCGACGGCGCCCAGCAGAACCGTCAACCGCCCTGCGAACAAACCGATGCCGAGCGCAGCGCCGAGGCAACAGAAACCGGCCCGGAACCTGAGCACCCCCAAACGAACCGGGCTTGCGCAGCAGCCCCATCCGCAGCGGGACGTCGAGCACCGGACCGTGCACCGGCTGGTGGCGGACGCCGAGACGCCGATCGCGGAGCCGCGGCAGGAGCGGGGCGGGATCTTCTCGAAGTACACGCGCGAGGATTGGCGGAAGGCGATCATCGCGGCTGAGGTGCTCGGCCCGCCGGTATCGATGCGACAGGGATCCTGAGCCGCGTCCTGTGATCGCCTGCTTTGGTATGCTTTCCCTTCTATGCCAGCAGCGACCTTGAAGAAGCCTCCGAA
>CAYGNN010000029.1:0-12218 GCA_964351165.1 uncultured Phycisphaeraceae bacterium
CTGTATCTGACTGGGGATTCGGTGGCGCCGTTCCTGCGGGACGCGTGGCGCGAAGCGGATGCTCAGGGGCGGCGGGCGATCGAGGTGATCCTGCTGGATCTGCGTGATCCGCCGGGGTCCGTTGAGGAGATGCGCGAGCGGTGGGGGGATGTGCGGATCACGGATCTGGTGCATGATCCTGCAGTGCAGGGAGTTCGGGTTCGGTCGGTGATGGTGTATCGGGGGCGGTGAGTGGCGTTGGGGTATCCGAGTTCTTGCGTTGCGCTACTCTTCTTGGGGCTCGGGGCAACTGAGGCTCTTGTCGTACATCCCGGTTCGGTCGAAGCAGCACGGGCGTCGTTTCCCGTTGGTCAGCATGTCGCAGGCTTTGTCGATTCGCGTCGGACGCGTCGCTGCTTTCTTGCCGGAGGTGATCCATTGGATCCAATCCCGGCGCGCCAGGGGAGTGATGTCCGACCACACCGCTTTGGCTTTCGGCGTGGCGGCAAGGGCTTTGCGTAGGTCTGTGGGCACCGCGGGCTCCGGCTCTTCGGTCATCGGTGTGATCTTGACCGACACCACATCACCGGCCGACGTGCCCGCGCCATTGAGCAGCTTCTTGTCCGCCTTGAGCCAGTGTCCTCCCTGGCCGTCGGGCTGGAGCGTGGTTTGGAATGCGAAGCCGTTGAAGCTTCCTTCGACCGACACCATGCCACGGGAAGGGAGCTTCACGCTGGCTGACTTCGGCAGCTTCAGAAAGTGCCAGTTGAGGGCTTTGGCGCCGTCGGTTGCTTTCGGCCGGTAGAGTGTCGCCGCGAACTGAATCATCGTTGGATTCTACCCTGGCGCCCCGTTGTGCCTATTGGGATTCGTGAGATTTGAACCGAGTTCTTCGGGTGTTACAGACTATTTGCCCGTGAAGAACTGCTTGACGGCGTGGACGGTGGTGTCTCGGCCGACGGCTGCGATGGATTCGGTCAGGGGGATGTGTTTGGGGCAGTGCTTGACACAGTTCTGGGCGTTGCCGCAGTCGGCGACGCCGCCCTGGGCGGCCATCTCGTCGAGGCGGTCGCCCTTGAGTGTGGCGCCGGTGTGGTGCAGGTTGAAGTAGCGGACCTGGCTGATGGCGGCGGCGCCGATGAAGGCGGTCTGCCATTTGGCGTTGTCTTCGATCTTGTGGAACTGGGGGCAGGCGTCCATGCAGCAGCCGCAGGACATGCACTCGGAGAGCTTGTAGCGGGTCTCCTGTTCCTTGGGTGATTCCTTGGGGCCGGCGCCCTGTTCCCAGAGGTTGTCGATGGGGACCCAGGCTTTGACGCGCTTGAGCGAGGTGAAGAGGCGTTCGCGGTCAACGTACAGGTCGCGGAAGACCGGGAATTTGCGCATGGGCTCGAGCGTGATGGTGTCGCCCTCATTCGGGGCAGCGGTGTCCATCAGGCAGGAGCAGGACTGGCGGACCTTGCCGTTGATGACCATGGTGCAGGCGCCGCAGACTTCTTCGAGGCAGCCGGACTTCCAGGCGACTGGTGTGGTGGCTTCGCCGTTTTCGGTGACGGGGTTGGCGGCGATGTGCTGCAGGCAGGAGATGACGTTGGCGCCCTCGCCCTTTTTGACGGGGACTTTGAAGGTCTGCCAGTAGGAGGGCTTGCCGGGGCCGTCGCAGCGCTTGATCTTGAAGCGGATGGTGCGTGTGCGGGCGTCGGTGGCTTGGGCTGTGGTCATGGGGTGGTTGCCTGCGTTGGGTTGAGACTTGGACGCTTGGTCGTGGCATGGCTGCGCCATACCACGGCACCGGGGGGCTGGTCAGACGTTGGCTGTTTCTTTCTTCGGTTCGCTGGCGGTCTTGCCGTAGTCGCGGGGGCGGAGTTTGACGAGTCCTCCGACGACGTCGCGGTATTCGAAGTCTGGTCGGCCTGTTTCCGCGTTGAACCTGGCGATGGTGGTCTTGTGGAACTTGTCGTCGTCGCGTTCGGGGAAGTCGGGGCGGTAGTGGGAGCCTCGGGATTCCTCGCGGTTGATGGAGCCCTGGAGGATGGCTTCACCGAGGATGAGCATGTCGCCCAGCGCTCTGGTGAAGGAGAGGTTCTGGTTGGTCCACATGCCGCCGTCGGCGAGGCGGACGTTCTTGTAGCGCTCCTGGAGTTCGTGGAGCTTGGTCATGGCCTGCTCCATGCGGGGGCCTGTCTTGACGACGGTGCAGGCGTTGGTCATCTCTTCGCCCATTTCCAGCGCGATCTGGTAGGGATTGGTCGAGGGGTCGGCGTGGCCGGACTCGACGGATTCGGCTTCGGTCTTGACGTAGTTGGCGACGCCCTGGCCTGAGAAGAGGCCGTCGAAGATGCAGGAGAGGAGGGCGTTGGCGCCGAGTCGGGTGGCGCCGTGGTAGGCGAAGTTGACCTCACCGAAGGCGTAGAGGCCTGTGATGTTGGTCATCATGGTGTTGGGGGCGCCGAACTTCATGCCTGTGATGGTGTCGAAGCCGGAGTTGAGGTCCTGCCTGGGATCGGCGGGGCGCTCCTGGGGTGTGAAGGTCGTCCAGAGGCCGCCCATGGTGTAGTGGACGGCGGGGAAGATCTTCATGGGGACTTCGTGTGGGTCTTCGCCTGCGAACTTCTCGTAGATCTCGAGGATGCCGCCGAGCTTGCGGTCGAGTTCCTCGCGGTCCTTGAAGGAGAGGTCGAGGTAGACCTGGTTCTTGCCGTCGACGCCCATGCCGTCATCGACGCAGACGGAGAAGATCTCGCGCGAGGCGATGTCGCGGGGCACGAGGTTGCCGTACTTGGGGTAGCGCTCTTCGAGGAGGTAGTAGCGTTCTTTCTCGGGGATGTCGCGCGGGTCTCGGGTGTCGCCTTTCTTGGCGGGGACCCAGACGCGGCCGCCTTCGCCTCGGGCGGACTCTGACATGAGGCGGCACTTGTCGGCGCCGGGGATGGCGGTGGGGTGGACCTGGATCATCTCGCCGTTGGCGTAGTGGGCGCCGGCGCGGTAGCAGCGTGCGGCGGCGCCGCCGGTGCACATGACGGAGTTGGTGGACTTGCCGAAGACGAGCCCGCAGCCGCCGGTGGCCATTACGACGGCCTCTGCGGGGAAGGCGCGGATCTGCATGGTGCGGAGGTCCTGGGCGACGATGCCGACGCAGCGTTTGCTGTCGCCCTCGCCCTCGGTGATGGGCCAGAGGAACTCCCACGATTCGTACTTGGTGACCTTGCCCTCGGCCTCGTAGCGGCGGGTCTGCTCGTCGAGGGCGTACATGAGTTGCTGGCCGGTGGTGGCGCCGGAGAAGTGGGTGCGCTTGAAGAGGGAGCCGCCGAAGAGGCGGAGGTCGCGCTGGCCTTCTGGTGTGCGGTTGAAGGGGACGCCCATGCGGTCGAGGAGGTCGATGATCTTGGGCGCCCAGTGGGTCATCTCGTAGACGGGGGGTTGGTCCGCGAGGAAGTCACCGCCGAAGAGGGTCTCGTCCATGTGGACCCACTCGGAGTAGCCCTGCTGTCTGGCGATCTCGTTGGTGGCGTTGATGCCGCCCTGGGCGCAGACGGAGTGGGATCGTTTGACGGGGACGATGGAGAAGCAGTCGACGTTGACGCCCTGCTCTGCGAGGCGGACGCAGGCGGCGAGGCCCGCGAGTCCGCCGCCGACGACGATCACTCTTGCGTTTTTGTTCTCAGAAGGCATGGGTGCTCAGCGCTCGTTGGTGTTCGTGGTGTCGGGGTTCTCGGCGAGGGCGCCGGTCTGCGGGGTCTCGGCGTTGACGATCTCGGCGTGCATCTGTGATTCGGTCTGCCGGGCGGCTTCGATGTCGAGGGTGACGAAGCCGACGAAGGCCATGACGCCCATCGCGGCGAGGCCCAGGCCCAGGCCTGTGCAGACGAATCCCCATCGTTTCTGCGCGCCGGCAGAGACGGTGAGCCCCCAGGTGATGGCGGCGGTCCAGAGGCCGTTGGCGAGGTGGTAGACGAGGGAGAGGACGCCAACGAGGTAGAGGGCGCCGATCAGGAAGCCGCCGAGCGCGGAGGGATCGACGCCGCCCCGGATGGCTTGCGCCGTGGTGGAGGCGGCCATGTGGGCGTCGAAGCCTGAGGAGAAGGGGAGCCAGGTCCAGCCCCAGCGGAGTGTGGCGACGTGGTAGAGGATGAAGATGAAGCCGAAGTAGCCGGTCCAGCGCTGGAGGGTGTAGCGGAAGTTGGCGCCGTAGCCGTAGTGCTTGACGTTGGAAGAGCCGGTGAAGGCGTAGTAGAAGCCGAGGATGGCGTGGAAGGCGATGGGGAGCCAGAGTCCGAAGATCTCGATGAGCAGCAGCAGCGGCATGGAGTGGATGAAGTCCACTTCGTGCTGGTAGGTCTGGACGCCGCCCTTGCCGAGTTCACCCCAGACGACCGAAGCGTTGGTCGTGAGGTGCATGATGGTGAAGGCGCCGATGGGGACGAGGCCTGCGAGGGAGTGGAGCCTTCGGAGGATAAACGCGTGGGAGACCGCCGGTCTGGCGGTAGTCGCGGGATCGGACACGGGGCGTCCTTTCTGCTGCTGCGGGAGGCTGTGCGATCATCGCGGTCTTCGGAGGAGACCTTCGGAACGATTCGTGGATTCTAAATTGTTTCGGCGCTTCGTGTTGGGGAGCACGAATAGGGGAGATTGCGGTTGTGGAGCGCCGCTTCACTGCGCTCATCCATAGCGTGGGGAGGCTTATGCGTTGGATGCGGGATCACCAGGGTTGGTGGCGGCTTGCTGGGCCTGCTGGGCCTGGGCGATCCCAAGGACCTGGACGAAGCGCTGGCGGAGTTCGTTGAGGACCTGATCGAGCTCGTCCTGCTCCTCGTCGGTGAGGTTGCCCTTGGTCTTGTCCTGGAGGACGGCGAGCAGGTCGATGTGCATTTTGGCGTATTCCGGGGCGACGACGGCGCGGCCGGTCTCGTCGGGGAAGGCGCCGAGGTACATGAGGGCCTGCGTCGCGAGCATCGAGACGACGGTGCGGAAGTCCGGCTCGGGGAGTTCGCCTGGGGCGCCGGCTGCGGGCCTGGCCTCGGCTTCAGCCTGTGCGAGCTTTTCCTTCTCGGCCTGGGCCTCGGCTTTCCAGTCGGAGTCGATGATGAGCTTGTTCTCTTCGCCAGGGTTGTTGTCTGCGCCGCCTGGGGTGATGAGTTCCGACATGGTTGGTGCCCTTCCCGGCGGTGATCGGCCGGATTTGGAGATGTGATTGGCTGGAGATTGGGGGGATTCTAGGCGGTGGCTTGGGGATTGGTTGGACGCTGGGGGTGATCCGGGGGATGATGCGGGCATGCAACGACAGGTCTCCATGCGTGAATTGGTTGTCTTCGCCGGGCTGGCCGCGGGGCTGCTGGCCCTGAGCGGGTGCGGGGCGCCGAACCGGCACCGGATCTCGACCGGTGATCTGACGGCGCCTCCGACGAGCGATGCGACGATCGAGCTGGCGCCTCGGATTGATGTGGGCGCGACGGGCGGGCAATCGCCGACAGCGCCCAGCGCGCCGGTGGTTGATGCGGCGACGGCGCGTGGCGGGGTTGGTTCGATCCGGGTGACGCCTGGCGTGCCTGACGAGACGCTGTTCGTGGTGACCGATGGCGGGGAGGAAGCGGGGGAGCCAGCGCCGGCGGTGGTTGATCAGGTGATGATCGATTCGGTGGTCGGGCAGATCAACGGGCGTCCGGTGTTCGCTTCGGAGTTCTTCGAGCCGATGGATGCGCGGTTGAGCGCGCTGGCGAGGGAGAAATCGCAGAAGGAGTGGATGACCGAGGCGCACGAGATCATCCAGGGCCGGCTGTTCGAGATGGTCCGGAACGAACTGCTGCTGGCGGAGTACGAGTCGAGCCTGACGGTGGAGCAGCGGAGCGGGTTGCTCTTCTGGGTGTCGCAGCTGCGCGAAAACCTGGTGAGCCAGTCGCGGGGCAGCGAGGAGCTGCTCTCGCAGAAGCTGCTGGAAGAAGAGGGCGTGACGATCGACGAGAAGATCGAGTCGGTCCGGCGGTTCGAGCTGATCCGCGAGCAGCTGCGCAAGACGATCGGCGAGAAGGCGTACGTCCCATGGCGGGACGTGGTGCTGCAGTACAAGCAGGACGAGGCGATCTACAAGCCTGCGCCGACGGCGCACCTGCGGATGATCCAGGTTGCCGGCGATGATCTGCCGGCGCTCGATCGGGTCGAGACATCGCTGGCCAATGGCGAGTCGTTCGAGGCGGTGGCGCGGCGGGAGAGCCTGTTCGGGCCGCGGCGCGGCGGCGCGTACGAGATCGAGTTGACCGGCGAGACGTACGGCGAATCGAGGATCTTCGGGCCTGATGAGCTGAACGAGGCGGCGCTGGCGCTCGAGGAGGGGGAGGTCTCTGCGCCGGTGACGTCGGCCAACGGCCGGGTGTCGTGGATCTACCTGGAGTCGATCGAGTCGAGCGAGGTGAGCCTGTACGACGCGCAGTTTGCGATCTACGACGCGCTGCAGCTGCAGCGGCGTGAGGAGGAGCAGGTGAAGTACTTCCAGAAGTTGATCAGCCGCTCGAGCCTGAGCCCTGTCAACGAGATGGAGGCTCGTTTGCTGGAGATCGCGTCGATGCGGTACCTGATCGAAGAGGCGCCTTGAGATGGGGCTGCGCGCCGGGCTTGGTGCGCTGCTCGGTCGGAGGCCTGAGCCGACAGGGCGCGGGCGTGATCCGATCGGTCCTGCGGGCGAGCGGGTGGCGGCGCGGCGGTTGAAGCGGCGCGGCTACCGGGTGATCGCGAGGAACGTGCGCACCGGGCAGGGCGAGATTGATCTCGTCTGCCTGGCGCCGGACAGGGCGACGGTTGTGTTTGTTGAGGTGAAGACGCGGCGCGTGCGCGATGGCGGCGCGCTGGCGCAGCGGCCTGAGACGAGCGTGGGCGCGCGCAAGCAGGAGAAGCTGCGGCGGCTGGCGCGGGAGGTGGCGCGGAAGCGCGGGTGGACGGATCGGCCGCTGCGGATCGATGTGGTGGCGGTGGAGTGGCCTGCTCAGGGGCGGCCGATGGTTCGGCACACGGAGCGGGCGGTCCGGGGGTGATCAGTCGGCGCTCGCTGGGTGCTGGGCGCTCGCTTGTGTGGGAGCGCCGTTGCGGCCTGCGAGGCGGAGTGTCATGTCCACGGCGGCGTCGGGGTCGAGGTTCATCGGGAGGATGAGGCTGAACATGGCGCCCTGGCCGAGGTCGCTCTCGACGCGGATGTCGCCCTGGATCATGTCGGCGAGGCGTTTGGCGATGGTGAGGCCCAGGCCTGTTCCCTTGTGCTGCCTCGCGTGCCCCAGCTCGACGCGGGAGAAGCTGTCGAAGATGCGGTCCTGGTCTTCCGGGGCGATGCCTGGGCCGGTGTCGATGACGCTGATGCGGACGGTGGGTTCGCCTGCGGTCATGACGCGTTCGACGCGGAGGGTGACGCGGCCCTCGTCGGGTGTGAACTTGACGGCGTTGGAGAGGAAGTTGAAGACGATCTGCTCGAGCTTGCGCGGGTCGGTCTCGATGGTGAGGGTGTCCTCGTCGCGGGAGGGCGCCTCGAAGTGCAGGAGGATGTTGCGGCGTTCGGCCTGCGGGCGGATCAGGGCGATGAGGCCCTCGCAGAGCGCGACGGCGCTGGCGCGCTCGACGTGGAGGTCGACCTTGCCTGCTTCGATCTTCGCCATTTCCAAGAGGTCGTTGATCATCTCGAGTAGGGCGCGGCCGGCGCGGATGATGTTGGCGAGGTAGCGGCCTCGTTTCTCCTGCATCGCCTGCTCGTGGTCGGACTCTGGGGGCGTCTGCGAGGTGGCGATCTCCTGCAGGAGTTCGGCGAATCCGATGATGCTGTTCAGTGGCGTGCGCAGCTCGTGGCTGACGGAGGCGATGAAGTCGTTCTTGAGGAGCGCGGCTTCGTTGAGGTCGACGTTGGCCTCGGTGAGCTGGGCGACCTTGAGGTCGAGCGAGGCGTTGATCTCCTGCAGGCGGTCCTGCGTGAGGCTGATCGAGGCGAGCATGGAGTTGAAGCTGTCGGCGAACTGCTCGAACTCGTCGCCTGTGTTGATGCGCGAGCGGACGGTGAGATCGCCCTCCGCGACGCGGGTGACGGTGTGGCGCAGCTCCTTGACCGGCGAGAGGATCAGGCGCGTGGTGATGTACCAGAAGACGGCGAGCGCGAGGAGGCCTGCGAAGACGCCTGCGGCGAGGAGGTAGAGGCGGTCCACGAAGAGGAGGCTGCTGGCGCGGCGGGAGCGGTGCTCGACAAAGATGACGCGGGTGAGCTCGCCCTCGTTGTTGCGGTCCTGCCTGGCCTGCCTGCGGATGAACTCGTCGCCCAGGCGGAGGGATTCGCCGAAGGCGGGGCGGGTCGGGTCATCGCGGAAGTGCTGGAGCGCTTTGGCGGCGAAGCTGTTGCCTTCTTCGATCTCGGGGAAGTCGCTGCGGAGGGCGGCGGCGACGCGGATGACGGCCTGCGGTCTGTCCTCGCCTGGCCTCGTCAGCATCTGCGATGGTGGCTGCGTGAAGATCGAAAGGTTGGCGTGGTTCTCGTAGGGCGAGGCGGCGTAGCGCGCGAGTTCGTGGACGATCTCGCGCTGCGCTTCGTTGACGATGCGGTCGAGGCGGATCCAGGGGCCTGCGAGCGCGGCGGCGACGATGAGCACCGTGGCGGCGCCGAAGAGGATCTGGCACTTGTTGGCGAGTGAGAGTTCCCGCGCCATGGGCGAGCGTTTCCGTCAGTCGCCCTTGGGGGCGTTGGCGCCGGGCTTGGCGCCTGGTTGGAAGGGGACGCGTTCGGCGTCGCCCCAGAGCATTTCCAGGTCGTAGAGGGCGCGGGTGTGCGGCTCGAAGAGGTGGACCATGACATCGATGAAATCGATGACCACCCAGCCGACGGTGTGCTCGCCCTCGCGGTTGAATGGGGTGTGGCCGATCTCTTCGCCGGCGTCCATGGCGCGGTGCGCGGCGGAGCGGAGCTGGCGTTCGCTGGCGCCGCTGGCGATGACGATGAAGTCGGTGATCTGGCTGAACTCGTGGACGCCGAGGACGATGATGTCCTCGCACTTGGCGTCGTCGAGGGCGTCGGCGAC
Source organism: uncultured Phycisphaeraceae bacterium (assembly GCA_964351165.1). Classification (GTDB taxonomy): domain Bacteria; phylum Planctomycetota; class Phycisphaerae; order Phycisphaerales; family UBA1924; genus JACKHE01. Next base: position 9,015 of record CAYGNN010000029.1, read on the forward strand.
TGTGAGGGCGAGTTCGCGGGCCTTGGCGCGGTCCTCGGCGGAGGCGCGGGCGGGCTGGGGCCTGGTGGTTTCGGTCTCGTCGAGTTCGTCGAGCTCGTCGTGGATGTCGTGGTCGTTTTGGTTGGTCATCGGGGTCTGGTCGTCGGCGCTGTGTTGGCGCGGTGCTGGTTGAGGCAGGAGTGTAGGGGCGCTGGATGGGTGCGGCGGGGGTTTGTGGTCAGGGTAGCCGGGGCGGGATAGGCTGTCGCTTGGCTGTCCGTTGGCGTCCCTGGGAGCATCGTGGCGACTGATTCCGCACCATCCTGCCCTTCGATCCTGTTCCTGAGTTCGTCGTTCCTGACGCGCCGCGAGAAGAAGGCGATGCGTGGGGTGCAGCTCTTCGACATGCTGTTGACGGAGCAGCTGCTGGGGCTCGGGGTTGATCTGACGATCCCGGTGGAATCGACCTGGGATCGCAGGCTGCGCGAGCGGTTGGATCTTTCCGGGGCGCGGGTGATCCGAACGCCGAGCCTGGTGAAGCCTTTGTGGAACACGCTGGCGGCGCAGGGGCGGGTGCTCAAGCGGGACTATGACGCGGTGATCGTGGGGAACCCAACGCGGGGTCTGGCGCCCTTGCTGCGCACGATGCGGCGCAAGGGGAAGGCGGACCGCGTGACGCTGCTGGCGCACCGGACGGTCCGGGAGGGGTTTGCTGGGGCGCTGGGTGGTCCTGGTGTGACGGTGGTTTGTGTCAATACAGAGATCGCGGCGCAGGCGCGGGGCGTGCTTCCGGATGCGCGCGTTGTGACGAGTTATGGGATTCCCAATGCGGAGCGGTTTACGCCGCGGGAATCCTGGGATTCGCAGAGCCTCATCCCAGGCGTTGGGCCAGGCGTGGGTGATGGGGTCGTGCGGTTTGGGGTGCTGGGGAAGCTGGACAACCCCTGGAAGGGCGCGGATGACGCGGTTGCTGCGTTTGGGGCGATGCCCGACGAGGTGCGCGCTGGGTGCGAGTTGCACCTGGCGTCGTACGAGCGGGCCGAGCACAAGCCTGCTGCGGCTGCGGGGGTGATCGCGCACGACTGGATGGAGGCGTCGGCGGCGCCGGCGCTGCTGCGGGATCTGGACGCGCTGCTGGTGCCCTCGACGTCGCACGAGACGTTCTCGCAGGCGATCGTGCAGGGGATGCTGACGGGGCTCCCGATCATCGCGCGGGATATGCCTGTGCTGGCGGAGAAGCTTGACACCGGTGGCGGGATCGTGGTGGATTCGGTGCAAGCAATGACCGCGGCGATGGCGCGGCTGGCGCAGGACGCGGATTTGCGCGCGTCGATGGGCGCGATCGCGCGGGCGACGGCGCTGGAGCGGTACGTCTGGGATACGGGCGCGTTTGTGCGCGATTACGTGCTGGCGAGCGCGGGCTCGGCCTGCATGTAGCCGAAGCGGCGGAGGGTCGGGCCGATGGCGGCCTCGACGTCGGCGACCTTGGCGGGGTCGGCCTCGCGGTGCTGGGCGATCTTCTTGGGGTTGATGAAGCCGCGGAGGAACTCGCGGGCTTCGTCGGGGACCGGGAGGTTCAGGAACTCGGCGATGCGTTCGGCCTCGCGGACCGGGTCGGTGCAGAAGTCTTCGAAGGTGGTTTCGTGGATCTGCGCTGGGTTGAGTTTGTGGTCTGCGATTTCGCGGAAGTAGTCGACCTGGTAGGCCCAGGACTTGGCGGCACGGACGTGGGGCGGGTCGTCGATGGCGCCGATGGTTCCCAAGAGCGCCTTGCCCAGTTTGGTGGAGGGGTCGCTGGAGCGGTGGTGCTTGAAGGCGAGGTCGCGGCCGTCGCGGACCATGTGGATGTACTTCGCGTTGGGGTAGGCGGCGTGGGTTGCCTCGATGAGGAGGTAGGTCTCGGGGTACTTCCAGCCCCAGTGGTCGCCCTTGATGACGCGGTTGCGCCAGTCGTCGGTGAGCTTGCGGAGTTTCTTCGCGGGGCCGGCGCCCTTGCGCCAGTTGCGTGCGAGTTTGCCCATCCCCTTGCGGAACTTGTCGTCTTCGGGGTCGCCCTTGTCCATCGCTTCGGTGAAGCCGAGCTCGACGCCCAGGGCGCGGACGGCGTAGGCGAGGACGCGGGTCCCTGAGTGGCCTCGGCCCATGAGGATGATGGGGGTCTCGGCGCTGGTGGGTGTGGTCGTGCTCACGGCGGTTCCTCTGGTGGGTGCGGCATCGGCGGGGGTCGCACGCGGCCGGTGGGTCACCTTGTCGCTGGTGGGATGGGGTGTCAAGTGGCGGCGTGTGCGGTGGGCTCGTAGCCGTTGGCGTGGAGTTCATCGCCGATCGCCTGCTCGACCTCGGCGATACGGGTGGGGTCTTCCTCGCGGTGCTGGGCGATCTTGCTGGGGTTGATCTTGTCTGCGAGGTAGTCGCGGCAGGCGTCGGTCATTGATAGACCCAGGAAGTCGCAGCAGCGCGCGACGGTCTGGGTCGGCTCGGCGACCATCTCTTCGAAGCGGACGCGGTGGACGCGATCGTCGGGGAGGGTCTGGAAGAATTCGCGTAGCGATCGTTCCTGGAGCGCCCAGGACCTGGCGGCGCGGAGGTGCGGCGGGTCGTTGAGCGCGCCTGCGGCGGTGAGGAGGGCCTTGCCCAGGGGGCGGGTCGCGTCGTCGGTGAGGTGTTCCTTGAAGGCGAGGTCGCGGCCATCACGGATGAGGTGGATGTAGCGGGCGCTGGGGAAGGCTCGCTCGACGACCGGGCCGATCAGGCAGGTCTCTGGGAACTTCCAGCCCCATTGGGCGAGGTCGTGCTGGGGGTTGTTCTCTGCGATCCAGCGTTTGCAGGGGACTGCTTTGCGCAGGAGTGACGCTGCTTGCGCGGCGGTGGCGCGGTCGGTGTCGGCGCCCTTGAGGCGCGCGATGGCGATGCGCTTGATGCGGCGGGTGAATCGGCGGTCCTGGATGTCGCCGGTCTTCTTTTCGGGGATCGCGCCGAGCGCGACGCCTGCGTGCTGGAGGGCCCAGGCGAGGACGCGGGAGCCGGAGTGCCCCCTGGTCATGATGACGACGGGGGATTCATCGCGGAGGCGCTCGATGGCCCGGCGCGAGGGGATCACGCGTGCGCCGTTTGCTTGATTGTGGTGGTGACCTCGGCGCGGCGGCGGCGCAGGACGAGGACGGTGTGCTTCGGGTCGTAGCGTGTAGATCGGACGAGCGGCGTGTAGGGAGAGAGTGTGTCACA
>CAYGNN010000029.1:12228-16949 GCA_964351165.1 uncultured Phycisphaeraceae bacterium
TGGGCGGGGCGTCCCAGTCGACGGGGTAGCCGAAGGCGCGCTGGTAGGGGGCGAGGCGCTCGAAGACCGGCTTCAGGACGGCGAGCGTCTCCGGGTCGGTCGGCAATGGGCGGGTGAGGCTCTTGGTTGAGATCTGCCCATCGTGCTTCTTGCGCTCGTTGTCGCGGCCTGTTGCGGCGTAGAAGCCCAGGTTCCCGTCGAGGGGCCAGTCGAGGAGTTCCGCGAGGCGGTTGCGCTCGGCTTCGTCGGAGACGAAGCGTTCGTACTGCGTGACGGTGACGCGGTGTTTCTCGGTCTCCAGCAGGCGCAGCATGAGCGGCGCGGTGCGGAGGAAGAGCTTGGCCGGGAAGCGTCGCCTTGACTTGGGGAGGCTGTCGGCGCGTTTGGCGTGGCGCTCGTTGTAGGAGGCGAGCGCCGCGCGGAGGTCACGGGTGATGAGGACGATGTGCTTCGGGTCGTAGCGTTTGATCGCGTTCTTGATGTGGTGCGACCGGATTTCCTTGAGCCCGATGCGTTGCTGGTTGAAGAGATGCTCCGCGACAGTCCTCGTGTTGACCTGACCCTGAACACCGAGCGTCCTGAAGTAGTCCTGCTTTTCCGGCCTATAGGCGCGGCGCGTGGTCAGGCGGGGCTCGGCGAGGCAGAGGCGCCCCTGCTCGGGGTTGGTGAGCAGGTGCGTGAGCAGCGTGGTGCCGCTGCGGCCCAGGCCAACGACGAGGAGGTCGAGTTGTTGCTTCTCTTGTGGCATTTCCGGAATCAGTTGATGCCCAGCATGTCGCCGATGTAGGGGCCGAACTTCACGATGAGGCCTGCGAAGACGACGGAGACGATGGAGATGAGCTTGATGAGGATGTTCAGCGAGGGGCCGGAGGTGTCCTTGAAGGGATCACCGACGGTGTCGCCGACGACGGTGGCCTTGTGGTCCTCGGAGCCCTTGCCGTAGACGATGGCGTCGCCCTGGCCATCGGCGATGAACGCCTGGGCGCGGAGGTCGATGTCGTCGCGGATGGGGGCGGGGACAACCTCACGCTTCTCGGGGTTGTTGACGAAGTCGTCGGCGGTGATCTTGCCGTAGGACTCGATGAGCTTCTTGGCGTTGTCCCAGGCGCCGCCTGCGTTGGCCATGAAGATGGCGACGGCGAAGCCTGAGGTCAGGCCGCCGGCGAGCATGCCGACGACACCTGGCACGGAGAGGACGAGGCCGACCGCGATGGGGACGAAGATGGCCATGATCGCGGGGACGACCATTTCCTTCTGGGCGCCGGCGGTCGAGATGGAGACGCAGGAGGCGTAGTCGGGGTAGTGGACGCCGTCGTACTCGACCTGCTTGGGCCACTTCATGGGGTCGGAGACGTCTTCCTTGGACATGCCGGACTTGAGGAAGCCTTCGCGCATCTTGCCGAACTGGCGGCGGCACTCGACCATCATCAGGTTGGCGGCGCGGCCGACGGCGTTCATCGTCATCGCGCAGAAGACGAAGGCGAGCATGACGCCTACGAAGACGCCGCCCAGAACGCGGGGGTTGGTGAGGGTCATGTCGTAGAAGGCGAGGACGTCGGAGATGCGGCCGTTGTCGAGCGCGACGAGCTCGAAGCGCTGATCGCCTGAGGCGACGGTGACGTTGTGGTCGTTCTCGTCGCCCCCGACGATGGTGAAGGTCGCGCCGGTTTCGATCTCGCGCCAGGAGGTTTCGGCGCCATCGAACTGGGACTTGTCGACGAGGATCGCGCCGGCGAAGTGGGTTTCCTCATCGCCTGAACCGGCGAAGGCGAGGCCGAACTTGCCGAAGCCCTGGTGGACGGCGTAATCGCCTGCGGGGGCGGTGATGGGCGCGGTCTCGACGTAGGCGGTGGCCTGGTCGGCGAGCTGGATCTGCACCACCTGGAGGTAGGCGGCGAAGAGGGCGAGGGCGGTCAGGGCTGCGGAGCCGATGGCGAAGCCCTTGCCGGTCGCGGCGGTGGTGTTGCCCAGCGAGTCGAGCATGTCGGTGCGCTCGCGGACGTGGGGGGGCTGGCCGGTCATCTCGGCGTTGCCGCCTGCGTTGTCGGCGATGGGGCCGTAGGCGTCGGTGGCGAGGGTGATGCCGAGGGTGGCGAGCATGCCGACGGCGGCGATGCCGACGCCGTAGAGGCCCATGAGGAAGGAGTCACCACCGCCAGCGAAGGAGAAGGCGGCGATGATGGCGACAACGACGGTGATCAGCGAGGCCCAGGTGGACTTCATGCCTTCGGCGATGCCGGAGATGATGACGGTCGCGGGGCCTGTGATGGCCTGCTGGCTGATGCGCTGGGTCGGGGGGTGCTCGTAGGAGGTGTAGTACTCGGTGGCGTAGGCGATGACGAGGCCTGCGATGAGGCCTGAGCAGATGGAGCCGCCGAGGCCGAGCCAGTTCACGCCTGCGGCGGTGGCGACTTCCTTGCCTGCGCCGGAGTTGAGCAGGACGAAGAGGAGCGCGAAGGCGCAGACGATGATGAGCGCGGAGGCGACGTAGACGCCCTTGTGCAGGCCCTTGAGGAGTTGCGCGAAGGTGGCGCCTTCCTTGGCCTTGACGGTGAAGACGCCGAGGATGGAGCAGAAGATGCCGGCGCCGGCGAGTGTCAGCGGCGCGAGGGCGAGGAGCATCGCGAGGATGCCTGACTGGTCGTTGGTGATGCCGGGGAGGGTGAAGGCCGCGGCGGCGCCGAGCGCCATGGTGGCGAGGATGGAGCCGTAGTAGGACTCGTAGAGGTCGGCGCCCATGCCTGCGACGTCGCCGACGTTGTCACCGACGTTGTCGGCGATGGTGGCGGGGTTGCGGGCGTCGTCCTCGGGGATGCCGGCCTCGACCTTGCCGACGAGGTCAGCGCCGACGTCAGCGGCCTTGGTGTAGATACCACCACCGACGCGGGCGAAGAGGGCCTGCGTGGAGGCGCCCATGCCGAAGCTGAGCATGATGGAGGTGAGGACCGGGATGGACATCTCGGTGAACTCGTTGAGGACGAAGAACCAGACGGAGGCGTCGAGGAGCGCGAAGCCAACAACGACCATGCCCATGACGGCGCCTGAACGGAAGGCGACGGTGAGGCCCTCGTTGAGGGAGTCCTTCGCTGCGGCGGCGGTTCTGGCGGAGGCGTTGGTCGCCATCTTCATGCCGAACCAGCCGCAGAGGCCTGAGAAGAAGCCGGCGATGGGGACGCCTGCGAGGGTGAGCATCTCCTGGAGGCCCATCGTCGCCATGATGCCGAGGAAGACGAGCAGGAGGATGAAGACGCCGAAGACGACCTTGTACTGGCGCTTGAGGTAGGCCATGGCGCCATCACGGACGGCCTGCGCGATGCGGACCATCTCGGCGTCGCCCTCGGAACGCGCCATGACACTGCGCGAGAAGAGGAAGGCGGTGACCAGCGCGGCGATGGCGCCTGCTGGTGCGATGAAGTAGACGGGGTTCATGGCTGCGAGGGTCATCGCGTCTGGGGTGATCACGGCGTCGGGTCCTCAGTGGTGTTGGCCTTTGAGCGTTGTTGCTCGTGGCGCTCTACAGAATGTTGTTGGGTTGCTCGGGTGCGGAACGGGAGCGGCGTCGCTGCGTGTGTTGGCAGGCGCTGCGGTCGCCCCAAGCGAAACCGCCCCGAGAGAACGGGGCGAACGAAGGTGGCTGTTGGTTCGAAGGCGTCTTTGCGGCGTCGTCGAAGGCTTACGTCGGAGGCTCGGTGGAGCTTGGGCTTCGCGGTTTAGCGCGAGCCGGACTCGGTGGGCTTCCTGAAGGTCCGGCGCCTGGTGCGGTTGCGGCGCTCGGAGGGCTTCTCGTAGTACTCCTTGCGCCTGACATCCTTGGTCAGTCCTTCCTTCTCGCAGAGCTTCTTGAAACGGCGCATCATCTGCTCGACGGATTCGCCGCCTCGGCCCTTGATTCGGATGGCCATGGCTCGGGGTGCTCCTGTTGCTCGCCGGGTGTTGGATCGGCGTTGTGTGGCGATGCTGGTGCGGCGACTCCGCGTCGGCGCCAGGCATTGCCTGTTGTCTTTGGAAATGGACCGGGAAGTATGACGGGGGCTCTCGCGCCGATCAACCGGATGGGTGATCGGGCGATCGCTCGATCGTTCCGGTCGGTCCCCCCGGTCTGATCGTTCAATGCGGACATAGGGTAGGCCTGCGATTGGGGTCGGTCGCCTGCCGGTGGGGCGTGATCGGCGTGTTTTTGGGTGCTTCGGAGCGGGATCGGAGGTTGGCTCGGCAATGGCGGATCGGCTGGTCATCGACACCTACAACGTGCTGCACGTGACCGGTGTGTTGCCGCCTGAGTTGGCGGGGCCGGACGCAATCAAGCTGGCGGGGCTGATCGGGCGGAGCCGGTGGGCCGGCGCGGACACGCGGCTGGTGTGCGATGGGGGGGCTGGGAACCTGTCGCTGCCTGCGGATCTGGCGGCAGGGTCGCGGATCCGGCTGGTATTCGCTGGTCACGGGCCGGACGCGGCGGACAAGATGATCGAGGGGATCATCGAGCGGGACTCGGCGCCCAGGACGCTGCTGGTGGTCAGTTCGGATCGGCGGATCCAGACGGCGGCTCGGAAGCGGCGGGCGAAGTGGTTCTCGAGCGAACAGTTCCTGCAGCGGATCGCGGATGACGTATCCGTCGGCGGGAAGGGGGATCGGGGGAGCGGGGCGGTGGACCCGACCACCTCTGCGATGTGGATGCGGGAGTTCGGGTTCGAGCCGAGCGAGCGGATGGAAGGAGCTGATGG
>CAYGNN010000029.1:17049-19093 GCA_964351165.1 uncultured Phycisphaeraceae bacterium
TAAGGTTTGCGATTCTGGAATCGAACGCGATCGCAAGTAATACCGGGGTTTTCCATTGGGTTGTGAGGGCAAGAACTGCGCGTTCTTGATTCACTGCGTCATGCATGATCCGTGATGTTTTTGCGTGTCCCATTATCGGACTGAAACCCCAGATTTGTAATCGAAACGGACGATGGGGCGCGGTAGAACGTGCCTATCGGACCACGCGCGGCTGATGCTGCGGGCGGCGTCATGGAGGATGGCGCAGGTGGGAGTTCGTTTATTTCGGGGAACCCGACATTTTGTAAGGAGCGTTCAGATGTTGTTTGAGAACTTGATGTGTTCGGTCGGTCGCCGTGCGCGGCTGGCGGGCGTTGGGGTTGCCGGCGTCGCGATTGCGGCTGTCGCAACGACCGCGGTCGCTGACGATTACGAGGATGATTGCGAGCGTCGCCCGACGTGCGAGATTATCGATTCGGAGAACCACTACGGGACCGAGACGATCTTTATCCCGGAGTGCCCGCCTTACTGTGATCGCGACAGCACGTGCGGCGCTTCGGTCTGCGCCTGGGTTGACCTGGTCTGCCCCGATTCCGAGCGGATGAAGGTGGAGTTCAAGGTGGATGGGCGCGAGGTCGAGGAGCGGAATCTGACCGACCGTGAGAACCGCCAGAAGGTCTTTTTCGAGATCCCGAACTTCTGTGAGTACAAGGACGGCGACCGGATCGAGATGAAGATCAAGGTCAAGGACCGCGATGCGGACACCCGGACCGAGTGCGAGTTCCGTGTTGAGGTCGTCTGCGGCAAGCGCCCCCGTTGCTGGATGAACAACAATGAGTGCGACGAGGCCCGCGATCACAACCCGATGATGATCTACGACGTGCGGCCCGGCGATGTGCTGCCGGTGCTCGAGTTCTGCGCGAAGTCGCGTTGCTACGAGCGGGCCCGGGTTGAGATGTTCGCGCGTCCGCCGTTCATGGACCCGATCGGTCACGCCAAGGGCCCCAGGGGCGACAAGGTCTGCATCGAGACGCGCGCTGATGACGTCGTCGAGAGCGGTTTCGCGGAGGGCACGTACTGGGCCAAGTTCCGCTGCACGGACGTCCTGAGCGGCCGCAGCCGCGTGATCAAGGTCGGGTACCGCTACACGGACCCGCCTGTGGACGAGTGCATGGACCTGCCTGAGTGCATGGTCGCGGAAGGCTCCTCGATCACCGTTGACATCGATTCGACGTCCGCGCTGACGGTCTGCGGCTCGTCGCCCTGCGATGACTGCGACGTCACGATCAGCGAGGCTGACGTTCCCTCGTTCGTCACGCTGATGTCCGAGGACCGCGGCGATGACGGCGAGACCTGCGCCAGCTACGTCGTGGCCCCCACGGCTGCTGATGCCGGCGCCTACACGGCGTTGTTCAACGTGACCGACTGCAACGGCAACACCACTCAGTGCTCGATCGACATCAACGTCCCGGCTGCGATGCCTGTCGTCGCCTGCGGCGAGGATGAGGCCCAGAGCCCCAACGACACGTTCGCGGATGCGACCGTGATCGATTCGGGCGAGTGCGTCGATGACGCGGCGGGTGTTTCGATCCACGGCGTCCTGGACGCCCCGGTCTTCATGTCCGGCGATGTGGATTACTACCGCTTCACCGGCCTGACTCCGGACGGCATCTACACCGCGACGATCGTCGCCGGCATGAACGGCGACAACGGCTTCACCGACACCATGCTCGGCTGGCTCGCGGCTGAGGGCGTGGTTGTCGCGCTCGATGACAACAGCGGCCCCCGCGCTGTGTACTCGAAGATCGAGTTCATCGCGGATGAGAACGGCGCTGCCACGCTGGCGGTTTCCGGCCACGGCGATGACGACTTCGACGGCATGATGTCCGGCGGCATGGAGTACGAGGAGTACGGCCGTGGCGGCTACATGCTCTCGATCCATGGTCTGAATGAGGACATCGGCGAGCAGCCGCTCGAGCGGAAGGCTGACCTCAACGGCGACGGCGTCGTTGACACCAGCGACCTCGGCATGATGATCGGTGTGTTCGGCGCCCTGTCGAACTGA
>CAYGNN010000030.1:0-15761 GCA_964351165.1 uncultured Phycisphaeraceae bacterium
GCATCTTCAAGGTCACCAGGGAGCGTGTCCGCCAGGTCGAGGCCAAGGCGGTCCGAAAGCTCCAGCACCCGGTCCGCTCGCGCAAGCTCGCCTCCTTCGTGGACGAGTCCGTCGAAGAGAACTCCGCGGACAAGGACTGATCGAGGGCACACGCCCGGGATGAGCGAACCGAATCCCGGGATCGAGCCCAAAACCAACAGCCCATTCCCCAGTAAGACGCCCCGGCTTCCCCAGGCCGGGGTGTTTTCATTTTCTCGCTACCCTCAAGCGTGAGAAACACACGAGGCCCCCCGCGTCGGCATTCACCACGCCGGTCCTCCCCAGCCGATCCATAGAGACACATGCCCCTCCGATTCAAAAACAAACTCATGCGGCTCATCTCGCACGACCGCTACCAGCCACGCCGCATCGCGCACCTCGCCACCGAGCTCGAGGTCGCCGACGAGGACATCCCCGCCTTCACGCAGGCGGTGAAGCAGCTCGCCGACGAGGGGCAGATCGTCCTCGGCGCGCAGGAGGTCGTCCAGCTCCCGCCCCCTGGTGATGAGGAAATCGGCACGTTCAAGAAGCACCCCCGCGGCTTCGGCTTCCTCATCCCCAACAACCCCCGCGCCCACGGCGACATCTTCGTCCCGCCAGACGGGACGCTCGACGCCCTGACCGGCGATACCGTCCGCGCCGAGATCGTCCATCAGAAACGCCGCGCAGGCGACGACCGCTCCCCCTTCACCGCGTACATCATCGAGGTCCTCGAGCGCAAGCAGTCCAGCTTCACCGGCGAGCTCACCCAGCGCGGCAACCAGTGGCTCGTCTTCCCCGATGGCGCCTCGCTGAGCGATCCCATCGTCATCAAGGACCCCTCCATCAAGAACGCGCGCGAGGGCGACAAAGTCGTCTTCGAGCTGCTCGTCCACCCAGAAGACAACGCCCTGGGCGAGGGCGTCATCACCGAGGTGCTGGGCGCTTCAGGCGAGCCGGACGTCGAGACCGCCGCCGTCATCGCGGCCCACGCGCTGCCAACCACCGATTTCCCGGAGGAATGTGTCGAGCAGGCGCGCCAGGCCGCCAAGGACTTCGACACCACGATGGAGCGCATCGAGGCCGAGGGCTTCGAGGCCGTCCTGCCAAACCGCGAGGACCGGCGCGATGACTTCATCATGACGATCGACCCGCCGGACGCGAAGGACTTCGACGACGCGATCAGCATCGAGACGCACGAGGACGGCTGGACGCTCGGCGTCCACATCGCAGACGTCGCGCACTTCGTCACCCCCGATTCTCCCCTCGATGTCGAGGGCAAGGAGCGCGGCAACTCCACCTACCTCCCGCGCCTCGTCATCCCGATGCTCCCGGAGCTGCTCAGCAACGGCGTCTGCTCGTTGCAGGAAGGCGTCCCGCGCTTCTGCAAGTCGGCGTACATCAAGTACGACAAGAAGGGCAACGTGGTCGCCAAGGGCTTCTCGCAGACGTGCATCAAGTCGAGCAAGCGGCTGACGTACCTCGAGGCGCAGGCGCTCATCGACGGGAATCAGGAAGAGGCCCGCAAGCACGCCAGGACCGACACGCCCTACACCGAGCAGATCATCGCAGGCTGCAAGTCGATGGACACCCTCGCGCGCGTCATCCGCGAGCGCCGCCGCAAGAACGGGATGATCCACCTCGATCTCCCCGACGTCGAGTTGATCTTCGGCGACGACGGCCGCGTGGTGGACGCCGAGCCCGAGGACGACGCCTTCACGCACACGATCATCGAGATGTTCATGGTCGAGGCGAACGAGGCCGTCGCGCGCCTCTTCGAGGAACTCGGCGTCCCGCTGCTGCGGCGCATCCACCCGGAGCCGGAAAAGGGCGGCAAGGAAGACCTGCAGAAGTTCGTCCGCGTCGCCGGGTACACCATTCCGAAGAACCCCGACCGCTTCGAGCTGCAATCGCTGCTCGATTCCACCAAGGGCACGCCGGCGGGCCCGGCCGTCCACTTCGCGGTGCTGCGCACGCTGACGCAGGCGGAATATTCGCCGGCGATCATCGGGCACTACGCGCTCGCGTCGGAGGCGTACGCGCACTTCACCAGCCCCATCCGCAGGTACCCCGACCTCACCGTCCACCGCGCGCTGGTCGAGTACCTCGAACGCACCGCCAACGGCTCGACGCCCCCCAAGGGCGAGGGCAAAGCCAAGGCGCTCGGCCGCAAGATGATGGACGGCGACGGCTGCCCCGATGAGCAGGAGCTCGTCGAGGTCGGCGGCTGGTGCAACCAGACCGAACGCCGCTCGCAGGACGCCGAGCGCGAGCTGCGCAAGTTCCTCGTCATGCAGCTCATGGCCGAGCACATCGGCGAGGAATTCCCAGGCGTCTGCACCGGCGTCACGAATACCGGCGTCTTCGTGCGCATCGACAAGTACCTCATCGAGGGCCTCGTCAAGTGCGCCGACCTCCCCCCCAGCGGCCCAAGAGGCGGGAGCTGGTCGATTGATCACAAGACCGGCGCGCTCGTCGAACGAGGGTCAGGCAGATCATTCAAGCTGGGCGACCGCGTCGCGGTCGTCGTCAGCGCGGTGGACCTGCCCAGGCGCCAGATGGAACTGGTGATCCCCTCTGCCGAGATGAAAAAACGCCAGGGCGCCGGCAAGGCCCTCACCCTCGGGCAACCAGGAGGCGGCATCGGCGGCGGAGCCGGCGCCGGCTTCAAGGACATCAAGACCGGCACACAACGCCGCAGCAAAAAGTCCAAGAGCCGCGACAAGCGGAAGGCGGATCACCGGCAGGATCGGAAAAACAAAGGGAAGCGGCAGTAAGCCGATCACATCTTGGCGGGTGCGGGCGTCGTGGCATTCATCGCAAAGTGATTTTTGCCACGACGAGAGCAGCCGGACTCACCCCCCGAACAACCCCGCATAATTCTCCCACCGCCCGATCGATGACCCGTACATCGGCTTCGTCACCTGGTCGTACGCCAGCGTCATCACCGTGCGGTCGGATTCCCAGAACCGCAGGCAGTGGTCGTCCCAGTTCAAGCCGCAGAACTCGATCAGGCGCCGCGACTGCGCCTCCTGATCGTTGACGAGGTCCTCGTAGCTGACGGTCGTCATGTCGAGGTCGAGCACCTCCTGCCAGTGCGCCATCAGCCGGTCCATCTGCTCGCACGCGATGCGCACGTCATCGGTGCTGAAGAGGTAAGGGTGCACCTCCCTGCTGAACCGGCCCATCAGGCACGAGACCGTCACGTCGCGCGCATCGCGCTTCGTGAAGATCACCTTCGCGTCCGGGATCATCATCGAGATCATGCCAAGCAGCATGATGTTGTTGAGGTTCTTGTTGACCGCGACCGAGAGCGAACCAGCGCCGTAGGTGGACAGCGCTTCCTCGTACTCCTTGCGGAACGCGGACAGCTGCTCGCGCTCCGCGAATTCCACGCACGCCGGGAAGGGGACCCAGGCGCCGATCTTCCGCTGCATTCCGCGCGCCAGGATGTCCAGCTCCTTCACCTCGCCCATGCCCGACACGTCCGGGTGCGCATCGAGGATCTGCTCGACCAGCGTCGTCCCGGTCCGCGGCATCCCTGCGATAATCACGTGCCGCCTGCCGGACATTGCGCCGCTGGCAAACTTGCGCACGTTCTCCGCCGAGAAGACCTTGATCAGATCATCGACCCTCGACACCAGCGCCGCAACGTCGTAACCCTCTGGGCGCGCGATCGCGTTCCCCTCGTTCATCGCGAGAAGCGCCTCGTCGTAACGCCCAGCCCGGTCGAGCGCCTTCGCTTTGAGCATCAGCGCCGTGTACTTCGCGCGAGGCTGCGCATCGACATCCTCCGCAAAATCGGTCGTGAGCGCGATCGCGCCATCGACATCCCCCGCCTGCAGCAGGCACTGCGCCTTCAGGGTCGCCAGGGGTCGCTGATCCGCGAGCCCATCCAGAATCGCGGACGCTTCCTCGCCCCGGCCGGTGCGCTCCAGCAGCCCCGCCTTCGTTTGCAATGCAGCATCGAACGTCGCGTCCTGCGCGACCGCCCGGTCGCAGTAGTCGATCGCCTGCGCCGTCTCGCCCTTGGCGCCGCTGATGCGCGCGAGGATGTGGAGCGTCAGCGGGTCGTCCGGATTCAGCCGCTCGGCGTGATTCGCGAAGAGCAGCGCATCATTCCAGAGCCCCTGGATGAGCTTGATCTGCGCCAGCGTCTGCAGCGCGATCAGGTTCTGCCCGTTCGAGCGGACCATCTGCACGCCGAGCTGCAGCGCCTTGGCGAAGTCGCCCGACGCGTAGAGTGACAACAACTGCTCTTCCGGTGAAATCTGGTTCATCGCCCCATCCTAGGCAGACCTATTTTTCTTCCCACTGGTCTTCCCATCGGACGCCAGCGCTATCCATCAACTCCGGCCGACCGTTCAGCCAACCCACCAGCCACTCGAACACGCCAACCAACCCAGGCCCAGGGACCGCCAGCCCTCGCCGACCATCGAGCAGCGCCACCCGGCCATCGCGCACCGCTGGCAGATCGGCAGGCAACGACGCCGCCGCTTCCCGGACCTGCGCGAGATCCATCCCGCCGCAACAGACCACCAGCGCCTCCGCCCCACTCGCCAACAATTCATCCACTGATATTGCACATGGAGCGCCAGCCAGCCGTTCCGTGTGCGCATACCCCGCCGCGGCCCCGGCGCCCTCCTTCGCGACCGTCGGATTCAGCGGGAACGTCGCCCCGGCCCGCTCGACGAGCTGCGGCGTCCACCAACCGCTGACAATCAGCGGATCAAGCCAATCCAGCGCGACGACACTGGGGCCTTCCTCGTAGGGCGTGACGAACTCACACGCCCGATAAAAACGCTCGCGCAGCCCGACCACCGCTTCTACCGCCGCGTTTTCACGTCCGATAACACGCCCCAGCATCAGCGCATCTTCATAGATGTCTTCCACCGTCGTCGGAGCGAACGAAACGACCTGAGCGTCCTTCGGCAGCGCCGCGATCGCCCGCTCCAGATCCGCCGGCTCGACCATTCCCGGACGCCCGACCAGGACCACGTCAGGGGCCAGCTCGGTCAAGGGTCCGATAGCAAGCGACCATGCGGCGCCAGGACGCGGATCCGGAGTCATCGAATCCGCGCATGTGGCTGGTGGCGCGGTCAAAACCGGCCGATCCAAGATGCTGGAAGTGACTGATTCTGCGAGGCCGCACGCGTGCGTCCGGCCGACCAGCAACGAGGAACCGCCGACGAGGCAGAGCGTCTCAGTGGCGGCAGGGCAAAGGCTGACGATTCGCATGGAACCCATCCTAGGAACCGACAGCCTTGCCGGATCGCCCGAGATCGTTGATGATGCCCCATTGATGGGGGACTGGCGCCGGTGGTGGGCGCCGAGGAGGCATTGGTGGAGCCGCAAATGATGTTGAACCAACGACCACGCCTGGTCCGCGCTGCGCGCTCGCGCCGCCTGCAGACCGCGCTCTGCTGTTCCCTGATCGCGCTCGTTGCGGCGCTCTCGCCCTCCCAGGCGACCGCGCAGCCCGCGACAACGAACGCCGAGGGCGAAGACACCGTCCAGCTCTCGCGCTTCTCCGAGCCGGTCGATCTGCGTGTCCTGATCGACTACATCAGCCAGTCGCTCGGCGTGAACATCCTCATCGACCCGGGCCTCTCAGGGCAGTCCGTCGCCATCAGCGGCGCGATGGAGATCCCCAAGAGCAAGCTCTTCCAGTTCCTCCAGCTCATCCTCGAACCCAACGGCTTCGTCGTGACCTTCGAGCCGGAGCTCGACACCTACAACATCCGCGCCGGCGGTGATGTCCCCCTGAACCTGCAGGGCGACCTGGCCACCACCATCATCATCCCGACGCCGATGGTCACCCCCACCGCGCTCCAGGGCGCCATCGATTCCGCCATCGGCGAATCCCAGACTTCGCGCGTCTCCTACCTCGACGAGCTCGGCGTGATCATCTCCACCGGATCGCCCCGCTCGAACAACCAGCTCAAGCTGATCGTCCAGCAGCTCCTCGACAAGCTCAGCGAACAGACGCTGCACGTCTTCACCCTCGAGAACATCGCAGCCTCGGAAGTCCGCGACCGGCTGATCAGCCTCGTTGGCGGCGGGGGCGGCTCCGCGCCGCAGCGCCCAGGCGGCGCCGCGGCCAACAACGCTGCGGGCGCGTCCTCCAGCGGCGCGATGAGCAACCTCCAATCGCGCATCACGATCCCCCGCTGGGGCAACCAGCTCATCTACACCGGCACGGCGCAGGAAGCGGAGCAGTTCGCCCAGTACCTCGCGATCGTCGACGTCCCCAACACGCTCATCATCGAACGCTACACCGCCGGCGCCATGGTCAACCAGATCACCTCGATCGGTTCGGACATCGGCCTCGGCCCGGTCAGCGGTGGAGGCGCCAGCCCGACCACCGGTGGCGCCTTCCAGGCAGGCCGCAGCACCCTTGGCGCCGGCGCTTCGGAATCCGCTGGCGGCTCGCGCTTCGTCGTCGAGGACCCCGAAGCCGGCATCTTCCTCTACTACGGCACCCCAGCGCAGCACGCGATGGTCGAGGACCTCATCGAAAAGTACGCCGGGCAGGTCACGCCCGACCTCGTCGTTGTCGAGTTCTACAAGCTCAAGCACGCCACGGCG
Organism: uncultured Phycisphaeraceae bacterium; assembly: GCA_964351165.1. Lineage (GTDB taxonomy): Bacteria > Planctomycetota > Phycisphaerae > Phycisphaerales > UBA1924 > JACKHE01. The sequence continues at coordinate 6,607 of CAYGNN010000030.1, forward strand.
CCCGACGTCGCTGATCTGCTTGGTGGCCTGCTCGACATCCAGACCTCCGGTACAGAATCCGAGTCGCCCTTCCTCCCCTCCGCGGTCGGCAACCAGCGCAACATCAACAGGCTCTCGAGCCAGACGCCAGGCGCGACCGAAGCGGAAGACGCAGCGCTCGCCGAGCAGCAGGCCGCGGCCAACGAGGCGGGCGTCGCGACGCTGGGCGACACCGAGGGCGTCGGCATCACCGCCGACGAGCCCAACAACCAGCTCATCGTCCGCGCCACGCTCAAGCAGCAGGCGGACATCGCGCGCATCATCGACAGCCTCGACCAGCGCCGCCCGCAGGTCTACATCGAAGCGAAGATCATCTCCGTCAGCGCCAGCGACGACTTCTCCATCACCGTGGACACCGCGCTGACCGACCCAAGCACCGACGTCCCGACGTTCACCAACTTCGGCCTCGCCGAGTACGGCTCCACCGCGGTCGACACCGGCCTCCAGGGCATCACTTCCGCGCTCATCAAGAACAACTACATCCCCATCATCGTCAACGCGATCGCCAACGAATCCGATGGGCGCACCGAGTCAAACCCCCACATCATCATCAACGACAACGAAGAGGCGGAGCTCAGCAGCACCACCAACCAGTCCTTCACCCAGACGACGCAGACCGCAGGCAACCCCTCGACGACCAGCGTCGGCGGCTCCACCTCCGCAGGTACGACGCTCAGCGTCAGGCCCCAGATCTCCGCAGGCGGCTACATCAAGCTCGAGTACTCCATCGAGCTCTCGACCTTCGTCCCCGGCACGCGCAGCGCGAACCTCCCCTCCGACACGCAGACGAACAACTTCCAGAGCCAGGTCAACGTGCCCAGCGGCTCGACCGTCGTCGTGGGCGGCTTCGTGCAGAAGACCGATTCCATCAGCATCTCCAAGGTGCCCATCATCGGCGACATCCCGATCCTGGGGCTGCTCTTCCAGGACCGCTTCGAGTCTGAAGAATCGCGGATGATCTACGTCTTCATCACGCCCAAGATCCTCCGCGACCCGACCTTCCAGGACCTGCGCCTGCTCACCAGCGGGCCGAAGTCAATCGTCGGGCTCGACGAAGACCTGCCCGACCTGGAGCCGGAGTTCATCCCGATCCTCGCGAGCAACTTCGCCTCGTCGCAGGTGAGCGCGGTCGCCGACTTCACGCCCGCGCCAAGCGCCGACGCCCCGGCGGACAGCGAAGACGAAACCGCCAGCGCGATGCCGGCGATCATCCCCTCGTTCCAGCCCACGATCACACCGGTCGAGCAGCCGGACGAGCGGCGCGAAGAAACCAACGAACGCGCAGGGAGCGTCCACGCCATCACCAGCCAGCGAGGCTCGCCGCTGTAATGAGCAAACGCAACGCAGGAGCAAGGAAGGCTTCCGCCGACAGCGCCGTTGACGCGGCCGCGATCGCCGCGGCCAGCGCCGCGACAGACGCCGAGCGGTTCAAGTCCATGGCGAAACTCTTCGCCCCGCTCCCGGTGCGCCCCGAGCAGCTCGCAGGATTCGCCGACATGCCAGGCGCTGAGGACGAGCCTTGGGATGTCCTGCTCTCAACGCTGGGCGCTGAGGAGCACACCGCGCTCAAAGCGCTCGCCGACCGCGTCGGCATCGAGTTCAACCCGGAGCCCCGCACGCACGATTCCGCCGAGCGATTCTGGGAGCGCATCCCCCCCGCCGCGGCGCGCCAGCACCACATCGCCGGCATCTCAAGCGACGGCGCGACGATGACCGTCGCGTGCGCACAGCCGCTGCAGCCGGACGTCTACGCGATGCTCGAGCGCAAGCTCGAGATGCCCATCCGAATCGTGCTCAGCCCCCGTGCGCAGGTCGGCAACCTCATCAACCGCGGCTACGAGCACCAGCAGGACCTCGTCACCGAGATCGTCGAGGACCTCCCGCTCGATGAGAGCGCGATCGAGTCCGCCGCAGGCGCTGTCAGCAAGGGGTCCGACCTCCTGCAACTCGCCAGGCAGACGCCCGTCATCCGCTTGGTGAACATGATCCTCTTCGAGGCGCTGCGCCGCCGCGCTTCGGACATCCACATCCACCCCCTCGAAGACACGCTCGCGATCCGCTACCGCACCGACGGCATGCTCGTTGATGCGTTCACGCCGCCGCTCTCGCTCGCGCCAGCGATCTCTTCGCGTATCAAGGTGATGGCGGAGCTCGACATCGCCAACCGCCACGCGCCGCAGGACGGCCAGACCACCGTCCGCATCGGCCCGCGCAAGATCGACATCCGTATCTCGACCGTCCCGACAATCTTCGGCGAGCGCATCGTGCTGCGCCTGCTCGACCAGAGCCAGAACCAGCTCGACCTCGACGCGCTGGGCATGACCAAGCCCATGCAGGACGAGCTTATGCGCCTCGTCGATCGCCCCACCGGGATGATCCTCGTCACAGGCCCCACCGGCTCAGGTAAGACGACCACGCTCTACGCCGCGCTCGACCGCATCGACCGCTTCACGCGCAACGTGATGACCATCGAGGACCCGGTCGAGTACCACATGGACCACATCGGGCAGGTGCAGGTCAACACCAAGCGAGGCGTCACCTTCGCCGCCGGCCTCCGCTCGCTCCTGCGTCAGGATCCTGATGTCATCCTCGTTGGCGAGATCCGCGACGCGGAAACGGCGCAGCTCGCCATCCAGGCGGCGCTCACCGGTCACCTCGTCTTCTCGACGCTCCACACGAACGATGCGCCCAGCGCGATCTCCCGCCTGCAGGACATCGGCATCGAGCCCTACCTCATCAGCTCCGCGCTGCTCGCGGTCATGGGACAGCGCCTGCTCCGCAAGATCTGCTCCGTCTGCCACAACACCGGCGAGCACAACGGCGTCCGCTGCGAGAAGTGCTACGGCACCGGCTACTCCGGCCGCGTCGCGATCTACGAGATCATGACGATGACCGACGAGCTGCGCTCGCTCGCGATGCAGTCCGCCGACGCTGTCGCGCTGATGGCGACCGCCGTCAAGCAGGGCATGAAGCCGATGATCTTTGACGGCCGCGAGAAGGTCGAGCAGGGCCTGACCACGAAGGACGAGCTGGGCCGCGTCCTGCACGATGCCGGGGGCATGTGAACCGCGCGGCGCCAGCGATGACCCGCCGCACCAGACGTTGAGGACCGAAGCACCGTGAGCCAGGCGAGCGCCAACACCATCCAGTTCTTCTACATCGCCGTCAACGCGGCGGGGTCGAAGAAGATGGGCCTGCGCGCCGCCCCCAACGAAGCGGAGCTGCTGGGCGACCTCTCCAACGAACGCCTGCTCCTGCTCCGCGCCTACCCCATGCCGAGCTGGATCGCTGCCAAGAGCACGATCTCCACCAAGGACCAGCTCGCCCTCAACGAGCAGCTCGAGAGCCTGCTCAACCGGGGCGTGCCCCTCACCGATGCGCTCGACGTCGCCGCGTCGCTGGTCAGCTCTTCGACGAAACAGCGCATCGAGAAGATGCGCTCCGCCGTCGCGTCAGGCTCCTCCTTCGCGGACGCCTGCGCGCAGGTCGGTGGGTTCGACGACGTCACGATCACCGTCTACCGCGCCGCGGAAAAATCGGGCGACCTCGCCATAGCCGCAGGAGGCCTCGCGCAGTCGGCGCGCCGCAAGATGGCAGTCGCAGGCAAGGTGGGCACGCTGCTGATCTACCCCCTGATGGTCCTGGCGATCTCGATCGTCATCGGCGTCATCATGCTCGTCTTCGTGATCCCGCAGATCGGCGCTGCGATCAAGTCCTTCGGCGCTGACCTCCCCTGGTACACCACCGCCGTCCTCTGGATCGGCGAGACCCTGCGCTCGCAGTGGCTCCCCATCGTCAGCGTCGTCGTGCTCCTGCTCATCATCGGGATCGTCGGCCGCAAGCAGATCGCGGCCGCCGCCAATGCCGTCGTGCGGAAGGTCCCCTTCTTCGGCCCGCTGATCCTCGCCAGCGAGAGCGCCCGCTTCTTCTCCGTGATGGCCGCGATGACGCGCTCCGGCGTGACGATCGCAGACGCCCTCGCGGTCGCGTCGGAGGTCGTCAGCCACCCCAAACTCAACGAGCAGCTCCGCACGCTGCAGATCCGCCTCGTCGAGGGCGGCGTCTTCTCGAGCATCATCGAGCGCGTGGACGCCTTCCCCATCGCCACGCGCCGCCTGCTCGTCGCCGCGGACAAAGCAGGCGACCTCGAGTCCGCCTTCGGCGGCCTCTCCGAGGACCTCTCCGCGGAAGTCAACAAGCAGTCCGACCGCCTGCTCGCCATCCTCGAACCCCTGCTCATCGTCCTCGTCTTCATCCTCGTTGGCGGCCTCATCGCCTCGATCATGATCCCCCTGCTCACCGCCACCGGCAGCGTCCGATAGCGGACACCCGGGCCTATCCTTTTTCTACCCAGTTCACGACAACATCCAGAACATCCACCGCCCTCAGGCGTCGATACAACGACGAACGCAGGCCGATCCGCGTGTTCTACGAACCGCACCTGGCCGTGTCCGGTAACAACAAACAGCAATCCTTATGAAGCACGACTCCAACGCCATCTCGACCCGACCCGCCCGCACGATCAGCCGCCGCGGCTTCACGCTGCTGGAGATGATGCTCGTCATGCTGCTCATCGGCGGCCTGACCGCGATCGTCGTCGCCATCAACTTCATCGGCCAGGCCGAGCAGGCGCGCATCGACCTCACCATCGTGAAGATGCGCACCCTCAACCAGCAGCTGCAGTCGTACAGCTTCCGCCACGGCTCCTTCCCGACCACCGACGAGGGCCTCAACGCGCTCGTCTCCGGTGGCTACGTCGAAGAGGCGATGCTCTCCGACGAGTGGGGCAACCCCTTCGGGTACTACTCCCCCACAGGCAACCCCGCGCAGCCCTACGACCTGATCAGCGACGGCCCAGACGGCGAGCCGAGCACCGAGGACGACATCGATATCTGGTTTGTCGATCTGAACAAATGATGCACGCGGCGCGACGAGGCATGACCTTCATCGAGGTGATCCTCGCCTCGGCGATCCTCGGCTCCATCGCCGTCACCGTCGTCAGCTCGATCACGCTCGCGCAGAAGAAGAGCGTCCTCGATCAGGAACGCATCAACGCTGCTGAGTATGCGCACCGCCTGCTGCTGACGTACATCCACGTCGGCCCCAAGGAACTCCCGCTCCAGAACGACCCGCAGGCCCAGGGCTCCGGCTGGTACACCTACGCGCTCTCCGAATCCATCCTCGAAGAAGAGGACAACGAGCGTGAGGGCATCTCCGTCCGCACCGCCAAGGGGTACGGCACCGTCTCCGCCAACGACCGCCTCTCGTCGGGCATCGTGTACCTCACCGTCAAGGTCTTCCCAGCGCCCAACCAGGAGGGGCTGCAGCTCAACCCCGACGTCCCCCTCGCCGCACTCTCGCGCATCTACGACCCCTTCGACGTCAACGACCCAGACACGCTGATGAATATCGTGCAGCAGCTGCTCGATGGGGGGACCGGGCAATGACCCCTCCACGGCGCACGATCCGAACGCTCCGCAGGGGCTTCACGCTCCTGGAGACCGTCCTCACGCTGCTCATCTCCACGATGATCCTCACGACGGTGCTCTCCATCTTCGGCATGATGGCCCGCGCCAACGCCGACCTGGGCGCCAGGTACGACGACCTGGGCGAGCTCTCCCGCGCGCACAGCGCCATCCGCGTCGCGATGCAGAGCCTCGTCTCAGGCCAGCCAATCTCCGACCTGCTCGATGACGACGAAGAAGAAGACAACGAGCCGGAAGACACTGACGACGACGACAACGACGAGGACGATGATGAACGCGCCAGCGGCGCTTCGCTCCGCGAGCGCCTCGGCATCGAGGACGAGGACATCCCGGAGCTGCACTTCATCCTCGAAGCCTCGACCGAAGCCGCCCAGTCCGGCATCATCGATGACGACAAGGCGCCGCGCCGGCTCGAGGTCGTCATGGAGCGCCAGCCGACACCGCTCGCCCCGAGCAACGATGGGCTCCCGGTCCGCGGCGCCTTCGAGCCTGCCTACGTCTCCGGCGCAGGCGACTACACGCACTGGGCGCTCGACTACGTCCCCATCGACCCACCAGGCGAGCCGATCCGACTGATCGAAGACGCCGCGTTGATCGACTGGTCCGTCCTCGGCCACGCCGCGGACAGCGAAGTCGGCGACCGCATGTTCGGTCTGTACGAAGCGCAGGAAGCCAAGGACTTCCCGATGGCGATCCGCCTGGTCGTCATCACCTGGGACAACACCAAGGTGGACTGGATCTTCGAGCCGGGCGTCACCGTGGGGGACGCCCCTTGAGTTGCCGAAGGATCCCCAACCGGCGATCGATCCGCGCGCGCTTCCGCAGGGGCTTCGCGCTCCCGCTCGTGATCCTGCTCCTGCTCGTTTCAGGGATGACGATCGTCGTCATCATGCAGCGGCAGACCTCGCAGTCGAAGCTCGTCGAAGAAATGGTCGGCGATTACCAGTCGCACCACGCCGCCTTCGGCGTCCGCGCGATCGTCCGCAAGTGGATGAACCAGAAGTCCGGCCGCGAACTCGCGGAGTTCGCCGCCAAGGAAGACGTCTCCTACCGCTTCATCCTCCCCAACGATCTGTACGTCAGCATCTGGATCCAGGACGGCCAGGGCATGCCAGTTGCAGCGCCGGTGGATATCGGACCAACAAACCTGACCTACTACCGGGACATCATCGAGCGGACCCGCCAGTACTCCAACCGGCCGATCCGCCCGCGTGGCCCCTCCGCCATCAGCATCGGCTCCGCCCCTCGATCGGTCCTGAAGGCCCTCGTCGAGGACGAGGAGCAGGGCGACCGCCTCGCGCAGCGGATCATCGATGCCCGCCAGCGGCGCCCCCTCGACCGCGACGAACTGATGAACCAGCTCCGCCGATCCGGCCTCGCGGACGACGAGATCGCCCGGATCATCGCGATCTCGACCTTCGACCCCATCCTGTGGCGCGTCAATGTCTTCAGCGATGACCGCAAACACCGTATCCAACGGTACTTTGTGATGCAGGCCGACGTCATCGGCGGCGCCGCGAGCGTCAACAGCTGGGAGGAAATCACAGGTAACGGGATCAGCAACCCCTTCGAGGAAAATCCCGGAAATTCCAACCGCGAGAACGATGATTCCGCCGATCTGAACGAGAACAATCGTTCCAGCAGCTCCGACAGCGACGATGGCGACGCCAGAGGCACAGGCAGGAACAAGACCATCGAACGCAGAACCCCGACCAGATGACCAGCCACCAGGACAACGCGGCTCGACTCGCCAGGATCGCCCAGATCGTGGCTGTCGTTGTCGTTTTGCTCGCGGTCGGGGCGTTCCTGATCTCGCTCCCGACAGAAGAACTCAGCGCCAGATCAGGTGCAGGGCTCAACAACAGCCCCATCGATGGCGGCGCCGAGCAGGAGCAATACCGCTTCCACGTCCCGGAAGAAGATTGGACGACCGCCGTCAGCGCACTCAGCGCAACGCGCGACCCGATCACCGTCGCCTCGATCCCGAACAACGGTACAGATCCAGGGGATGGACCAGGTGGTGATGCGGATGATGATGACGACAACCCGCCGCCCCGCGTGCCGCAGAACCGCCCGCCGATCAGGTACTTGGGCGCACTCGGCGATGACCGGGGCAAGGCCGCACTGATCGACTTCGCCGGCAGGCAGCTCTTCGTCCGCATCGGTCAGGAATTCGAGAACGAGTACGAAATCACCTCGATCAACGACGACAAGATCGTCGTCGCTGACGGCTTCAACGAGTTCACGATCGAGCTCGAGCCCTCCAGCCTCGCCAACGCGCTGCCGAACCCGATCCTCAACCCAGGGCGGAACCGCGATGGGTCGAACCCCAACGCCTTCCCCGGCGGCCGCTCAACGCCCCCAGGCAGGCCCACAACCCCGCCGGCAGAGGATGAGGAAGGGGGTGCGAACACATGAGTTCCACCGCCTGCTACCTCGATGACAGCGCGCAGAACGTGCGCCTGCTGACCTCGAGCTCCGACTCCAAATGGAGCCCCTCCAATGACTTGGGCGACGAAGACGCCTTCGCCGCCAAGAACCGCCTCAGCGAGATCGCCGGCTGGCTGACCGAGCAGATCGAGCCCCGCAAGCGGATCGACCTCATCTGCCTCGGCGTCACGGATTCGATGTGCCGATGGCTGACCGCCCCCAGCGCCGAGCCGAGCGTCATCGCCGCCGCCGCGAGGGGCAAGGGCGAGGAATGGGGCCCTGGCGCCGCCCTCGGCACGATCGAGCCGCTGACCTCGCCACACAAGAAGTCCGCCCGCAAGCCCAGCGCGCGCACCGGTGACTCCAGGCATTTCCCGGTGCTCGCCATCCGCGATGCCGCGGCCCGGGTCCTGCTCGACAACCTCGACACCAACGGCGTGCGCGTCGGATCGGTCATCACCTTCTGGCACGCGATGTGCCGAGCGTGGGACGAATCACTCCCGAGCGAGCGCGTCCGCGAGGAACTCTACGGTGGGTCCGATAACGGAAATACAGAACCCGCTGGCGCTTCTTCGATTACGGCGATCATCACAACAACGGACGACAACACCATCGCCTGGGCGTGGTCGCGCGGCCGGCAACTCATCACCGGCGGGCGCGCCGTCATCGGGCGCACCGAAACAGTCGAAGGCGACAACGAAGGCGGCATCGCAACGAGCGAAACGAACCAATTCGAAGCCGCGTTCGGGCGCATCGCGCTCGACTGGCTGACCTGGGGCGCGCAGCTGGGGCAGATGCCGGAGCAGATCGTCATTGTCAGCCCCAACGCGAACAAGCTCGCTGAGCAGTGCAACAGGCTCTGGCCGGCAGCCCCCTACCGGCAGGTCCCGGAGATCGATCCGATCACCGCGACCCTCAACCGCCTGATCAGCGCTGACCCGATCAAGCCGGAGTCCGACGCGAGATCGTGCGTCGCCACGCTCACGAACCGCCCCAGCAAGGCGCATCGCATGCTCAACCAATGGGTTGGCGTCGCGATGATCGGGGTCGCCATCGCGATCGCAGGCCTCGGCTGGCAGTTCCATTCGCAAGCCGGCGACTACAGCAGCCAGGAATCCGGCTTCCACTCAGAAAACGTCAACAAGCTCACCGAGATCGACCCGAGGCTGGCCAGAGATTCCCGCCCGGTCCTCGCGCTCC
>CAYGNN010000030.1:15771-18981 GCA_964351165.1 uncultured Phycisphaeraceae bacterium
TCAATGATGATGGGTTCGAGGAGCCGGCGCTCCCCCTCCCCATCCTGAGTGAGCTGCTCCGCGTCGCCCAATCCCTCGAGGAAACCGAGGGCGTGAAGGTGGAGCGGATCGAGATCACCGAAAGCCGGTCCTCGTTGCGGCTGACGATCCCTGACACTGTCACCGGTGAGAAGGTGATCGAGGCCCTCCGGACTTCCAGAGGCAAGATCCGCTGGACGGAGACGACCATCGGAACGCTGACCGACCGCCTGAATTTCAACGGCGCCTGGAACATCGAGGAGGAGCGCCTGTGAGCCTCAACCCGAACCAGGAACTGGAGTTGCAGGCCCTCTCAGGGTCCGCCGAGCGCCGGAATCAGCCCAAGCTGCTGATCGGTGTCGCGGCGCTGGGCATCCTGATCGCCGGGTTCTACGCCTTCTCAGGGTTCAACGCCGCGGCCAGCGCCAAGCGGAAGGCGGTCAACAAAGCCAACACCGCCGCCCAGCTCGACGGTCTCATCGCCAGGTACAACGAGCTGAACCAGGGCGGCAGCGAGAGCGCGCTGAACGAAAGATTTCCTGTCAATGACCGGATCCGTTCGACACTAGAGACGTCCGCCGATTTTTATGGGATCGAGACCTCCTCGGTGTCCCAGCGGACCGAGCGGGTCGGTTTGGACTATCCTCTTCGCAAACAGAACGTTACGGCCAACCTGATCGACGTGCAGCTCGAACCGACGATGAAATGGATCAACAGCGCCATGAAGAACATCGACGGTCTGTATGTCGCTGGCGTCGAGTTCAGCCCGACCCCTTCAGGGTGGCAGGTGGAAGTCCGATACGCACGATGGGAGGTCGTGCCAGAATGAGCAGCCAGGAAACCATCTATTCAATACGTTCCGGTTTCGTGGCGATCGGGCTCGGCGTCCTCGCTGCCAGCTCCATGATCGCAGGCTGTGCGACGGAATCCGCCTCTTCCTCCAGGAAGGGCAACCACACAGTCATCACGCTCCCCAATCAGGCGGAGCAGATCGCCAAGGCGCAGCGCCTCGCCCTGAGCGCCCAGGAAACGTCCAACCCCAGGAAGGCCATCGATCTCTACCGAGAGGCGGTCGAGGCGTACCCGGACCTTCCCGCCGCGTGGAACAATATGGGTGTGCTGCTCCTGAGCGAAGGGCGCCTGATGGAAGCCGCCGAGGCGTTCGGCTCCGCGACCGAGCGGACGCCCAACGATCCCCGCCCCTTCTTCAACCTGGGGCTGACCTGGGATCAGGCGGGTTATCTGGACACCGCGCTGGAGCACTATTCCAGAGCACTCACGCTGGATGAGCGGTACCTGCCTGCCCTCCGAGGGGCGATCAAGGCGGAAACCAGGCTGGGCAACGCCAGCCCGACCCTCGTGGAGCGGATCCAGACCGCGCTCTTCCTCGAGCGGGATCCCAAATGGCGGGAGTACCTCGAACTCCAGCGGTCCTGGGCCGAGGCTGAGGTCCGCGCCAAGGCCGGGCTCCCGACCGCGGGCGTCGCCCGATAATCAGCCATTCGCTGCTGACCCTGTCAAATTCAGGGATCGCGGGATTCCAAGGCAAGCCCTAGGTCCAGATAGACACGATGGTTGCGCCTCCAGGCGGCCGCCGGCGGGCGGTCGGATGTCTGGATAGGCCGATTTTGGCGTCTGGAAGGCGAAAAAAACCTGCCAAATCGTTTGGAAGAGTCTGGACAGAGGCAGAGGCTCTGATATATTGCATGTGGATCGCATCCGTGTGTACCCGATTTTCGGGAGGTGGTGAAGCCGCTCCGCAACAAGCAGCTTCACCGAGGAGTCAACGAAAGAGAGGAGATTACTCTTATGGTTCGTACAATCACAGCCGCTGCGGCGCTCACAATTGCTGGCAGTGCCTTCGCCGTTCCCCAGGGCGCTTACTGGGAGATGGTCGACAACTCGACCAACATCGCCGGTACCGATACCGGTTTCGAGAACAGCTGGATGACCTTCGACCTGTTCGTCGATCTTGAGCCCGGCGACGTCGTCGGCGCCATCGACTTCGGTATCGCGGGTGGCAACGCCGGTCTCAGCACCGACGGCGCGTTCTTCAACGCTGGCCCCCCCTTCGGTAGCGACTCCCACAAGGTCGCCCTCTCGTTCGCCGGTTTCTCCGGTGACAACGAGTACGACACCGCTGTCGCCATGAACAACGAGGACCTGTCCTTCGCTGCCGCGATGAACTGGGATCCCGCTGGCGTCACCGGCGCTTGGTTCTCGTCCGCTGCCAACCAGGTTGGTGGCCCCGTCTTCGTTGCCCGTATCAGCGTCAGCGCTGACGCCGAGTTCCTCGGTGGCCAGCTGTTCGTCTCGGGCACCGGTCCCAACGGTAACTTCGGTCAGGAAATCGAGAACATCCCCCTGGGTGTTGTTGACATCCCGAACGCCAAGATCCCGACCCCCGGCGCCCTGGCCCTGTTCGGCCTCGCCGGTGCTGCTGCGACCCGTCGCCGCCGCTGAATCGCTTGAGTTGATGTCCTGAACATCAACACCAACGCGACACTCTCCACCGCCCGGTCCTCTGGATCGGGCGGTGTCTTTTTTGCCCTGTACTTTTTCGTTTGGTTTGACCTTGCGGCGTGATAACCTTGAACGTACCGGGAATCCATCGCCTGAGTTGATGCCGGTTCCAAGTGAGGAGATCAAGATGATTTCGATGAATCAGAAGTTGATGTACGCAGCTGGCGCTTCGGTCATGGTGATCGCCGCGCAGCAGGCCAACGCGATTCCGCAGGGCGCCTATTGGGTAGCCGTCGCCAATTGCACGAACCCTGTCACCGGTGAATCCACCGGTCTGGAGGGGGCCTGGAGAACCTACGACCTCTTCATTGATCTGGAGCTCGGCGATGTGGTTGGCGCCATCGATTTCGGGATTGCTGGAGGCAACAGCGGCCTCAGCACCGACGGTGTCTTCTTTCAAACACCCCCACCATTCGGGGGCGACAGCGTAAGGCAGAACGAGTCATTCGCTGCCTTCTCGCCCACTGTCCCCTTCGACACCGCGGTCGCGATGAATGACGAACCGCTTTCCTTCGCTGCGGCCATGAACTGGGATCGAACAGGCGTAACAGGGGTCTGGTTCTCGTCTGATCAGAATCAAGTCGGTGGGCCACTGTTTGTTGCTCGCATCACGGTCAGCAGTGATTCGTCCTACCTCGGCGGCCAGGTCTTTGTCTCGGGCACCGGCCC
>CAYGNN010000031.1:0-4390 GCA_964351165.1 uncultured Phycisphaeraceae bacterium
ATCGCGCTGGAGCTGTACCAGCCCTTCATCATCCGCAAGCTCAAGGAGCACGGCCTCGCGGACACGATCAAGAGCGCCAAGCGCATGCTTGAGCGTCGCGACCCTGAGGTGTGGGACATCCTCGAGGAAGTGATCGATCAGCATCCGGTCATGCTCAACCGCGCCCCGACGCTCCACCGGATCGGCATCCAGGCCTTCGAGCCGGTGCTGGTCGAGGGCAACGCGATCCGCGTGCACCCGCTCGTCTGCACGGGCTTCAACGCCGACTTCGATGGCGACCAGATGGCGGTCCACCTGCCGCTGTCGGTCGAGGCGCAGACCGAGACGCACGTGCTCATGCTGGCGCCGCACAACATCTTCTCGCCGGCGCACGGACGCCCGATCATCTCGCCCTCGCAGGACATCGTCATGGGTGTGTACTACCTGACGATCGACCGCCCGGACGACAAGGGCGAGAGCGCGAAGACGAAGATCTACAAGAACCGCCAGGAGGCGATCCTTGCCTACGACATGGGCGAGATCGGCATCCACGAAAAGGTGACCGTCCGCCTGGACGGCTTCGCTGAGGTCGTCAACGGCCAGGGCGAGGCGCCTGAGGCGATGCCTGCGAACAACCGCATCATCACGACGGTTGGCCGCGTGCTGTTCGCGGACATCCTTCCGGATGGGCTCCCCTTCTACAACTGCGCCCTTGGCAAGAAGGGCGCGGCGCGCGTGATCGACGACTGCTACCTGATGGTCGGCCGCGCCGCGACGATCGATCTGCTCGATCGCCTGAAGGAGACCGGGTTCAAGATGTCGACGCTGGCGGGTCTCTCGTTCAGCGTGACGGACCTGCGTATCCCTGAGGAGAAGGGCGAGATCATCGCCGAGTCGCAGAAGAAGGCGGACCGGATCGAGAAGAACTTCGATCGCGGCGTCATCACCGAGCGTGAGCGGTACAACCAGCTGCTGGACATCTGGGCGCACTGCCGTGAGCAGGTGACCGGCAAGCTGATCGACGCGCTGAAGAACGACCGCCGTGACCCGGAGACTGGTGCGGAGGTTTCGATCGAGAAGGGCGAGGGTCTTCACTACCTGAACCCGGTGTACCTGATGTCCGACTCGGGCGCTCGTGGTAATGTTTCGCAGATGCAGCAGCTCGCTGGTATGCGTGGCCTGATGGCCAAGCCCAGCGGTGAGATCATCGAGACGCCGATCCGCGCGAACTTCCGCGAGGGTCTGAACGTTCTCGAGTACTTCTCTTCAACGCACGGCGCCCGGAAGGGGCTGGCGGACACCGCGCTGAAGACGGCGGACTCCGGGTACCTGACCCGGAAGCTCTGCGACGTGGCCCAGTCGGTCATCGTCACGGAGCACGACTGCAGCACCATCCAGGGCGTCACGAAGCGCGCTGTCTACAAGGGTGAAGAGGTCGATGTCCCGCTGCGTGATCAGCTCCGCGGCCGCACGAGCGTGCGGACGATCACGAACCCGGTGACCGACCAGGTCATCGTCGAGGCGAACGGGATGATCACCGAGGACTCGGCGCGTCAGATCGAGGACCTGGGCATCGACCAGGTCGTGATCCGCTCGCCGCTGACCTGCGAGTCTTCGTTCGGGTGCTGCGCCAAGTGCTACGGCATGGATATGTCCACGAGCCAGCTTGTCGAGGAGGGCATGGCGGTCGGCGTGATCGCGGCCCAGTCCATCGGTGAGCCTGGCACGCAGCTGACGATGCGTACGTTCCACACCGGTGGTGTGGCGACGACGAGCATCGCCGAGAGCGACATCCGCTCTGGCCACTCCGGCACGATCGAGATCCGCGACTGTGATGAGGTCGAGTTTGTTGACGACAACGGCAACAAGTCGCTGATCGCGCTGAAGCGCAACGGCGAGATCATCATCAACGACGACAAGGGCCGCGAGCTCGAGAAGTACAAGGTTCCCTACGGCGCCTCGCTGCTGGTCAAGCCAGGCGGCAAGGTGAAGCAGGGCGAGCAGCTGCTCGACTGGGACCCCCACCGGACCCCGATCCTCGCGGAGAAGGGCGGTAAGGTCTCGTTCGTCGATATCGAGATCGGCGAGACGGTCCGGGTTGAGGAATCCGGCCGCGAGCAGTCGGCGCTGGTGGTCATCGAGCACAAGGGTGAGAAGCACCCCCAGATCGTGATCGAGGACAAGGACGGCAAGATCCTGGACTTCCACTTCCTGCCTGCGAAGGCGCGCATCGAGGTGAAGGAAGGCCAGGAGATCAAGGCCGGCCACATGCTCGCGCGTCAGCCGCGTCAGGCGGGCGGCACGCAGGACATCGTCGGTGGTCTGCCCCGGGTGACGGAGATCTTCGAGGCCCGGAAGCCGAAGGATCCTGCTGTGATGGCGGAGATCTCCGGCACGGTCGAGCTGTACTCCGACAAGCGCAAGGGCAAGATGACGATCCGCATCGTCACGGAGGCTGGTCTTGAGAAGGACCACCACGTGCCGCAGGATCGCCACCTGCTCGTGCACGCTGGCGACGTGGTCGTCGCGGGTGACCCGCTGATCGAAGGCCCGCTGGTGCCGCACGACATCCTCCGCATTAAGGGCGAGGAAGCGCTGTACATGTACATGATGGACGAGGTCCAGAACGTGTACCGCGCCCAGGGCGTGCCGATCAACGACAAGCACGTCGAGGTCATCCTTGCTCAGATGATGCGCAAGGTTCGTGTCGAGAACCATGGCGACACCGACCTGCTCCCTCAGGATGTCGTGGACAAGCACTACTTCCGCAGCAAGAACCTGCAGATCGCGAAGATGGGCCTGATCACCGATGCCGGCGGAACGGACCTGGCGGTCGATGCGCTGGTCACGAAGGACGCGATCAAGGAAGCGAACGCGATGGCGGACGCGGAGGGCAAGGAGCCTGCGAAGGCCCGCAAGGCGAAGCCTGCGACCGGTCGTACGCTGCTGCTTGGCATCACGAAGGCGTCGCTGCAGTCGGAGTCGTGGCTTTCGGGCGCCTCCTTCCAGGAGACGACGAAGGTGCTCACGGAGGCGTCGCTCAAGGGCGGCGTGGATTACCTGATCGGCCTGAAGGAGAACGTGCTGCTGGGTCACCTGATCCCGGCGGGCACCGGCTTCGGGGCTTACCAGTCGATCCGCGTGGCGCACCTGGCGGAGCCGCCTGCGATGGTCGAGGAGAACGAGGAGTCGATGCTTGCCGAGGCCGCGGAGCGTGCCGAGGAGTTGGGCGCCTCGTCCGACGAGCAGGTTGACCTGCCTGTTGAGTTTCCCTCCGGCGCCATGATCGGTGGGCAGACCGAGACCAGCACGAACTGACCTCAGGTCTTGTTTGAGAATCCAGGGCCGTCCCGTTCGCGGGGCGGCCTTTTTCGTTGATTCAGGGCGTTTCTTGCGGGCGAGCGGGGTCGACAATCAGGAAAAATTCCGAAATTACAGGAAAATCGTTGCGATCCTCGGGCCGATGTTCATTATGGATATGAATATCTGCAATAGGAGGGTTTTCCATGCGTGGGTTCTCCGTGGATTTGGTTGGTCGCATCGGCCTGATCGCAGCGATAGTGGGGTCGGTGGTAGGGCCGGCGTTGATGGCGTTCAGTTCCGGTGACGAACCGGGCGAGCGGTCGCCCATCCCGATGACGCAGGCGGACTTCGTGACGCCCGGGACGCAGCCGGGAGATGTGAACCCGGACAATTTCCGCCAGGCCGCGGAGTGCCGAGGTTGCCACGGCGACTTTGATGTAGCGAACGAGCCATTCGGGACGTGGGAGGGGAGCCTGATGGCGATGGCGGGGAAGGACCCGCTCTTTTACGCGCAGCTTGCGACGGCGAACCAGGACGTGGCGAATGTGGGCTCGTATTGCATCCGGTGCCATGTTCCGATGTCGATCGCCAGCGGGACGGCGATCGACCCGACGGGCGCATCGTTGACATCGAAGGATCGCGACGGTGTGAACTGTCACTTCTGCCACTCGATGGTGGACCCGATCTACAAGCCTGGCATCAGCCCCGAACGGGACGCCGGGATACTCGCCGCCCTCGACGAGGTCCCGGCGTTCTATGGGAACGCGATGCTCGTGCTGGATCCGGATGGGTTGCGGCGCGGGCCGTACGAGGAATCTGCGGCGACGCACCAGGCGATCGGCTCGCCGTTTCACCGTGAGGGCGCGTTCTGTGGTTCGTGCCATGACGTCGGGAACCTGGCGGTGTCGAAGCTTGAGGACGGGACGTACCGGTACAACGTGATCGGTGAGGAATCCGGCTCGAGCGATCCGCACGCCCAGTTCCCGCTGGAGCGGACGTACACGGAGTGGAAGCTGAGCGCGTACGCCAACGGCGGTGTTGATATGGGCGGTCGGTTCGGCGGCGATGGGGGCGGGGTGGTCAACTCCTGCCAGGACTGTCACATGCC
>CAYGNN010000031.1:4400-8082 GCA_964351165.1 uncultured Phycisphaeraceae bacterium
AGCGCGAGGATTTGGCGCGGCACGATTTCGCTGGCGCTTCGGCGTGGGTGCTGGAGATCATCGGCGAGTACGCGAAGGATGTCGGCGATACCGACGTAGATCAGCTCGCGCTCTTGGCGGGGCGGCAGAAGGCGGAGGACATGCTGGCCAGGGCGGCGTCGCTCGATGCGATGCAGCACGGCGGCGTACTCGGCGTGCGGGTGACGAACGAGTCTGGGCACAAGATTCCGACGGGCCACATCGAGGGGCGGCGGATCTGGGTGAACGTCCGGGTCTTCGGTGATGGCGACACGCTGCTGCGCGAGTACGGGCACTACGACGCGGAGGAGGCGCATCTCGATGAGGCGTCGACGACGGTGTACGAGATGCACGTGGGGCTGAGCGAGGACGCGGCCGAGGCAACGGGGCTGCCGGTCGGGACAACGACGCACATGGCGCTGGCGGACACGATCGTCAAGGACAACCGGATCCCGCCCCGTGGGTTCAACAACGAGGCGTTCAATGCCGGCGGCGCCCCGGTCGTTGGCGCCGAGTACGCCGACGGGCAGCACTGGTCGGACGTGCGGTACCTGATCCCGGAGGGGGCGGAGCGTGTCGAGGTTCGGCTATATTACGCGACGGTGACGCGGCACTACATCGAGGCGCTGCGCGACGGGAACACCACCGATCATTGGGGCGACACGCTCTATGACCTGTGGCTGCGCACCGGGAAGGGGGCGCCGATCCTGATGAACGCGTTCCACCTGGATCTCACGACGTTCGTGCGGGGGGATCTGGACGGGGATTCGCTGGTCAGCGCTGCAGACCTGGCGCTGCTCTTGGCGGCGTGGGATTCGCCGGCGCAAGAAATATCCGCCGATCTGAACGCCGATGGCGTCGTCGATACGGCGGATCTCGGGATGCTGATCTCTAACTTCTCGGAGATCGGTCGTTGAGCGGGTGACGGGCGACGGGCTCAGGTGGGCATGTTGGCGAGCTGCCTCTTGACGGCGCGGATGAGGTTGTCGTGGGTGCTCTTCTGTGCGCCGGTGCCTGACCAGACGAGCTTGCCATCTGGGGCGATGACGAAGAACGCGGGGATGCCTCGGATGCCGTAGTCCTGCCAGGAGGATTCGGTTTCGAGCAGGAGCTGGTAGTCGTAGCCCTGCTTCTCCATGTAGGCGGCGGGGTCGCCTCCGCGTTCGTTGCCGTTCATGCCGATGACGACAACGCCTCGGTCCTTGTAGTCCTCGTGGAGCTTCTGCATCTCGGGCATGACCCGCTTGCAGGGGCCGCACCAGGTGGCCCAGAAGTCGAGGACGACGATGTTGCCGCGGTAGTCTTCGAGGGCGTGCGTCTCGCCCTCGGTGTCCTTGAACGCGAACTCGGGGGCCATCGCGCCGATCGCGGGGGCGGCGTTGTTGAGGTTGTTCGCGACGGCGCTGGTGCTGGTGGCGGTGATCGTCGCAGCGCCGGCGATGAGCGCGAGGACTGCGGCGGGGATGAGTGCGGCTTTGTTGCGCATGATTCGGATGCTCCTGGGTCGGGTCGAGAATGGTTGCTCGTCGTGTTGGTCCATCGGTTGAACCGGTGGGGGGCTGGGATTATTCCGGAGGGGTGCGGCCCTCACGTGGGATCAGCCTATCAGGATCGCTCGCTGGTTCATCCCTGGAGCTTCCTGACGACGCCAGGGAGGGTGTTCCCGGACGGTTGGGCGATGACCAGATCGACCAGGGCCGACTCGGGGGTTGGGTTGGGGTTGATCTCGCAGGTCATGGCGCTGTTGGCTCTGGCGAGCTGGATAAGCCCTGCGGCGGGGTGGACGAGCGAGCTGGTCCCGACGGAGAGGAAGAGGTCGCAGTTCGATGCCGCGTGTGTGGCGCGATCGATGGCGTCGATGGGGAGGTTCTCGCCGAACCAGACGACGCCTGGGCGTTTGGGGCCTCCGCAGTCGGCGCAGCGCGGCGGGTGTTCTTTGAACGGGATCTCGCGGTCTTCGGATTGCGCGCCGCATTCGCAGCAGCGCCATTCCCAGAGCGAGCCGTGGAGCTCGATGATGTCGCGTGTCCCGGCGTCGTGGTGGAGGCGGTCGACGTTCTGTGTGATGCAGGTGATGGATCGGCCCTGCGATTCAAGGTATTGCTGCAAATTGGTCAGGGCGTGGTGCCCAGGGTTTGGCTTGCATTGCGCGAGTGCGGATCGGCGGTCGTCGTACCAGCGTGTCACGAGCGCCGGGTCGCGCGCGTAGGCGTGCGGCGTGGCGAGTTCGGTCGGATCGTATTTGGCCCAGAGTCCGGTCTGCGCATCTCGGAATGTCGGGACGCCTGACTCGGCGCTGACGCCAGCGCCGGTGAGGACGACGGTGTGCTCTGCTCTCGAGAGGAGCAGCGCGAGGATGGATTCCGCTTCGTCGTGGGTGCTCGGGTTCTGTTGCATGGGATTCAGGGGGAGGGTTGGCGTGTCTCGCACCGTACCTGCTGGATGTGTGGAAGGTGTGTCGGATGTGGATGTCTCAAGGCGTGCTGACGTGTCCCGGGACACGTCAGATGCGGGGCGGGGGCGATTGGGGGGCAAGGCTGCGTATTCCCCTCTGAGAGCGGCATTTTCGGACGTTGTAGGGTCCGAAAACCTGTTGCCCGGTTATCGGGCGTGTGGTAGCCTCGCGCTACTACGCCGCGAGTGACGAATCTCAAGTCCGATCGTCGCCGCGGCAGGGAGGCCTGGGGGTGAACCGCAACGCGCAGTTGTTCCCGGGGACAATGCTGGAGGAGCGTGATGTTTCGTTGTGCCTCGTCTCTCCGTGCCTTCGCTCTGGCGTCGGCTGTCGGTCTTTCTGCGGTTCTCGCCGGCGGCTCTGCTGACGCGGCGGGCGTCGAGCGCGTGCCGCTTGATGCGCAGGGTCAGCCGCTGGGCGGCAAGGCCGCGAGTCCTTCGCTTTCCTTTGACGGTCGTCACCTCGCGTTTCAGAGCGATTCAGACGGTCTTGTCGAGGGCGACACGAACGGTGTCAGCGATGTCTTCCTCTACGACCACGAGCTGCGCGAATTGGTGCGCGTCAGCGGCGGATTCCTCGGCACGTTCGGCGAGGGCGACAGCGTGCACCCGGCGATCTCGTCGAGCGGGCGGTACGTGGTCTTCGCGAGCGATGCGAGCGCGCTGAACCTGCCGATCGGCATGGGGCAGACGACCGACGTGATCGACAGCAACGATGCGCGCGATGTCTTCCTGTACGACCACGAGTTGGGGCAGCTGATCGCGGTGAGTGTCGGCGCTGACGGGCGGCTGCTCGATGGCGCGAGCGATTACCCCTCTGTTTCCGGAGACGGCCGGTTCATCGCGTTCCAGAGCATGGGCTCGACCCCTGAGGCGCCGGGCGGCGTGTGGCGGATCTTCGTGCACGACCGGACGACCGGCGAGACGCGGGCCATCAGTGTGGATGAGACCGGCCGGGCGCCGCGGCTTGATAGCGTGCGGCCTGTCATCAGTGATAATGGCCGGTACGTCGCGTTCGAGTCGGACGCGCCGCTGGTCCGGGGCGATACGAACGGGCGTCGAGATGTGTACCGGTACGACCTGCTGAACGGGACGCTCGAAGCGGTGAGCGTGTCGTCCACAGGCGAGTTCGGCATCGCGACGAGCCGGAACGCGTCGATCAGTGCTGATGGTTCGATGATCGCGTTCGAGAGCGGCTCGTCGAACCTGG
>CAYGNN010000031.1:8092-18692 GCA_964351165.1 uncultured Phycisphaeraceae bacterium
ATACGAATTCAGTTCCTGACATCTTCGTGCGCGATTGCGAGGCGGGGACGACGCAGTGCGTCAGTGTCAGCAGCGACGGCGTGCAGGCGGATGGCTCCAGCAGGAACCCGGTGATCAGCGCCGATGGCGTGGTGGTGGTCTTCGAGAGCTTCGCGTCGCTGACATCCTCGACGAAGCCTCGGAATCCTGAGAACGATGGGCAGACCAACCAGCGGTCGCGGATCTACCTGCACTCGATGACGAGCAAGCGGACGATGATGGCGGCAGCGGACCTCGATCGCGTGGCGTCCGCAACGCCGACACGCGACGGCGAGCCTGCGATCAGCGGTGATGGCTCGACGCTGGTGTTCAACGAATTGCCGCTGTTTGAGAACCCGGAGCACCCGGTGGGCGAGGTGGCGCAGGGTGACATGTTCCGGGTGGGGTCGTGCCTGCTGTCGCCCGACTTTGCGGTGACTTCGATCAAGCTCAACGGCGTCTCCCAGCCGGTTGGCGGCAATGGCGAGAACGTGCTGATCTCGATGCGTCCATTGAGCATCGCGCCGAACCTTGAAGTTGAACTGGAAGCGATCGATCTGTCGTCCTGTGATGAGGAGACGATCCGGATCCGCCTGCTGGCGCCGCAGGGCACGGATGTGCTCCCGGCGACGATGATGTACATCCAGGACAGCGTCGCGTGCAACGGTGGGGGGGCGAGCCCGCTCTTCGTCGGCACGCTGGCGATGGCCGATGATGCGATGGACGATGACCTCGGGATCTCGCTGTGCTGGCAGCCGGACGTTGATGACTTCGCGATCAACGGCGGCTCGTACCAGTTGGAGTTCCTCGCGGACTTCCCCGGCGCGCTGCAACCGTCGCGCGTCACGGTGACGGTTCAGGTGCTCGAGTGTGATATCGAGGTTGACCTGTTCCCCGACTTTGACCCCGGTTTCACGTCGGGCATCGGCGGCGAGAGCCAGTTCGATCTCGATGGTGATGGCGATCTCGATTTCCTCGACCGCGATATCCAGGATGTTATGGGGCCGAGCAACCGCTGGGATCAGGACTTCCTCGCGGACCTCGACACCATGACGCTGGTGCCCTCTGAGGTCGTGGAGTTCTCGTTTACGTTCTCGGTGCTTGATCCGCCGCAGAACCCGGGGCCCATGCCCTCGACGCTGGTCTGTTTCACGAACCGGATCGACCTGCTGGACATCCTGGATCCGCCTGCGGCGCCGTATCAGCGCGGCCCTGGTGAGTGCGGTCCGATGGAAGGCATGCCGCCGATGCCTTGCTTTATCACGATCGACGGGATCTTCGGCGAGTCCTCGACTGGTTCGCTGGTTCAGTTGACCGCGCCGCCGGTGTATCCGTTGACGCTTGATCAGTTCGAGGCGGAGGCTGGCTGGCCCGCCGGGGACACGCTCGTGAGCGTGACCTTCCAGATGACCGCGGCGCCGACTGTCGACGACATCGGCAACAACCTGGTTTCGTACCGCATCACCGATGCGACTGGGCACATCTCTGATCCGCAGGTGAACTTTGTGGTGGTCGGCTGCTTCGATCCGCCCTGCTGCCTGATCGATCAGTACCAGATCGAGGGCGTGGACGATGTCGTCCGCGATATCCCGACGGAGCCGATCGTCGTGCCTGGCCCGGACGGGCCGATCGAGTTGGTGTGCGATGGCGAACCCATGCTGCAGCCGGCCGGTGACGGCATCATCGACGTGTTCCCGAACCAGACGGTGTCCTTCGTGGTCAACGGTCGGATGGAGACCGATTGCCCCGGCGCACGGTTGACGATCAACAAGGACGAGTCGGGTGGCGACATCTTCCCGGCCGGTGTGATGTGCGTGGACCTTGATGGCGTTGGGACCGAGTACGTCTGCCTCGGTGAGGCGGGCGCTGTGGATTCGGACGTCAAGGCGTTCATCGAATGGACGCCGACGACCGCGGACATCAGCGATGAGGTGTACCTGCTGCGGTTCACGGTGACCGATGGCGCCGGCCGCACGACGGGCTGCCTGGTCCGGATTCGGGTCTGCCCTGAGCCGGTGTGCAGCGGCACGTTCACGCTCAACGATGACGATCCGATGCAGATCGACTTCCTGGAGGGCGGGATGCCCTCGACGTTCACGGTGACTTCCGGCGATACGTTCGAGCTGCACATCTGCGGCGAGCAGGACTGCGGCGAGTTCGTGCTGGGACTGCCTGTGACGCAGGCGATCTACCGGACGATCTCGATCGAGCCGACGCAGGCGACGTGCGAGCTGCTGTGCGCCCTGGGCTGCATGGACGCGAACATCGACTGCACCGGTGTCGATCCGGTGTGCTCGCCGATCCTTGGGATTGATAACCCTGGCATCGATTCGGACAACGCCGACGGCGACAACAACGACATGACCGGGGCGGAAGATCCGTTCATGGCGTGCCAGACGATCGTGTGCGAGGTGCCTGTCGTCGAGGACCAGACGTCTTACGACCTGTGTTTCCAGATCACGGACGCGTCGGGCAAGCCGCAGGAATGCTGCGTGACGATCTTCGTGTGCCCGCCGGTGTATTGCGAGCCGACGGAGATCATGTTTAACGGCGAGCCGGCGCCGATGGGCTTCGACCCGATGGTTGACACGATGACCATCGCGCCGGGCGAGAACAACCTCTCGTTCAAGATCACCGGGTTCGGCGGTTGCGAGGGCGAGACGCTCCAGGTCGACAACGTGGAGATCATCTGCCTCGACGAGATGGGCATGGTCATCACGCCCCCGATGTGCGCCGATGGCGACATGTGCTGCACGCTCGAGGAGACGTGCGTGGTGACGGACCTGGGCGGGATGCCTGTCGCGTTCCCGTATATTTGCGACGACGAGAACATGTGCATGATCAACATGTCGTGCTCGTTCGGCGCGGATTGGTACGAGTTGTGCGACAAGATCATCGTGCAGGCGACGGTGACATCCGGCGCAGGCGGTGAGTTCGAGCAGACATCAACCTGCGGCGTGATGGTCGAGGTCGGGCCTTGCCCCGATCCGCCGGTGTGCATGATCGATGCGGACCTGTGCACGCTGACCGGCGACGAGGCGGACAACGCGATCGTCGTTCGGCCTGGCGAGCTGGTTGACTTCGATGTGCTCTTCTCTGATCCGAACGACTGCTACGGTGCGAAGATCAAGTGGTCCGCGACCGGGCTCCCGGCGTGGATGGACCCGCACACCGGGGGCGTCGCGCCGGACACGTTCGAGTGCCCCGACTTCATGATCAACTGCACCGGCACCCCCATGGCGGGCGACGAGGGGCACTACGAGGTGACCTTCACGGTGATGGACAACACCGGCAACATGTCGATGTGCAAGGTGTGGATCATCGTCTGCGAGGGGCCCCTGTGCGAGATCCGCGTTGGGGAGCCTGAGCTGTGCGAGGATTCAGGGTACATCGAGGCGTACCCAGGTCAGGAGATCACGTTCGACTTCATCACGAGTTCGATGTGCCCCATCGAGGCGTTCGAGGGGCGGCCGATCATCGTGAACTGGTCGATCAAGGGCGACGTCCCTGCTGGGTTCACCTGCGATCCTGAGCCCCCTGCGATGGGGATGTACGTCCCGCTCGATATGGGTGTGTTCGAATCGGAGTGCTCGTGGACGCCGACTGCGGATCAGGTGGGCACGTACACCATCGTGTTCAACACGATGGACAACTGCGGGCGCATGAACGAGTGCGAGGTCACGGTGCGCGTCTGCGAACCGCCGGTGTGCGAGATGACGGTGATCGTCAACGGCTCGCCGGTGTTGTATGACCCGAACAACCCGCTGTCGTGTATTGACATCTACCCAGGTGAGGACCTGGCGGTGACGTTCTGCGGCGCCCCCGGTTCTTCCGAGTGCGATGACCTTCCGCTGACGCTGACGATGCTCAGCGCCCCGGCGGGCGGCCCGACGCTGACGTTCAACCCGGCGCTGCCCCTGATGGGGATGGTCGGGCAGGATGGGCGGCTGTGCACCGATGGGACGCTGATCCCGGGTCCGCTTGATGTGTCGGACACGAAGTACGTCTGGTCCTTCGGGATCGAGGATTCGTGCGGGCGTGTGTCGGAGGACATCTGCGAGCTGCGCGTCAGGGTGCTTCCCTGCGAGCCGATCTGCGAGGTGCTGGACATCGAGCTCGATGGCTCGCCTTACGACCCTTCGAACATCATGAACCCGATCACCCCCGGCCAGACGCTGACGTACACGATCAAGGGATCGGTCGGCTGCGTGGTTGATGGGCTGGGTCTTGAGTTGCTGTGCGATCTGCCGGACGGCGCGGTTGTGACTCCCGGCGATCTTGTGACGATGCCCGATCAGAAGGTCACGATGCGGGAGTGGGACATCGAGTGGACGCCGCTGGCTGGCGACTACTGCGCCGATGAGCAGGGGCCGATGCTGGTCGAGTTTGAGTGCTCGGTGAGCGTGACGCCCGCCGAGGCGATGGCTGGTCTCGAGCCGGCGTCGTGCGATCTGGATGTGTACGTCGGCGAGTGCCCGCCGCCCCTGTGCGCGATCAGCGACATCATCATCATCCGCAACGGGATGATGATGACGATCCCCTACGACGGCAGCATCGTCTACGTGCAGCCGGACGACATGGTTGAGTTCGTGGTCTCCGGCGAGTCGGCGTGCCCCGAGGGCGCGGAGAACACGCTGACGATCTACCAGAAGGCGGAGAGCGATCCTGAAGTGAGCTTCCCGTTCCCGCCCGGCGCCATGATGAATGATCCGCTGCCGACGAGCGGCGATCCTGATGGGCCGGTCATGAGCACGTTCACCTGGACGCCGATGCTCGATCAGTGCGGCGAGCAGTACGAAGCTCGCTTCAACATCGGGCAGACGTGCGGGCCGGACTCTGAGGAAGAGTGCGTCGTGATCTTCAGCGTCGGGATCTGCGAGGAGCCTCCGGTATGTGTGCTGGAGGGGTTCATGTTCCAGCCGAACCCTGCGACGTGCTTCAACCCGAACCCTGAGGAGGAGATCCCCTTCCAGGACCTGCCCTTCGAGGAGGTCGATGATGGGTACGCGGTCTCGGTAAGGCCGGGCGACACGGTCAAGCTGACGTTCTGCGGCGAGACAGAGTGCACCTGCACCTCGCTGACGCTGGACGCCGATGGGCTCCCAGAGGGCGCGGTGATCACCTGCTACGACGAGGCGACGGACAGCTACCTCCCCAGCGAGTTCCCGCACGTCGGTGAGCAGAACATGACGCCCTTGTGCTGCATGGTGGAGTTCGTGGTGCCGCCCACCGGGTCGTTCCACGTGACGTTCATCGTGTCGGATTCCGACGACCAGACGCCGGACGCGGAGTGCGTGCTGTGGGTCGATGTCGAGAAGATCTGTGATGACTACGAGCCGAACGATGATTGCGATCTGCCGCAGGAGATCTGCGTCACGAGCGATGATCCGGAGGTCGAGCCTTGCGGTCCGTACCTCTCCGGCATGCTGGAGGAGCGCGTGACGCCCGGCTGCCAGCCGGACACGTTCCTGGTGCTCTTCAACAAGCAGAACCAGATCATCAACATGAACAACAACGGTTCGAACGTGGGGAACTCGAAGGGCTCCGGGCTCTACGACATCACCACAGCGAACGGGTTGAGCGAGGGCAACGGCGATGACCGCTGGCTGCGCATCGGCGTGACCGGCTACCCCGACGGCCTGGTGCAGCCCTTCAATGGGTACCCCCAGAACGGCCCGCACGGGCAGCTCGGCGAGTTCCAGATGACGGTGACGTTCTACGACGGCGCTGGCGAGATCATCTCCCCTGCGATCGTGCAGGACGCCAACGGCAACGACGTGATCATCGACAACCCTTACGTCTACACCAACGAGTTCGTGACCGGCGCCGAGGCGTTCCGCGTGAACTTCCAGGCGCCCCGCGCGATGCAGGGCGGCGGTGTGACCGCGTCGGCGTCGATCGAGATCGACAACACGACAGGGCTCGACCCGCTGTGCAACGACGTGGACTTCTTCAAGTACACCGGCCTCGTGCCCTTCACCGATTACTGCATCACGGCGGTGGGCGGCCTCAGCAAGGACTGCACGCCGATCGATCTGCAGCTCGGCTGGTTCGACAAGTCGTGCTTCCTGCTGCTGATCGATTGTGACTCCGGCCCGAACGGTGTGGCGGAGCTGTGCGTCGTCGCGGACACCAACGGCGAGGTCATCATCGGCGTCACCGGCAAGGGTGACGACGACTTCGATGGCTATCTCACGCCGCCGATGGCGGCGCCGGCCGATGGACGCGCGGTTGATGGCTGCCCCGATCCCTCGACGCATCACGGCGTCTGCGGCTGCTACACGCTGTGCATCATGACGTTTGACCCGCACACCGGGGAGCTGGTGGACCGGTCGCCCAATGATGTGCTGCATGAGCAGATCACTGATTCGATGCACCACGGCGACATGAACATGGACGGCAAGACGGACACCGCCGACCTCGGGATGCTCATGGGCCGGTTCGGCTGGAGCGCGACCGACGGCGTGGATCGTGCGGACGCCCCGGCATCGGAGGCTGGCCAGGGCAAGGCGCTCCGCCCAGGCGTGGTTTCAGGCAAGACTCTCAGCGGCGCGATGGAGGAGTAAGCCGCGCAGCGATTTTCGCGGCAGGACGATTCAACAGTCCAGCATGGGCGGCGCCATGGGGTTCAGGTCGGGCTCCGGGCGCCGTCTTTTGCGCGCTGCGATCAAGCACCGGAGCGATTGGCATGGTGTGCGGAGAGCGATGACGGTTGATTCAAGCGAGGCTGGTCAGCTGCTGCCGCCGGCCTTGCGGGCGGCGAGGATGGCGTCGACGAGGCCAGGGGGGACCTTGTCCTTGGGGATCTCTTTGTGGCCGCAGCAGCAGGCTTTCTTGCTGGTCTCGATGG
Source organism: uncultured Phycisphaeraceae bacterium (assembly GCA_964351165.1). Classification (GTDB taxonomy): domain Bacteria; phylum Planctomycetota; class Phycisphaerae; order Phycisphaerales; family UBA1924; genus JACKHE01. The sequence goes on from CAYGNN010000031.1 coordinate 14,961, forward strand.
TCTTCTTGTAGGACTCGAGGAAATCGAGGCAGGGGGGGCAGCAGCCGATGTGATCTTCGAAGGCCTTGCGCACCTCGTCGGGCTGACCGCCTGCGACGTAGTCGTCGAGGAAGTCCACGAATTGTTTGCAGTTGAGCTCGTCCATCACGTAGAAAACTCCTGCTCCAGGAGGACCCGGAGCGCCTGTCGTGCGCGGTGCAGTCTGGTTTTGACCGCGCTGTCGCTGATCTCAAGGATCTGCGCCGTATGCTTTGTATCGAGCTCTTCGATGTCCCGCAGCAGCACCACGTCACGGTAATCCGCAGGGAGGCTCTCGATGAGTTCGCGGATCCGGCTCTTCGTCTCGCTTTCCTGGGCCAGCTGATCGCTGGTGACGGTCCACGCCTCGGGCATCTCGGCCATGTGGCCGTTCTCCTTGAAGGCGGGCTGGAGGGCCTCGACCGAGATCTCGTTGCGCCGGCGCTTGCGGCTGCGGAGCTTCATCAGCGAGGCGTTGACCGCGATGCGGTGGAGCCAGGTGCCCAGTTGGGCGTTGCCCTCGAAGCGGTCGATGGCCTTGAAGGCGGAGAGGAAGGCGTCCTGCACGGCGTCGTTGGCGTCGTCGTCGTTGCCCAGCATGCGCTTGGCGACGGCGAGCATGCGTCCGATGTGCTGCTCGACGAGTTCCGCGTAGGCCGCGTCGTCGCCGGCCTGGAGCCTGGCGATGAGGGCGGACTCGTCCGGCGCTGCGGCTGGTTCGGTTGTTGGGGGTGTGGGGGGCACGGGAGTAGTTTAGCCCACAGGGAAGCCCCGGGTTGCAGGGTCAGTTGGTCTCGCGGAGGACCGGCCACTCGTCGCCGACCTGGATCCAAGGGTCGAAGAAATTCCACAGGGCGAGGCCATCGGCGGACTCTGGCTCCATGAGATGAACCAGGAGCGTGCCGAGCGGCTGGTCGGTTGGCACGCGCGTCCAGCCTGGGCCGATCGTGCGCGCCGCAGGTGCGATGCGTTCGGTTTCGATCGTGGTCATCGCGTGGCCCTGGAACTCGCGTTCGGACCGCTCGATGCTGGTGATCGCGTGGATGTCTGCGTTGAGGTTGGTCTCTTGCTCGACCGGCTCGACCAGGATGCCGTGGAAACGGAGTTGGTCCACGATCGTGTCCATGCCGGGCGGGATCAGGTAGGCGGCGGGGCGGGTGACGGTGTGCGTCGCGACGAACCGGTCGAGGAGATCGACCTCGTACTCGCGGTGCGCGCCGGTGGGGATCATCCGGTCGCTGTCGCCGAGGGTTTCGAGCCAGCCTGGGATGGTGCGTTTGGTGGTCGCGGGCGCGTAGTCGTGCCGGATGCCGATCTCGGTTGGGGCGTTGGCCCGGTCGGCTTCGGATTGGAGGCGCTGGATGGTATTGCGGTTCTCCGCGGCGAGGAGCAGGCACTCGCGCACGAAGAGGTCGGTCGAGCGGATGCGCTCGGCGAAGGTCGCGTAGGCGTAGGCCTCGGTGAGGATGGAGATGCGGTTGCGGAGGCCCCTGTAAGGACCGCCGAACATGGGGTTGGCGGAGTACGTGGCCCAGACGGCTTTGTCGGGGTCGAAGTTGCCGTAGGGGGCGGTCTCGAGGCCGTGCCTGGCGCGGACGCGGGCTTCGACTTCAGGGAGGAGGGTGTCCTGCGCGTAGGAGAGGAGCGCGCGGTCGCCTGAGGGGTTCAGGGGCGGCGCGTAGGTGAGGTCCATGCGGTGGTAGGAGCCGTTGGTGGTGTGGGTGTCGATGATGACGTGGGGGTCCCAGGTGTTGAGGAGGTTGACCTGGGCGCGCGTCTCGGGCGCTTCGAGCTTGATGTGGTCGCGGTTGAGGTCGAAGCCCTGCGCGTTGGCGCGCTGGCCCATGCCGCCGGCGGGGCCGATCTGCCCTGGGCGGTTGCCCGGCGATCGGCGGACCTCGCCATCTGGGTTGTAGAGGGGGACGACGAGCAGGACGAGGTTGTCGAGCATCGCGCGGTGGTCGGGGCGATCGGGGTCGAGCGCGATGTCGCGGGCCATCGCGAGGAGGGCTTCCTTGCCGCAGGCCTCGCCGGAATGGATGCCGCCGAAGGCGTAGACGATGAGCTTGCCGGAGGCGTGGGCCTCAACCGGCGTGGTGACCGGCGGGTCGGCGATGACGAGCATCGGCATCGGGCGGCCCTCGGTGGAATCGCCGAGCGTGGTCTCGTGGATGAGGGGGGAGGACTGGGCGATGGCCCTGCTGAGGCGGACGACCTCGCTGTAGTTGGTGGTGGCGTAGGCGTTCGTGCGCTCTGCGGCGGTCTGGAGGTTGATGTCGACGGCCGGCCCTGTCGCGGCGCCGGCGATGGAGCATCCGGCGAGGATCAGGGCGGCAGTGCAGAGCAGGATGACGGCGAGTGTGGTGCGCATGGAGTGGAGTATCGCAGGAATCGGCGGCGGTGTCTCGCGTATGATGGGCGCCCTGCTCGACGGTGATTCTGGAGGTTCCCGCAGATGCTGTTCCGGTTGATGTACGACGATGGTCTGGCCCAGGCGGCCTATCTGATCGGTTGCCAGAAGACGAAGGAAGCGATCGTTGTCGATCCGGAGCGCGATATCGATCGGTACATCGATTTCGCGCAGTCGAAGGGGTTGACGATCGTCGCGGCGACGGAGACGCATATCCATGCGGATTTCCTGTCCGGCGTGCGCGAGTTCGCGGAGCGCGGCGTGCGGGCGTATCTGTCCGCCGAGGGCGGCGCGGATTGGCAGTACGAGTGGCCAAGCGCGAAGCGGGCGGACGGCGGGGCGTACGACTGCGTGCTGCTGAAGGACAAGGACCATTTTCAGATCGGCGGGATCAGGTTCGACGTGGCGCACACGCCTGGGCATACACCGGAGCACGTGTGCTTCTTCATCACGGATGTCGGTGGCGGATCGGACGAGCCGATGGGCGTGCTCAGTGGGGACTTTGTGTTTGTCGGTGATGTCGGCCGGCCTGATCTGCTGGAGTCCGCTGCGGGGCAGGCGGGGATGGCGCAGACCTCTGCGGAATCACTGTATGAATCGTCGAAGCGCTTCGCGCAGTGGCATGGGCATTGGCAGGTGTGGCCTGGCCACGGCGCTGGGAGCGCGTGCGGCAAGGCGCTGGGCGCTGTGCCGCAATCGACGGTTGGGTACGAGCAGCGGCACAACCCGGCGCTAACGATCGGTGATGATCGGCAGCGGTTCATTGATTTCGTGCTGGCGGATCAGCCTGAGCCGCCCCTGTACTTTGCGCGGATGAAGCGCGAGAACCGCATTGGGCCACCGCTGCTTGGGGCGCTGCCGAAGCCGGAGAAGGTCGGGGCGGAGGATCTGGTGAACGCGGATGGCGTGGTGCTGCTGGACACGCGGTTGTGGGGGAAATTCCACGTTGGGTTCCTGCCTGGATCGCTGTGGGCGCCGGTGAACAATAACTTCTGCGCTGTGGCTGGCTCGTATATCAAGGCCGACGAGAAGATCGCGCTGGTGGTGGCGCCTGAGCAGCTCGATGAAGCGGTGCGGCGCCTGGTGCGCATCGGCCTGGACAACATCGTTTCGTGGACGACGCCTGACGCTGTCGCGCAGTACGCGCGCGGTGGTGGCGCGATCGACACGATCGACGATGTGCCGATCACCGAGATGGGGGGGGATGTGACGGTGCTCGATGTCCGCCGCGCGCCGGAGCATGCTGCTGGCGCGATCGCAGGGGCGCAGCATTTCATGCACCTGCATCTGCCTGAGCACCTGGG
>CAYGNN010000032.1:0-6613 GCA_964351165.1 uncultured Phycisphaeraceae bacterium
CACATCCGTGTTAAATTTACGAGCAGGCCCCCAGTGATGGGGGCCTGTTTCGTTGTGGCTTCATACCGCCAAATCGTCTCGTTCAATCGATACCGCGTCCTGGTGTTTATGATGATTCTATTTTGTTTCGGAAATAGTTCGGATATAAGAGATCGAGAGACTCCAGCAATCCGGACGGGCACGCTACCTGTTCCGACACGCCACCCAGGAGCGGCCCTGCATGCTGAACATCCGCCTGATACTGATCGCAGTGATCGCGATCACGCTGACCGGCCTGCCTTCGGTTGTGCGCGCAGACGTCGTTGATCTCAAGGACGGCCGCTCGTTCGAGGGCATCATCGTGCTCGACTCGCCGAGCAAGGTGATCATCGAGACGATGGTCGGCAAGTTCAAGGTGAAGATGACGTTCCAGCGGAACGAGATCCGCAGCACCGAACGCAAGGCGTTGCCCGAGGGGTTCTTCGAATCAGGCAGCAACAACCGCAAGGCGAAGAAGCCGGACAACCAATCCACGACCGGCAAGCAGCAGGCCAAACGACAACCCGATGCGCCCACGATCCGGTACGTCGAGATCCCGATCAAGGGAACGATCGGCGTCGAGGTGCAGGCGGCCGGCGTGGAGCGGGCGATGAACACCGCCATCCGGCGCGGCGTGCAGCACGCGGTCTTCACGATCGACAGCCCCGGCGGGTATGTCGCCGAGGCCGAGGCGATCGCGGCAGTGATCGAGGCCAAGCGTGACGACATCCGCTGCTACGCGGTGATCGAAAGCGCCATCAGCGCCGCGATCTGGGTCACGATCTCCTGCGACAAGGTCTTCATGCACCGCGATGGCGAGATCGGTGGCGCGGTGGTGTACTCGCAGGACCAGACCACCGGCGCGGTCGAGGTGGACGCCAAGATGAACTCGATCATCGCGGCCAAGCTCGCGTCCAGGGCGCAGCGCTCCGGCATGAACGGCGATGCGGTCCGCGCGATGATCATCCCAGAGGCGGAGTACTACGTCTGGAAGAACGACCAGGGCGAAACGCGCCACGCGGTGCGCGAGCCGCAAGACCTCCCGGCGGACCAGCTCATCATCGCAGATGGCGAGGCCACCGTCCTGACGCTCACCGGCGAGCAGGCGCACTCGATCGGGATGGCCGGCGATTACCCAGGCGATCTGGTCGCCCTGGGCGCCCACGTGAACGCCGAGGGCTGGGAACCGGCCGGGAACATCGGCGCTGCTGCGATGGCCGCGGCGCACCGCGCGTTCGAGCAGAACCGCACGAAGCGCGAGGAGCTGATCGAGGACATCAACACCGCGTTCGAGGAGCTGGGCGCGATGCAGGACCGCGCGGTCCAGTCCTCGCCCGGCAATTTCACGTACACCTATGACCCGGAGACGAACCTGCTGGTCTCCGCGTCGCAGATCGCGTGGCGCGAGAACACCGACAAGTGCATGAACAACTGGCGGATCCTGCTGCGTCAGACGGAGCGGATCGAACGGATGCTCCAGCGCGCAGAAAAACTGGGCCTGCAGCGCAACGTCGAGCACAAGGACCTCAGGGAATACTTCGAGGCCTGCCAGGGCGCGCTGATCGAGCTGGAAAAGAACCGCAACCGCTACTACGTGAACCGGTGACCGCCAGCGTGGTCATCGACTGGAGATCGCATTGAACGACGACATCGCCGCACTGTCGAAAGAGCTCATGGACGTCAAGGCCAGGCTCAGCGAGGCCAGACGCAACGCGAAGCCGGAGCCGGTGCAGGACTACGAGTTCCGCAGCGCCGACGGCGCTGGGACGCCGGTGAAGCTGAGCGAACTCTTCGGCGATCGCGATGAGCTGCTCGTCGTCCACAACATGGGCAGCGGCTGCGCCTGGTGCACCCTCTGGGCGGATGGGTTCAATGGGCTCGCCAAGCCGCTCCACGACCGCGCAGGGTTCGCCCTCTGCTCGGCGGACGACCACGCCAAGGCGCACGAGTTCGCAAAGTCACGCGGCTGGACGTTCCCGGTGGTTTCTGGCAGCGAATCCGAGTTCGCCAGGGACATGGACCACTTCGGGCCCGGCGATGACTATTGCAGCGCGTGGCGACTCTCTGATCTCTTCGAGAACGGGGCTGGGGATTGGGCGCCGAAGTTTGAGTACTGATCGCGGTTGATCACAACTCCGGTGCGAACCCTCTTCGCATCGTGTTCTCGGCGCACGCCCTCGGCTCGACGAACTGCAGCAGGTAACCCGGACCGCCGGCCTTCGAGCCGACGCCCGACATGCCGAAGCCGCCGAAGGGTTGGCGGCCGACGAGGGCGCCGGTGATCGTGCGGTTCAGGTACAGGTTGCCCACGCGGAACTCCTTGCGCGCGCGCTCAAGGTTGCTGGGCTTCCTGCTGAAGACACCGCCGGTCAGCTTGTAGGGCGAGTCGTTGGCGATGCGCAGGGCCTCGTCGAAGTCCTTCGCTTTGATCACCGCGAGGATCGGGCCGAAGATCTCGTCGTTCGCGACCGGGTGCCTGGGATCGACATCCGCAAAGATGTGCGGCGAGACGTACCGCAACCCCTCCGAGGAATCGCCGCTCGTGGACGTGCCCTCGGGGATTTCCAGCCCCAGCGCGACGCGGCAGTCCTTCCTGCCCAGCTCGATGTAGTGGTTGATCTTGTTCGCCGAGTCCTCGTCGATGACCGGGCCGATGTCCGTGCCGGGCTTCGTCTGATCGCCAACGATGAGCGAGCGCGTCGATTCGACCAGGCGTTCGAGGAAGAGGTCGTAGCAGGACTCGTGCACGATCACGCGCGAGCAGGCGCTGCACTTCTGGCCCTGGAAGTTGAAGGCGCTGGCGCGGACGCCGAGGACCGCCTCATCCAGATCCGCGCTCGCGTCAACGATGATCGCGTTCTTGCCGCCCATCTCGCAGACGACCTTCTTGACGAAGGGCTGCGATTCGGGGGTGATCCCAGCCGCCTGGATGATGTCGAGGCCCACCGCTTTCGAGCCTGTAAACGCGATCACGCTGATCCGCCCGTCGCGCACGAGCGCCGCGCCGGTCGTCTCGCCTGGCGCTGGGAGGAAGTGCAGCGCCTCGCGCGGCGCGCCTGCTTCCCACAGGATCTCCGCCATGATCCACGCGATCCCAGGCGTCTGCTCGGCGGGCTTGACGACGACGGTGTTGCCTGTCACGAGCGCTGCGGTCGTCATCCCGGTGCAGATCGCCAGCGGGAAATTCCACGGCGCGATAACCGCAGCGACGCCCCTCGGCTGGTGCCAAAGCTGGTCCAGTTCGCCAACGAATCGGCCCAGGCGTTTCGGCTCGAAGAGCGGCACAGCGGTGCGGGCGTAGTACTCGCAGAAGTCGATCGCCTCGCAGACGTCGGCGTCCGCCTCGCGCCAGGTCTTGCCGTTCTCCTTGATGATGACGCCGGACAGCTCATCGCGGCGCGTGCGCATGATCGCGGCAGCCTTCGTCAGGACCGCTGCGCGCTCCCTCGGATCGGTGTCGCGCCACTTCGGGAAGAAGTCGTGCGCGACGCCCACCGCGCGGGCGGCGTCTTCCGGGGTCTTGTCGTTGGCGATCTTCGGGACGGTCGCCCTCGCGACGGCAGCGCCGAACGCCTCGCGCTGGGCGGCGTCTGCGAAGTCACGCATCGGCTCGGTGTAGAAGGGGCGGTTGTCGCCCACGCCTTCGATCGCAGGGGCGAGGTTGTGGCGCTCGGGGGCGGCGTCGAGGCGGTCGGGGGAGATATCCGAGCCTTCGCTACTACCTGAAGACCCCTCACCCCGGCCCTCTCCCCCAAGGGGAGAGGGAGCAGTTTCATGCGGCGAGCGGAGCAGGTCGGCGGTGCTGGCGTTGTCGAGGAAACCGGCCTTGAGCCACGACTCGTTCGACGTGTTCTCCAGCAGGCGGCGCACGAGGTACGCCATGCCAGGGATCATCTCCCCAACCGGGATGTACTCGCGGACGCGCAGGTCCATCTTGGCCGCGGCGGTTTTCAGTTCGTCGCCCATGCCGTGGAGCATCTGCAGCTCGATCGCGTTGCGAGGGAGCAGCAGCGAGTCCATCACGACGACAGCGGCCGCGATCGAGCGCACGTTGTGCGACCCCAGCGCGAGGGTGACGCCGCCTTCTTCCGGCGTGCGGGGCGTGGAGTTCAGGAAGATCTCGCACATGCGCTCGAAGCAGGCGTCCGTCTCGCGCTTGTTCGACCAGACAGGGCAGGGCCAGCCCTCCTGCTCGGCGTGGATCGTCTCGTAATCCCAGTAGGCGCCCTTGACGAGGCGCACAGTCACGCGGCGGCCGGTCCGCTTCGCCCACTCGCTGATGTTGTGCGCATCGGCGTCGCCCGATCGGAGGTACGCCTGGATCGCGATGCCCGCGTGGAAGTCGATCTGCTCGCAGCAGCGCTGGAAGAGCTCGATCGTGAGGTCCTTGTGGCGGTGCGACTCCATGTCGAAGTTGATGAAGACGCCCTTGTCCCTGGCGAGCTCGAGGATCGGGCGCAGGCGGCCCATCGCGTCGTTGATCGCGCCCTCCGGATCGATCTCGTCGAACTTCGCGCTCAAGGCGCTGATCTTCACCGAGACGTTCACACGAGGCACGACGCCGAGGTGATCGCGCTCCAGCCGGTCGTTGGGCGCCCAGGCCGAGACGGAATCTGGGAGGTTCCCCACGAGGTCGAGGTACTTATCGCGGTACATGTCCGCCTCGGCGTCGGAGACGCATGCCTCACCCAGCAGGTCCACGGAGAAGGCAACGCCGTTCTTCCAGAGGCGTTCGAGTCCAGGGATCGCGCTGTGCGCATCGGTCCCTGCGATGAACTTCGCGGCCATCGATTTGATCTGGCCGGAGATCGTGCTGGTCATCAGCCCCTTGGCGATGCCGCCCCCTTTCAATCCCAGGTTGAGCCCCGGCGGGAGTTTCACGCCTGGCTGGCTGAGGTAATCGACGAGGTGATCGTGGACCATCTCAGGGGTCGTGAGCGTGGGGAACGCGTCAACGAAGCGGAAGAGCTGGACCTTGAAGTCGTGGTCCTGCATCGCCCAGTCCATGAGCTTGTCGGACCAGAACTTTGAGGAGAGCAGCGATGTCTTGGCGCGCGCGAGGCTGAGCATCTCCGCGCCGATGGCGTGGATCTGATCGTCGCGCTGCGCGACATCGCCGGCGCTGGGGGCAGGGGAGATCGGGGGCTGCGGGGCGTCAACCGACGCGGCTTTGCCGCGCCAGCGGGTGAACATCGACATAGGCGGTAGTCCTTCGGGAGCCGGGGAGAACAGCCGGCTGATTCCCGCATCTTAGCGGTTGGATCGGGGCGTCTCCCCCTTCCAGGGCCACCCATCCTGTCCGCCTAGGATTGCCCAGATGCCCTCCGATTCGGCACATCCAGGGAAGGTCCTCGTCGCCATGAGTGGCGGGGTGGACAGCTCCGTCGCCGCGGCCCTGCTCGTCGAGCAGGGGCACGAGGTGGTGGGCTGTTTCATGCGGCTGGGCGAGGAGGACGAGCCGGAGGGGATCGTCCCGGGCGAGGGCGCCTGCGACACCTCCAAGAGGAAGGCGCACAAGCAGGGGTGCTGTTCGGTGGGCGACGCGGTCGATGCGCGGATCGTCGCGGCGGAGCTGGACATCCCCCTCTACGTCTGCAACTTCCGCAAGGACTTCGGTCGCATCAAGGAGTACTTCGTCGGCGAGTACCTCGCAGGAAGAACCCCCAACCCCTGCGTGCGGTGCAACGACTGGCTCAAGCTCGGCAAGCTGCACGACTACGCGCGGCAGATCGGCGCCGATTACGTCGCGACGGGGCACTACGCGCGCATCGAAGAGCACGAGGGCGCCCCGGCGCTGCTGCGCGGGATCGACGGGAACAAGGACCAGTCGTACGTCCTCTTCGGGACGCCCCCTGAGAAACTGGCGCAGTCGTTGCTGCCGGTTGGCATGTTCGAGAAGCCGGCGATCCGGCAGATGGCGGAGGACCGGAACCTCCCTGTCTTCAACAAGCCGGACTCGCAGGAGATCTGCTTCATCCCGGACAACGACTACGCAGGCTTCGTCGAGCGGCAGGCGCCGAACGCGGCGCAGCGGGGCGCGATCCTGACGACCGAGGGCGTCGAGATCGGCACGCACCAGGGGCAGCACCGGTTCACGATCGGCCAGCGGCGGGGCCTCGGCATCGCGTCGGGTGATCCCATCTACGTCGTCGAGCGCGACCCTGCCTCGAACACAGTGACGGTCGGCGCGAAGCAGGACCTCGAATCGAATGGCCTGCTCGCTGCGGAACTGAACTGGCTGGAGAGCGTCGAGACCTTCAAAGACTGGCGGCCGGTCATGGCGCAGATCCGGTACAACTCCAGCGCAGTCCAGGCGGAGGCGAAGGTGGACCAAGGTTCGGACACGCTGGAAATCCGATTTGCCGAGCCGCAGATCGCGGTGGCGCCTGGGCAGGCGGTCGTGTGCTACGACCCCCAGACGGACCAGCGGGTGCTGGGCGGCGGGTGGATCCGCTCGGCGACCTGAACCGGTCGGGCTTTGAGCAGGAAGGACAACCGCATGGCCCTCTGGTGGATCAAGGGAACGCAGCGATCGACGGACGAAGCGATCGAGTACCTGCTCGAGGCGGACTCGGAGGCGTCAGCGAATCAGAAG
>CAYGNN010000032.1:6623-18129 GCA_964351165.1 uncultured Phycisphaeraceae bacterium
GCGGTGAAATCTGTCGAGGCGTACCAGGGATCGACGGAATTGAGCGCGATCCGGGCGGAGCTGGCGCAGCTCAAGGACGAGGTGGGAAGGCTCCGCAATGGGCTGCTCCGCGGCCGTAACCGCTTGCGGGACAAACCTGTATGGACAATCGCACTGGGTGTGTTTTTCGGTGTCTGCACAAGCGTCATCGTCTGTATCTCGTTCGTCATTGTGGCCCTCCAACTCGTACAGCGGATTGGCTGGATCACATCAGCGCAATGATTTTGCCTGAAAATCTTGCCCGCCGAATCGGTATGTAGGATGTCCCCTCCCATATCCCGGGGCTTCCGCGCCTGCGGTACAGGCTGGCGCGGCCGGAGGGGGTCCCCCGAATCGATCGCCTCGCCCTTCGAGGCCCCTTTGTCATCCGACTGGAGACCTTTGCTTATGACGACTGTTCCTCACCACGCCCGCCGACGCGGCGGCCTGCTGGGCGCCGCGGCGCTGGTGGCCGGCGCTGTGCTGGGCGCGCCGGCCGCGAGCGCGGACATCGATCCGCACGGCGGCATGCTGCTCTACCCCGACGTCAGCGCCGAGCACATCGTGTTCGTGTACGCCAACGACCTCTGGGTCGTTGATCGCGCAGGCGGGATGGCCAGGCCCCTCGCCTCGCCCCCCGGCGCTGAGATGTTCCCCAAGTTCAGCCCGGATGGGCAGACGATCGGCTTCGTGGGCAACTACGAAGGCGACCGCGACCTCTACACCATCTCGGTGATGGGCGGCGTCGCCAAGCGCATCACGCACCACCCGGCCAACGAGCAGCTCAACGGCTGGACCGCTGACGGCGACCTGCTCTTCTCCTCCAACGGGTTCTCAGGACAGGGCCAGGGCAGGCAGGAGCAGCTCTTCACTGTCTCTCCCGAGGGCGGGATGCCGAGCAAGCTCCCGATCCCTTACGGCGCTAACGGCGCGCTCAGCGGCGATGGGAACTGGCTGGCGTACACCCCCCACCCCCGGGACTTCCGCACCTGGAAGCGCTACCGCGGCGGTTGGGCGAGCGACATCTGGCTCTTCAACATCAACACCTTCGAGTCGCTCCGGATGACCGACTTCGAGGGCACCGACTCGATCCCCATGTGGCACAACGAGACGGTGTACTACCTCTCTGACCGAGGCGACGAGCACCGGCTGAATATCTGGGCGTACGACACCAACACCAAACGCCACGAGCAGATCACCTCGTTCCGCGACTACGACGTCAAGTGGCCCTCGATCGGCCCAGGCGATCGAGGCCGCGGCGAGATCGTTTTCCAGAACGGCTCGGACCTGTACCTGCTGAACCTGCGCGACAAGCAGTCGCGCGCCATCGAGGTGACGATCCCAGGCGACCGTCCTGCGATCGCCGACCAGCGCTACGACGCGAGCGAGCTCATCATGGGCTGGGATATCGCGCCTGGCGCCAAGCGCGCGACTGTCGAGGCGAGGGGCGACATCTGGACGCTCCCTGCCAAGAACGGCTCCCCCAGGAACCTGACGCGCACCAGCGGCGTCGCGGAGCGCGACCCGATCTGGAGCCCCGATGGGCGCTGGATCGCCTACCTCAGCGACGAGACCGGCGAGTACGAGATCTTCATCACGCAGTCCGATGGCAAGGGCGAGACGCGCCAGCTCACCAGCAACGGCGATTCGTACCGCTACATGGATTCGTGGTCGCCTGACTCCAAGAAGATCGTCTTCCACGACAAGGGGGGCGCCTTCTACCTGCTCGACGTCGAGACAGGCGAGAGCAAGATGGTGGCCAAGAACCCATCGCAGAACGCTCGCTCGACGATCAGCTGGTCGCACGACAGCCGGTGGATCGCCTACGACATGTCGCAGACGATGCCCAACCCCCACAGCGTCATCATGCTGTACGACACCGAGAGCGGCGAATCGCACCAGGTGACGAACGGGATGCTCAGCACCAGCGATCCCACCTTCGATCGCAAGGGCGAGTTCCTGTACTACGTCACAGCGATCAACTTCTCCCCCACGTACTCCGACACGCCGGACACGACGTGGATCTACGAGAACCCCAACTCCATCATCGCGGTGCCGCTCAAAGCGGACACCGCCTCGCCCTTCGCGCCGGAATCCGACGAGCAGTCGTGGGACGAGGACGAGGAGAGCGACGAGGAAGCCGACGAGGCTGATGAAGACAGCGACGACGAGGGCGACAACGGCGATGCCGAGGAGCCTGAGGACGACGGCGTCACCGGCACCTGGGAAGGCCGGATCACCGGCGATGAGCCAATCCCGGCTGGGGGCGTGGAATACTCGCTCACCCTCCGCCTCCACAGCGACAACAGCGTCACCGGCACGTTCAGCACCCAGGAGTACGTCGGGAAGATTGCCGGCACGTACAACGCCGGGACGATCACCGGGACGATGAGCTCCAGCGACTTCCCGCCGCTGAATGTCACCATCCGGATCAACGGCGAGTCGCTCGACGCGGACGCCGGCGCTGGCGATTTCAGCGCCCAGTTCAAGGGCGAGCGCACAGTGGTCGGCGCTCCGGATGGCGAGGACAGCGACGAGGAAGGCGAGGAGAGCGAAGCGGCCGAGCGTGTCGAGATCGATCTCGATGGTTTCGAGCGCCGCGGCATCCAGCTCCCCCTCGAGCCTGGCAACCTGACCGGCCTTTCCGTCAACAGCTCCGATGCGCTGCTTTTCGTCCGCTTCGGCAATGGCGGCGTGTCGCAATGTATCGGAATGCGTCGATGATGGAGAAGATGTCCTGTTCGATCCTTCCGCTGACGACCCTGAAGAGAAGAACGTCGCCACCGGCATCGGCGGTTACATCCTCACCCCCGACGGCAAGAACGTCCTGACCCTCAGCGGCTCCGGCGCCTCGATCCAGGGCGCCAGCGCTGGATCGAGCGGTGAGCGCGTGCCGACCGGGGGGATGACAGTCGTCGTCACGCCCCGCGAGGAGTGGGAAGCGGTGATGATGGACGCCTGGCGCCGCCAGCGTGACTTCTTCTACGACCCCACGATGCACGGCGTCGATTGGGCTGGCATCCGCGATCACTACATGGCGATGCTCGACGACTGCGTCACGCGTGACGACGTCGCGTTCCTCATCCGCGAGATGATCTCCGAGATCAACGTGGGCCACGCGTACTACCGCACCGGCCCCACCGGTGAAAGCCAGCCGTCGGTCGGCGTCGGCACGCTCGGCTGCAAGTTCGAGCTCGTCGATGGCGCGTACCAGATCACGCACATCCACGAGGGCGCTGACTGGGACGCCGACGCGCGCGGGCCCCTGAGCCAACCGGGCGTCGATGTCAGCGTGGGCGATTTCCTGCTCGCGATCAACGGCGTCGAGATCGACACCTCCAAGGACATCTGGGCCTCCTTCATCGGGCTCGGCGGCGATACGGTCACGCTGACCGTCGCCTCCGTCCCCCACATGGACGGCGAGAACCCGGAGGACCTCGAAGAGGGCGAGACCGGCGAGGCGCCGCGTGATGTTGTTGTGGAGATGCTCAACAGCGACATGCACCTGCGGTTCCGCGAGTGGATCGAGGGCATGCGTCGCCACGTCGACGAGCAGACCGACGGCCGTGTCGGCTACATCTATGTCATCAACACCGGCGTGCCTGGCCAGAGCGACCTGATGCGTCAGTACTTCGGCCAGCTCGACAAGGAGGCGCTCATCATCGATGACCGCTGGAACGGCGGCGGGCAGATCCCCACGCGGTTCATCGAGCTGCTCAACCGCCCCATCACCAACTACTGGGCGGTGCGTGACGGCGATGACTGGCAGTGGCCGCCGGACGGCCACCGAGGCCCCAAGTGCATGCTCATCAACGGGCCAAGCGCCTCAGGCGGCGACGCGTTCCCCTCGTACTTCCGCCTGACCGGCCTCGGCAAGCTCATCGGCATGCGGACCTGGGGCGGCCTCGTCGGCTACACCGGCAACCCCAGCTTCATCGATGGCGCTGGCGTCACGGTGCCCTCCTTCGCGTACTACGACAAGGACGGCACCTGGGGCATCGAGGGCCACGGCGTGGACCCTGACATCGAGGTCATCGATGACCCGGCGCTCATGGTCGATGGCGGCGATCCGCAGCTGGACGCAGCGATCGAGCTGATGCTCAGCGAGATCGAGCGCAATGGGTACACGCACCCTGCGCGCCCGGCGTACCCCGACCGCTCCGGCTTCGGCATCGCGGAAGAGGACAAGTAAGCTTCGATCGATCCTGAATGCAGAATTGCAGGGCGCTCCTTCGCAGGGGCGCCCTGTTTCTTGCGCGGATTCCAGCGCTCAGCCGGTGTAGTTGAACCGGCTGATGATCGACGCGAGCTTCTCGTCGTAGGGCTGCAGCTCGTCGCGGTAGAACGTCCAGCGGTTGGGCAGCGGCTCGAGCAGCGCGAAGTCCTTGGGCGTCCTGGGTGGTTCGGACGAGAGTTCCTGCGCCCTGCGGATGATCAGCCGGTCCAGCACCGAGTGGTAAGGCTGCCCCAGGAACCCCATGATCCGCGAGAGCGTTTCCCTGGGCGACCAGTCGATGTCCTCCGCCCTGACGACGTGTGTCGGGAGTTCGATCGACTCGGCCATCGTGTCCCAGTACGCGCCGATGTCCGCGATGTACGACGTGACAGCGCCCAGCTGCATGAAGTTCACCGAGAGCGCGTTGTACGAGTACCGGTGGAAGAAGCAGTTGATCGCCATGTCGCGCGGGTCGCGGATCGACAGGATCACGCGGCCGTTCGGGAAGAGCGCCCTGAAGAGCGGGATGTGCATGATGTTCAGGGGCGCCGCGTCCACCATCGGCTCGCGGTCGAGGCGCTCGGCGGTCGCCGCCTTCTCCGCGCCCGTCCAGTACCTAGCGCGGAGCGAGGCGATCTCCGAGCGCGAGAGGCTCGCGATCGCCGCGGGGTTCTCCGCAGCCTCAGGAACCATCTGCTCCAGCGCACGGACGGTCTGCGCCATGCACGGCGCGGAGGTGTTGACCGCGATGCCTGGCGACGCGTGCAGCGCTTCAATCGCGCGGTCCCTGGTCATTGGCAGCAGCCGCACCAGCAGCGTCGGCGCGGTGCGGCTCGTCGGGGAATCGTCTCGTTTGAATCCCGAGACCAGCTCAGGGGTGATGGCCTCGGTCGCCTTGCGGATCTTCGCTGGGAGCACGCCCACCTGATGCTTCATCACTTCAGGCGTCAGCGCGAGCACCTGGTGCCCCTGGCTGTAGGCCCTGAAGGCGTCCGCGTGCTCGCCCAGGGAGTCCAGCGTCGCGCCGAGTTCCAGCAGCGCAGCGCCGCGGATTTTGGCCGGCATCTGCTCGCTGGTGGTGGCGCGGAGTCGCTCGCGCGCCGCCTCCAGGTGCGCCAGCCGCTTGGCGAGCGATTCGAGCAGCAGGTTCGACCGCTCGTCGGAGGAATCGAGCGCGATGGCCTCGTTGAGGATGTCCACCGCCTCGTTGGGCTTGCGGATGCGCTCTAGCGATCGGCCCAGCGCCACCAGCGGTTCGGCGCGCCCAGGCAGCAGCGACGCGGCGAAGCGGTACATCTCCGTCGCCTCGATCACGCGGCCGGACGCCTGCATCGCGCTCGCCAGGTGGAAGCGGAGCGGGCCGTCCTTGGGGTGCGAGCGGATCGCGGTGACGAGCAGGCGAACCGCATCGCCTGGTCTCGCGTCATGGAGCAGCCGCTGCGCCGTCCGGACGAACCGGGCGGTGTCGCGCCCCGAACCGGGTTGTCCTTGCGGCTCGGTCATCGGGCTGCGGGGCTCCTGCGATCCCACGAATCGGGATCTCGCTCGAAGGTTATCTGGCGATCTCGATCGCGCGCGTCTCGCGGAGGACGGTCACGCGGATCTCTCCTGGGAAGGTCATCTCGTCGCTGACCTGATCCGCGATCTTGCGCGCGATCTGGAAAGCGTGGTCGTCGCTGACGTTCTTCGCGTCCACCATCACGCGCACCTCGCGGCCCGCCTGGATGGCGTGCGCCTCGGTGACGCCCTGATGCTGCTCGGCGATGCCCTGGAGCTGCTCGAGACGCTGGATGTATTTCTCGTAGGACTCGCGCCGCGCGCCGGGGCGGGCGCCGCTGATCGCGTCCGCCGCCATGACGATGGGCGTGTAGAACGAGATGGACGGGATGTCCGCGTGGTGACCACCGATGGCGTTGAGGATGGGCTCCTTCTCGCCGTGCTGCTTGGCGAAGTCCATGCCGATCTTGGGGTGGCCGCCCTCCATCTCGTGGTCCATCGACTTGCCGATGTCGTGCAGGAAGCCGCAGCGGCGGGCGATCTGGCCATCGAGGCCGATCTGGTCGGCGATCATCTGGCAGAGGAACGCGACCTCGATGGAGTGCCGCAGCACGTTCTGACCGTAACTCGTGCGGAAGTGCAGGCGGCCCATCGCCTCGGAGACCTTGGGGTGGATGCCGCGGAGCTTCGCTTCGAGCACCGCGTCCTTGCCGTGCTTGATGATGCGCTCGTCGATGTCCTTCTGGACGCCCTCGACGACCTCCTCGATCCGGCTCGGGTGCACGCGGCCATCAGCGACGAGCTTCTGCAGCGCCTCGGACGCGACCGCCTGCCTGACCTTGTCGAAGCAGGAGACGATGATCACGCCAGGCGTGTCGTCCACGATGATGTCCGCGCCGGTGGCTTTTTCGATCGCGCGGATGTTCCGGCCCTCGCGGCCGATGATGCGGCCCTTGAGGTCGTCGGAGGGGATCGGGATCGCGCGGACAGTGGATTCTGCGGTCGTCTCGGCGGCGAAGCGCTGGATCGCGTTGAGCGTGACCTCGCGGGCCTTGTCCTTCGCGTCGCGCTCGGCGTCGTCGAGGATCCGCCGCGACATGCGCGCCGCCTCGTCCTTGACGTCGTCCTCGACGCGTTCGAGCAGCAGCGCCTTCGCCTCGTCGAGGCTCAGCTCGGTGATCCGCAGGAGCTGGTCGCGCTGCTGGCGGAGGACCGACTCGACCTCCTGCTCGCGCTTGTGCATCGAGGATTCGCGCTTGGCGAGGCTCTCGCTCTGCTTGTCGAGCTGCTCTTCCTTGGTCGTCAGCGAGTCGAGCTTGCGGTCGAGGGTGTCCTCGCGCTTGGTCAGACGTTTCTCCTGTTCGCGGAACTCGCTTCTGGTGCTCTCGGTCTCTTTCTCGAATTCCGCCTTGCGCTCCAGGATCCGCTTGTCCGCCTCCAGCTCCGCCTTCTGGGCGACGGTGATCGCGTCCGCCTCCGAGCGCTGGACGATGTCCTCGGCCTGCTTCTTGGCCGCGGCGATGGTCTGACCGGCGATGAGGCGGATCAGCCCCACGCCGACGCCAGCGCCGATGACGAGGCCGATGACCAGCATCAGGATGGGGTTCATCCCCCCACTGCCAGCGTCGGCCTGCGCGATCGTCGTCGCGATGGTGTCCAGGTTGGTTGTCATCTCGAGCATCCCGCTCTTTCCTGCCGCCAGCGCATGATCGCCAACGGTTGAAACCCAGGCAGGGAGAGCGCAGCGCGATCAGGGCGCCGAGAGACGGGATGGCGGGCTGCGAAAGCCGATCTGGCGTTGCCTGTCGCGGTGCGCACGCCTTGGGCGGCGCATCGCGAAGGGCGGTGGCGGTTGTCTTCTGGGATCAGGAAACGGGATCAGGGATTCGGACAGGGAAAAACAACCAAAGGCCAAGGATCGATCGAGCGGCGCCAGCAGGGACAGGATCCCATCGCAAGCGACGCGGCAGTGCCAACTCAGGATGTCGGCCGATTGGTCCCCTGGCTCGCGCCAGTGGGGTTCCGGATCGGCGTCGTCGTCTCCGCCCACTCTCCAATGCGAAGGGCGATTGCGTACGTTTTCCCCTCCCGACAGTGGCAGGGGTATCTCTATAGGAAACCGAGGCGCTGCCCCGGCGTCAAGGGGAGGAGGCCCGATGCAACTGCCTGGGTGGTTTCGGCGTAGGATCGAGTCATGTCCGCCGCCCTCCGATGGCTCCTCAGGCTGGGGCCCGCCAACCCGATCGTGGTCCGAATCGTCCAGGGCGGCTCCCGGCGGACGCGCCATATGTACCTCCGGACGGGGTATCTGGCCGCCCTGATCGGCGTGCTGCTCTGGCTCCTGCTGATCAAGGCAGGCCAGGGGACGCTCAGCTACCGCGACCTCGCGGCCGCAGGCGCCGAGGCGTTCCAGTGGTCGGCGTACCTCCAGATCGCCCTGATCAGCCTGCTCGCCCCGGTCTTCATGGCCGGCGCCATCGCGCAGGAGGCCAACCCCAGGACGTGGGAGATCCTCCTGACCACGCCGCTGAGCGCCAGCCAGGTCGTGCTGGGGAACTTCATCGGGCGCATGTTCTTCATCATCGCCCTGCTGCTCGCGTCGCTGCCCCTCTTCGCGATCACCCAGTACTTCGGCGGAGTCCCTGGCGCTTCGATCTTCGCGAGTTACGCGATCTCGCTGTGCTTTGCGCTGCTCGTCGGCGCGATCGCGATCACGCTCAGCGTCAACCGCCTGGCAGGGCAGCGCGCCGTCTTCGCGTTCTACATCGCGATCGTCATGTACATCGCTGTCACGCTCGCGATCGACCTCCGCCTCCGCACCGGGTACGGCGGGCAGGTCACGCCCCTGACGCCCCTGAACCCCTTCCTCGCGCTCAACGCGCTGCTGAGCCCCACGAGCTACGCGACGCCCTCGGAATCGGAGCTCGCATCGATGTCCTTCATCAGGCGGTTCTGGTTCGGCTCGCCGGTGCTCGCCTGGTGCGTCGTCAGCGGGATGCTCAGCGCCATCATGCTCGGCGTCAGCGCCGGCGCGGTGCGCATGATCGGGGCGAAGGAGCGACGCTCAACGAAGCGGCTCGGCAAGTTCATGGGCGGCGGCGGCGCCCAGCGCGATGGCCACACGCCGCGGACTGTCTGGCACAACCCCATCGCGTGGGCGGAGGCCGTGGCGCGGGGGTTGACCCTCAAACGCTGGATCGCCAGGTGGTCGTTCATCGCAGCAGGCGCGCTGTGGGGCCTGTGGCTCATCTTCACCTATCACAATGGGACATTCACCCACGACGAGTTCCGCTTTGCGCTCGCAGCGACAGTCAGCGCCGAGACGCTCATCGTCACGCTGGTCGCGATGAACATGGCGGCGACCGCGGTCACGCGCGAGCGCGAGGACGGCACGCTTGATCTGATCCTCGCGACGCCGGTGACGCCTGCGATGTACCTCCGTGGGAAACTCCGGGGGCTGATCGCGTACCTCGTCCCGATGATCGCGATCCCCAGCGGGACTGTCGCGCTGGCCGGGCTGTACGTGCTCGCAGGAGGGCTGGGGCGCGCCGATGGCGTGACGCTCAACGAGCCGGTCATCACCGGGACGATGAACCTGCCGGTCGTGATGCCGGTCGCGGCGCTGACTGCGCCCATCGTGAGCATCGGGTTCATCGCGGTGATCGTGATGATCGGCCTGCAGTGGTCGCTCAAGAGCAAGGGCGCGGTGAAGTCGGTGGTCTGGACGGTCGGCGTCGTGCTGGGGATCGCCGGCGCGATCGGGCTCTGCGGCTGGCACATGACCAGCGACATCCCCTATGTCGGCCCCATCGTCGGCTGCCTCACGCCATTCAACGCCTCCACGGTGCTCATCAACCCCAAGCTCGCGGCGGGGACGCTCGACAGCGGCGGCCTCAGCGCGCTGACCGTGACGCTCTCCATCGGCGCGGTGGTCGCCGGCGTGATCGATGCGCTCCTGGTGTACGGCCTGCTCAGCAGCATGACGCGGAACTTCGACACGACGGTCCGCAAGCTCGCAGGGCAACGCTGAATCAATCAGTCGGAACCGAACTTCCGCCGCAGCCTCGCGCTGGGGATCGAGAGCTGGTTGCGGTACTTCGCGACGGTGCGGCGCGCGATCTCGACGCCGGTCTCCTTGAGCGCCTCGGCCAGCGCATCGTCGCTCAGCGGCTTGCTCTTGTCCTCGTTGTCCACGAGTTCCTTCAGTTTCGCGCGGACCGCGTCCCAGCTGACTTCTTCGCCGCTCTCGGTCTGCGTTCCCCCTGAGAAGAACTGCCGGAGGGGGAAGACGCCTCTGGGTGTGTCGATGAACTTGCCGCTGACGGCGCGCGAGACGGTCGCGACGTGGATGCCGAGCTGATCGGCGACCTGCGTCATGGGGAGCGGGCGGAGTGATTCGGGACCCTCGTCGAAGAATTCCCGCTGGGCGCTGCAGACGACGTTCACCACACGCAGCAGCGTGTGGGCCCTCTGGCTGACCGCGTCGAGCAGCCACTGCGCGTTGCGGAGGTTGGTCTTGATGAAGTCGCGCGTCTGCTTCTCGACCGACTTGTCGCGCGCCATCGCGATGTACTCGTCGTTGATCCGCAGCGAGCGCATCGTCCGGTCGTTGAGCGCCGGGATGTACCGGTCCGACTCCTCGTCGTACACGACGATCACGTCTGGCGTCATCGCCTGCGGCTCGTCGGCGGCCAGCCGGCGGCCCGGCGCGAAGTCGAGCCGGTGCATCCGCTCGATCGCTTTGGTGATGTCGTCAACGGTCAGCCCTGCGCGCTCCGCGATCTTGGGCAGGCGGTTGCGGAGCAGGTCGTCGTAGTGGTTCTGGATCAGGTCACGCTCGGTGTCGTACGAGACGCCCTCGTCGCGCTCGAGCGCATCGATCTGGAGCAGGATGCACTCCGGGACATCGCGGGCCCCGATCCCGGTGGGCTCGAGGATGCGCTGCAGCGCCACGATCGCCTGGTCGATGTCGCTCGCTTCCGGCGGATCGATCCCGGCGGGGGCCTTCTCAGCGATCTCCTCGCTGGGGGTGCGGATCAGTCCGTCCTCATCGATGAACCCGATGACGAGGTCGCCCAGTTCCCTGGTGCGTTCGTCGATTTCCGCGAGCGACCACTGCTTGCGGAGCTGCTCGCCCAGCGATTCGGTGCGCGAGGCGGTGTTGGCCATCGCGTCCATCTTCGCATCGCGGTCGCCGAGTTCGCGGGACCGCTCGCGGAATCTGGTCTCACCCTCGTCGCTCGTGGCGCGAGCGGCGGAATACTCGTTGTCGAAGGCCTCGGCGTAGCTCGATTCCATCTCGCCCAGACGCTCGAAGTCGTCCGCGCCGGCGCTGCTGTCGAGATCAAGCTCACGCTCCTGGATGAGCGTGTCGTGGTCGCTGTCCTCGCGGTCGTGCTCGTTGGCGTCGTCGGATTCAGGGCCTGCGAGTTCGAGCGTCGCGTTGTTCTCCAGCTCCTGCTCGATGCGCTCCTCGAGCGCCTGCGAGGAGAGCTGCAGGATCTCCATGGACTGGATCATCCTGGGCGCCAGCTTCATCGACTGGCCGAGCTTCATGGATTGGGACGTGTCGAAGCGCATGGTGTTCAACCAACAATGTACCCGCGCCGGCGCAGTGCAGCGATGGTCAACCGGCGAATCAACACGAAAACGCCGCCATCAGTCCCGATGACGCCCACCAGATGACACCCGCACGCCGCTCAGTCCATCCGCTGACGGCCGGCGATCGCGTCCGCGAGGACCGCCTTGCTGACGTATTCCAGTTGCCCTCCGGAG
>CAYGNN010000033.1:0-5720 GCA_964351165.1 uncultured Phycisphaeraceae bacterium
CGGTGGTCGCAGTAGCACAGAGCAATCTCGCCTGCTTCGAAGGCGCGGATGAAGCCGTCGTCGTTGAGTTGATGGATTGAATTGGAGGGAGAAGTCACGCAGCGATGGTATGCGCGCGGGACTCGGCTTGTTCAGCCGCTGCGCTGCGCCCTGACCCGCTCCACCAGGTCCGCTGCCTGCGTGTCCGCGTGGTAGCTCGACCGCACCATCGGGCCGGACTCGACCACCGCGAACCCTCGCGCCAGGCCCTGCTCCTTGAACTGCTCGAAGACCCTCGGCTCGACGAAGCGGTCGATCGGCAGGTGGTTCGGTGTTGGCTGCAGGTACTGACCGATCGTCAGGATTTCCGTCTCCGCCTGCTCGCGCACGTCATCGAGCAGATCCAGCACCTCGTCGTCGCGCTCGCCGATGCCGACCATGATGCCGGTCTTGGTCACGAGCCCAGCGTCGCGGCAGCGTCGCAGGACATACAGACTCTGATCGAATTTCGCCTGCGGGCGCACCGCCGGGTACATGCGGCGGACGGTCTCGAGGTTGTGGTTCAGGATGTCCGGCTTGCACGCGATGATGGTGTCGATCGCGGCGTCGTTGCCCTGGAAATCCGGAACGAGGATCTCGATCGACAGATCGGGGCACATCTCGCGCGTGCGCTCGACGGTCTCCGCCCAGATCGAGGCGCCCCCATCAGGGAGGTCGTCGCGATCGACGGACGTGATGACGATGTGCCGCAGGCCGGCCTCCCCCACCATGATCTGCATGGACTCGGCAACGCGCTTCGGCTCGTCGTAATCGGTGACCGGCGGCTTGCCGGTCTTGACGTTGCAGAAGCCGCACGAGCGGGTGCAGGTGTCGCCCAGAATCATGATCGTGGCGACGCCTCGCGCCCAGCACTCACCCATGTTGGGGCAGCCGGCTTCTTCGCAGACGGTGTGCAGGCTGTGCTCGTGCAGGACGTTGCGGAGCCTGTTGAATTCCGGTCCGCCTGGGAGTTTCGCCCGCATCCACTTGGGCTTGCGCTTGATGGGGGCGACGGACTTGCTCCCACCTGCGTTATTGATGACCTGGTCGGTGAGGCTGAAGATCAGCGCGTCGAGGGGCGTGCCGGGCGCCAGCTCCTCGACGATGTAGGTCAGCTCGTCGGCATCCTGCCCGAAGTCGAACAACATCACGCTGTTGCGGTGGCTCAGCTTCGTCAGCGCCTGCGCCTTGCGTAAGAAGCGCTCGCGCCGCATGGGATCGCCGCCGAGGGGTCTGGGGTGCCTCTGGAGGGCCCTGGACTCCATCGCCCGCTGATGCCGGGGGTCGATGTCCGGCTGGAGGGGTTGAACAGGCTGTGCTGGGGGCGTGGTCATCGGTTGGGAGTGTATGCCTCGACTGGCGGGATATCGGTCGGATCGGTGTGCTGATCGAGGAATCCACGCGGCGGCGAGCCAAGGCGGCGTGATGGGTTGGATTCCGACAAAACCGGCGAAGTTCCGGGCGATCGACCGATTGGATGAATGAACCCATCTGCCCAGGTCGAGGCCTGGCAGGTGTGCTTGCGTCCGGAGGACGCACGATCAGGGGCGATCGCGGAGCGAACGCCACGGGCAAAACCACCGTTGTTGGGTGGTTGAGGTCCGATTCTGTGATGTGCTGCGCCACGGAAAGTTGCGCCAGACGGGTCAACGCACAAGCCGCATCGGTCGATGGAAGTCGAGCGATTGTCATCGCTTGGGAGTGTCCGACGGTGAACACCCCGCGATGAACTTGCGTAGGACCCACGCGACGGAGCGCCGGTAGCGATGCGAAGCACGGAAGATCGGCACATCAGGAACGACGCGTGGGACAGGCGCGAGGAGTGGTCGCTGTGGGACAGAAGGAGCGATGCGTGAGGAGTACCGGTGTGACATCGCTGAATCAGCAGAACAACCGCCTGCCGAAGCAGAATTGGAGCCGTCACCTGACCAGGGTCGGCGCGACGGCCCTGCTCGCTGGCTCGCTCGCCGGCGGCATGGTCGGCTGCGAGGCGGACTCCTTCTTCGATCCCAGCGTTGTCGGGCGGTGGGAGCACACCCCGACCGTCGTCCCCATCCTCGAACGCATCGACGTGATCGAGCGTGATACCGGCGATTTCGTCGAAACGACCGAAGTGACCGCCGACGACCTCATCCCTGAGGTGAGCGACTATCAGATCGGCGCTGGCGATACGATCGGCCTGGAGATCTGGGATATCGTCGCCCCTGGTGTCCCCAGCGCGTACGAGCGCCAGGTGGACGGCCACGGCATGATCGAGGTCCCGCAGGTCGGCAAGGTCCAGATCATCGGCCTGACCAACGAGCAGGCGCAGCAGCGGATCGCTCAGCAGCTCAGCGAACGTGAACTTGTGGAAGATGCGCTGGTCTCCATCGTGGTGACCGGGCGGCGTCAGGCCACGTTCAGCGTCTTCGGGCAGGTCCCCCGGGTTGGGCGGTACATCGTCCCGACGTCGGATTACCGCATTCTGGAGGCGGTTACGGAAGCCGGTGGCATCAGCCCGGCGACCAGATACGTCTACCTGATTCGTCAAGTCCCGCTCTCACAAGAGGTTCGCGGCGGCTCCGGCTCGGAGGTGCTCGAGCACATCCCGGCGCCTGAACCGCCCAGGACGCAGCCTGGCGATGGCGCGGACGATGCGCCGAACCTCCTCGATCTCATCGACGAGCTCACCGAGCCGGAGGATTCCGGTGATGGCAGCTTCAGCGATGACGGATTCGGGATGATCGACCTCATCGATAGCGATGTTTCAGCCCCTGGGGCATTCGGCGGGGAACCGCAGACCGCGCCTGCGGCCCTGGACAACGTCTGGGCCCAGATCGAGAACAGCGATCCGCCGATCGATCTCATCGATCTCGATGATGAACCGATCTCCACGACCTCCACCGGTCTGGATCTCGGCGCTGATCAGAACACCGGCGGCTGGATGTTCCTCAACGGCGAGTGGGTCCGGGTGACCCGGCGCTCGAATGCCGGCCTCGATGGCCTGCCTGAGGGCGCTGATCCGCTTTCGGCGGCTGGCGCCTCTGCGGAAGAGCTTGTCACACAACGGATTATCAAAATCCCTGTCGATCCTCTGATCCAGGGCGTCGCGAAGTACAACATCGTGGTTCGTCCCGGCGACATCATCCGGGTGCCTGGCCCTGAGCAGGGCCTGGTGTACCTCGGTGGGCCTGGCATCACGCGGCCCGGCACTTATAACCTGCCTGTTTTCGGCAGGTTAACGCTGACCAAGGCGGTAATCTCCGCTGGTGGCCTGAGCACGATCGCGATCCCGAACAAGGTCGATCTGACCAGGATGGTCGGCGAGGACCGGCAGGCGACGATCAGGCTGAACCTCGCTGCGATAACCGAAGGCACGCAGCCTGACATCTTCCTGAAGCCAGACGATGTCGTGAATATCGGCACGTCTTTCTGGGCTCGACCCCTCGCGGTCGCCCGCGGCGGCTTCCGGACGACCTATGGTTTCGGGTTCCTGCTGGACCGCAACTTCGGCAACGATGTCTTCGGACCTCCGCCGACCGATCGCGGTTTCTAAGGCAGGCGGGCCCGCACGGCCCGGCATCTGGGAATCGGAGTCTGACGGATTGGGCTCAACATGACGCGGCATGACGCCGAACCCCTGCATTCAGGGGGACGTAGGAACCTCACCGGCGCTGCGCGATCGTTGCGGAGTGGCGGTTGTCACCAGAGCCAGCGGGGCATCCCCGCAGGGCTGAGCGCCTCTGTCAGTTGGATCAGCGAACCCCATGAGCACAGCACCATCCATGCCGACCTCGCCAGCGCAAGCGATGACGCCGCGCACCGGTGATGGCGTGCACTGGAAGTCGCCGCTGGTGATCGCGCTGTGCCTGATCACGACGGCATCGCTGATCGCGCTCTACTTCCGCTGGTTCCTCTTTCAGAATGCGCACAGCGCCGGCAGCGCCGACTGGTCGCACGCGTACCTCGTCCCCTTCATCGCGGGGTACATCGTCTGGTCGCGCCGCGAGGTCATCGCGCGGCTCACGCCTACGGCGTACTGGCCGGGGCTGGCGCCGTTACTGCTCGGCATCGTCTGCTACTTCTTCTTCATCGCCGGCATCCCCAACCACATGCTGCAGGGGTTCTCGCTGGTGCTGACGATCTTCGGGATCACGCTGCTCCTGCTCGGTCCGACCATGATGCGGGCGCTCTTCGTCCCGATCGGCTACCTGCTCTTCGGCGTGACGATCGCTGAGATGATCATGCTCAAGGTCACGTACCAGTTGCAGATCATGGCGTCGCAAGGCTCGTACGTTCTGCTGAACATCATCGGACCGCTCTTCGGCGCTGAGGAGACCGAGATCGCAGGCAACACGCTGACGATCATCCGCGCCAGCGATGGCGAGGCGCTGCCCCTGAACGTCGCGGAGGCGTGCTCAGGGATGCGCATGCTGGTTGGTTTCTTCGCGCTGGGCGTCGCGGTGGCGATCGTCTCGTGCAGGCACTGGTGGCAGCGCATCGCGCTGGTCATCCTCGCGGCTCCGGTCGCGGTGCTGACCAACGTGCTGCGGGTCTCCACGCTCGGCGTCGCGAGCCTCTACAACCAGGACCTCGCTGTCGGCGATGCGCACATGTTCATCGGCGTCCTCTGGCTGATCCCTGGGTTCCTGCTCTTCATGGGCATCACCTGGGCGCTCAACCGGATGGTCGAGACGCCGGAGACTGCCAAGTCGCAGGCCGCGGCGAAGAAGCCTGCTGCTGGCGTGATCCGGTTCGCGCTGCCCAGGCGGTTCGGCGTGGCGTACGGCGTGGGCATCGCGATGCTGCTGACGAGCGCGCTGGCGCTGGGCACAATCATCAACACGCTGGGGCTCCAGCTCCGCAAGCTGCCCATCGAACCGGCGACCGGCCTCAAGTTCCACAGCATGCCGATCGAGTTCGAGCACTGGTCTCGCTACGGCCAGGAGCATCCGCCGCTCTCGAAGGAAGTCCTCGAGACGCTGGGCACGCAGAACTACCTCTCACGCAATTACATTCTCAGCGTTGACGGCGCGGAGGATCAGAAGCGCAACGTCATCGAGCTCCACTGCGCCTACTACACCGGCAGCGTGGATACCGTTCCTCACGTGCCGGAGCGTTGCTTCGTCGGCGGCGGCATGTCGATCACCGGCGGCCCCTGGGTCCTCGATGTCCCGATCGATCGGTCACGGTTCGCCAGCGACAGCTCGCTGGATCAGGAAATCCACGGCAACGTGCTGCTCGCGCAGACCGGGAGCAACTCGTCGAGGCCCAACCAGCGGGTGCACCTGCCCAGGGACCTCGACAAGCTCGAACTCCGGATCACGGAGTACGGCGCTACCGGCGGGCAAACGATGTACGCCGGGTATTTCTTTATCGCCAACGGCGGGACGGTGGCGAACGCCGAGGGCGTTCGCCTGTTGGCGTTCAATCTGCAGGACACCTACTCGTACTACGCGAAGATCCAGTTCTCCAGCGCCACCGTTGAATCAGCGGAGGAGCTCGCGGAGTTGGCCGGGTCGATGCTGAGCGAGATGCTCCCGGAGATCATGCTCCGGGTCCCGGACTGGGTGGACGTCCGCGAGGGACGCTACCCAGCGCCGGAGGAGATCGGAGAGAAGGATGCTGCCAGGGCCCTCGGAGTTGAGGGACCGCAGCGCAATCAGGTTTCGGGGGCTCGCGGTTGATCCGCGCCAAAGGACGGTAATCAGCAATGGCCAGTA